>CALEPR010000110.1 GCA_937910665.1 uncultured Selenomonadales bacterium
TCCTGCCAATCGTCAGGGACGAATCATTGCAGACAACATCTGCGGTAAAACTGAAACCTATAAAAATACTCAGGGCTCCTCTGTTGTAAAAATCTTCGAGCTGACGCTGGCAGCTGTTGGAGCAAACGAGGATAGATTAAAGAAACTGAATATCCCTTATTTAAAGACCTTTATCTATTCAAATTCACATGCAGGATATTACCCAGGAGCAAAACAGATACTCTATAAGATGCTTTTTACTAAAGAAGGCAGAATTCTTGGACTTCAGGCAATTGGAGAAGAAGGTGTGGAAAAGAGAGTAGATGTTGTTGCAACCGTAATGAGACTGAACGGCAGCGTACACGATCTTCTGGATGCAGAGCTATGCTATGCGCCACCATTCAACAGCGCAAAGGATGCTGTGAACATTCTGGGAATGAATGCTCTTAATATCATAGATGGCAAAGTAAGAATGGCCTTCCCTGAAGCTCTGAAAGACAGCTATCTTATCGATGTAAGACCAAAGGCTGTATTTATGAATGAGACAATTGACGGAGCTGTAAATATTCCTATTACCGAAATTAGAAACAGACTTGATGAGATTCCAAGAGACAGAAAGGTGGTAATGTTCTGCAACACTGGATATACAAGCTATGTGGCATCCAGAATTGTAAATCAGAATGGATTTGAAAATGTTTACTCCTTTGGAGGAGGAATAGTTTTTTTTAAATCTCAACAAAACTTTCTCAATTCAAATAATAGTTAAAAGTTGAATCACAAAATTAGCATGGTCATGGATTTTTTTGTAAAAAAACTCGCAAAATCCATGATATACCCAGCATTTTTGAATAAATGATCGCTACAGAGATAGCATCTTTTGAACATTCATTTTTATTTATAAAGAGGTTTCTGATATTCTCACATCATTGTTAGTTGTCCTTGTTGGATAAAATCTAACTGATGAATTTGATGTTGTGATTGGATATTGCAGTGCCGGCTTTGACACTGCAATTTTTTTGTCTGAATTCAGTGCAGAACAAAGCATATAAACTGATAACTTCGAGTTAAATCACAAAAACGAATATTAATAGTTACAGTTATTCCTCAATAAAATCTTTAAGAATCAATCAAAACTTTTTCACTCCATAAAAGACATGATATTCATATTCCCCTAGAAACCGCATGTAAAATACATTAACCAAGATTTGACTGTTTTCAGTCAATCCTATTTATTCATAGGTGTAAAACAGTCATAAAAGTGAACATAAATGGCCTATAAACACTGTCTACCGCATTTATTTACAAGTAGTTTTTGTAACAATCTGGGATATACTTAAAGTAGATTTAAATCAGTCAATATAACTATATATAACCATCAATCAAACAAACATATCGGAGTTTTTATGACACAGTGTGTTGTTATAGCAGACGATCTGACAGGAGGAAACGCCACCGGCGTCCAGCTAAAACAGAGTGACTTCAACTCAATAAGTATCCTTAACTCGTCAATGATAGATAATATGAAATCAGACGACGTTGACTGTATTATCTATCCTACAGACAGCAGAGCAATTCCAAAGAAAGAAGCCTACAACAGAATATATGAGGTCTGCGAAAAACTAAAAAGTCGTGACACAAAAGTATATTCAAAAAGAATCGACAGCACCTTAAGAGGAAACATAGGAGCTGAGACGGATGCTATGCTTGATTCACTTGGAGAAGAGTACACCGCGATTGTAGTTCCAACTTTTCCATCTTCAGGAAGAACAGTAGTTGGAGGTTATCTGCTGGTTAACGGAGCTCTTCTCCACAAAACAGATATCGCAATTGATCCTAAATGTCCTGTCAAAGTAGCAAAAGTCTCCACGATCATCAAACAGCAGTCAAAATACAGAACCACAAATATTTACTCTGAAGACATGATGAATGGAAAACATCATCTTGCAGACATCATCAAAGAGAAAATCAGTAAAGGAAACCGCATCATCATCTTTGATGCTGTAACCCAGGAAGATCTTGATCTGATTGCTGATGCTGTCATGACAAGTAAGCAGAAAGTGCTGGCTGTAGACTCCGGAGCTTTTACCGCAGCACTGGCTCGTAAGGCAATCAAACCTAAAAACCAGATTGCCAAGAGTCAGTACAGGGGTAATAAACACGGTTGTTCGCTCGAAACGTGTCAAGTGGCCTGTCAAATCAGCATATACCTCTTTAATCCGACTATTCACGTCTTTCATCCGACCTGCATTGAAATACTTTTCGCATTTCATAGGAACAAATAGCAACAATTTATCTTCGTTTTTCTCATCCTCGGAGAAAACCTGAATGAGCAGGTCAGTGATTATCTGAACATCGTTGTGGCGTACCCCTTGCCTTCCTTTTTCCATCAGCCAAGGCGTATCTATCACAATAATGAACACTTGTGTTTGACGGATGGTTTCGACCGTAGTGGTAGTAATGCAATCCTGAAACTCTGAGCCAGGGACCTCCACTACATTCATTTTGAAAGTGAGATGTTGGGACAGGGTTACCTCAATAATCGAGTGATACTTGGCTTGTCGCGAAAAGTAGTCAGGTTCCATCCAAGAGTTGCCCTTTCGCAAAGCAAACACATTAAGAAGGCGTTCCTTTCGGGTTAACATCTCTGCACTCTCAACAGCATCATCAATCTTAACGGTTAGCTGAGCCGTATTGAGATTACGCAGTGCGTAATACATGGAAGCAAGGAGTGTGCTCTTACCACATCCTCGCGCACCTAACATCAGAATATTTAAAGGTACTTCCATCAGATATTCAACGGATTTTGTAGAATCTCATATCCCTCTGCTTCCTTGCACATTTTCCTGTTACTGAGCCGTTTGAACTCCTTCTCATAACTATCGTTATTGCGGAAGAGGTTGATGATTCCCGCCCACAAGTTTCCCAAGAAACCAAGGATAGCCCCCAAAATAGGAATTTTGAGCATGGCATCCACCCAAGCACTGCGATGATCTTGCAAGTACAAGGCATACTTGAGCGTATAAACCAACGTATATACCAGCGGTTGCTCACAATAGAGAGCCGTAGGACCATTCTTGAGTGCATTATCAAACAAAGAGTCGCGGAAACCATAACGTGAGAGAAGTTTAGTATAAAGTTCATGGGCATCTAATGCAATAGGATTGCCTTTGGCATCATAAATAGAGGTTTCAGCACCATCTTTTTTGAAAGAATAACTTGCCCAACGAACTTCGCGAATCGTTACAATGGGGGTGATTGCCAATGTTACTTTTCTTCTGTATTCATCGCTTTGAAGCGTTTTCAAAAGAGAGGAATATCTATCCTTAACCATTGTAGTAAGGGAAAGCATACCATCTAAAGAGCAATCACCTTGGTTATTGATGATATATTTCTCACACTTGAGCGGTACCAACAGAATGAGTTTTTGAGAACGCTCATCCTTCAGAAAATCGGAGTTGAGTGCCGAAAGAATCATTTTGGAAATATCGCCCGACTTGTTGCAATACTCAAAGAGCGCTCCTTGCTCTTCCATCATAGCAGGAGAGTCAATCGCCAAAATGATCACCTGACTTTTGCGGATATGTTCGGTAACGATGTCGGGCTTATCCAAGCACCATTCTCCCGGAATATCAATGAAATCCAATTTTAATGCATCCCCATGGTTAGTTGGCTGCAAGCGCAATTTGACATGGCTCTCCATGGTGCTGGGATTATCATCGATAACAAATTCGTCATAACGCTTAAGATGCCCATCGAAATAACTATCCAATTGGTCCAAAGCTTTAGCCATTTTGACAAGAGATTCAGGTTCTTTGTTGAGGGTAAACAAAGTTTGGTCGTTGTCGGTGGCATCATGATGGAGAACATTCTTAATATTCTCGCACATATTGGCTAAGATGGTTGTCTTACCACAACGTCTGCCACCCAACATCAATATACTAATCGTTTCCATATTTTAGAATATGTTTATGGTTCTACTTGAGATTACAAAACAGCGGCTCTTCATCGTATTTTTCCAGCGTGTCCCGGACTTGCTGCCAAGCTTCGAAAGCGACCGTAGTAGCTTGAGAGGCTTCAAACTCCTTACGCCATATACTGTGGCGGTGTCGATAGTATAAGCGGTAGAGTTCTTCTGCGCATTCAGGGTATAAGCAAAGAGAGAGATAGAATGCCTCCACACAATAGTAGATAGACTCATTTGGTATGGTTGTGAAATCGGTTAATTCCTTGTGTATTGCATCGAATGCATCACGAAGATGAGTACGCAGGTAATAGTCTATCATTTGAGGAATTTCTTCCTTATCGACCACTTGTGCGATATTGAAATCGTCAAAACTATTCAGATTCTTTATAATTCTATATAGAAGGATTCCATTGATATCAATCGTGAAGTTCATCAAATCTTTCACACATTTATAGAACTTGGGATATTCTGTTTCGTCCACCAAAGTGTCCAAGAACTTTTGCATCCAATCAGAATATGAAACGGAAGGGTCATGCTTTACAAGGGAAGTAAGAAGCCCTGTGTCCGCTAACACACGTAGAACCTCATCCTTGCGGGCTTCGACTTGTTTTCGCAAATCAACATCTATTTGGCGGAAATGTTCAGGGATTGTATGTCGAAGTGTGATTGCTGCTTCGGAATAAATAGCGGGGAAATCCTTATGATAAGTTATACCCTGTTGTACAATAGGAGCAACATCCTTCAGGTAAACTGCGATACTATCGCTATTGGACAACTTCGTTAAGCTGATTTTTAAATCCTCACTCGGAAGAGTGCGATTCTGTTTAGCCTCTTCGAGAACCGAAAGCATATGGTCCTTGATATCGCGTTTGAAGAGATTGTCGAATAGTTTATTGAAGCCAATAGCATTATCCGTATCCGGAGCGGAAACAAGGACCGAAGAGATGTTTTTCAGCAGTGAAGCGTATTGCAAATACACCTGTTTCCCCGACTTCTCTACACTTGCAATCATTCCGGCGTCAATACCAGCAATGTGCTCGGTTAATTGAGTAAGGATTGGAAGAATCGCTTTGGAAACACTTTGGGCTCGGTCGTGTAAATCTGCCACCAGAATTGTTTCCTTGCGCATGAGTTCCTCTTTGAACTTACGATACATCTCCTTGCAATCGCTGTGATTATTCATTTCCGGGGTGTTACGCTCGTTCAACAGGAAGAAAAGTGTATCAGGGTGGATTCTTTCCACATGGTGTTCCTTGTCAACAAAACGCAAGTTGTCTAACCGATGGCAAAGCATGGCTTGGTCGCCCCTCCATCCACCTTGAGGTTTGGGCGAATAAAGTAAAATTACCACATCACTATTATCAGCAATAGATTGATACATATTCCGCTCGGTAGATACATCATTTACAGTGTCTCCTAATCCGACAGTATCCATAAGAACAATTTGTCCTGCATCAGGATAATTGAACGGATGATAGATATTCACGTATTTTACCGCCAGATAATTGCTATAGCGAACGTGGTTGGGATCGCTAGATTTGGTACCATCGTGTTGGGCGACATATTGCTTTACTTGTGACTTGTCCGTGATTGGAAGCATAGTAGAGCCTGCAAGTCGAGCCAAGGTTTCGTAGTTTTCCTTATACTGAAGCAGTTGCTTTGTTTCATAATCATCTGCACTCAGGCCAAAATCTTCCGGCTGGAACGTAGCAATTTGTTCAAATGTAGAAATTGTTTTGGATGTTTTTCCATGTGCTTCCTGCAATTGGAGTAATGCTTTATTAAAAATGTCCGTTAATTCCTGTCGAGTATAGAAATAGACTTCGGCTCGGAAATCTGTATCATTAAAGATATAAGAACTCACCCCAGTACAATGGTCACCAGAAGATGTAAGAACCACATCGTCCCCAAGTCCACTCACAGACTGAATGAATGTGCTTTTGCCGCTTCCCGCCAAACCGAAAACTTGAAGAGAGAGACTATTACGCGCAAAACGCTTTTTTAACCGTTCGAGCCTATTTAATTGCTCTATTATTTCTTTGTCTAATTCGTCCGTAGTAGCATAGCGAATATTATTCACCATTTCAGGATGACGTAGTAAAAGAGGAGCAAAGGAACTATCCTCAATCAATACACCATCGGAGTCGATGATTTGATTACGCAACATATTGTACTGACTCAAATCATTTTGCAACTCATGCAGAAAATCAATTTTTTCGTTTATCTTACCAACCCTTTGGTTGCGAGTGGAGATAATGTTGGCAATCAGTTGTTTCATGCTGCTGCTTTAGTATAATTTATTCTTTACTATTTCACAAATTTTGCATAGTCACCGTCATTAATCCATTTGAGGAGTTCGGCGGCGCGCATGACGGTCCATGGGTGGTTGTCATCTGCGATGGAGACGACCTTGATGAGTTTGTTCATACCGTCCTCGTCTAATTGTTTGAAATCACGGGCTTGTTGGATAAATGTATCCATATTCAGGTCGTTGAAATGTGCTTTAGGAACACCTGCCATTTTCATAAAGGCCCGAACTGCTGCGTCCTTATTTTGGCAACACATCAGCCCTGCACGGTCAGCTGTAAACTCGGACATACGATACCAATAATATAGCAAATACTGAACACTAGCGGTAATCGATTTGGTAATCATTCCCGGCATTAGACTGATTAACGCTGTCATATACTGTGCCATCATGTGATAGAGCATGTGATTGGACTTAATGTGACCTAATTCGTGGCCAATAATAAACAAGGATTCTTCGTCATCGCAAAGGTCAATCATTCCTGAATTAAGCACCACAATCGGATGTTCAGCCCCCACTGTAAAAGCATTGATGTCATAGCCCCATTGGATGTACAATTCGGGCTTGCTTTTGACATCCAAAATATCGCAAGCGTAATCCAAATACTCATAAATCCGCGGGTAGTTGTCCCTTGTTACCTTGAGGTTACTACCCGTATATTGCACGTTGAAGATGCGCTCTATGAAATTAGAGGTAATCCATTTGCCAACCAGAGGAATAACTCGGGAAGCCTCCAAAGATTCCAACGCCTTTTGGTCGAAGGGGTGTTCATACTGCTCGTGGCTGAGACCAGTAAGGATTTTTTTGTTGTGTATCATAATTGATTATGGTTGTTAATATTTCTTAAAGTTTCTTTCGTATTGTTGCAACATCTCCCATCGAGTTTGGAGGAGGGGGTAGGGTGAGGATAGTTCTTGAAGTCGGTCAAATGCTTTCGGGTTGCGGTTCATTCCAAGCCGTTGGAAAAGAAGATATGCTGTTTCAAGAGAACCACAGCAAATGAGTCCGGCGCGGTCAGCGTTAAATTCTGATTGGCGACACCATCTTTTCAGAGGTACCTCTATAGCATCCAGCACCAATGGACCGATAATCTCAGATGCTTTGCTGAAATCATCAATAAGTCCGTTTACGGTATGGCAAACGAGATTGCCTTGCTGATGATGACTGATTTCGTGCCCCAACAAGAACATTTGTTCGCTCGGGGAGAGACATGTAGCAACGGTAGGACTAATCAAAATAACCTGTCTGCCAGCGACTTCAAGGCTGAGCGCATTGATGCCCATCATCTTTCCGGTGATATATGCTTCAGGCTGATTATACATGCCGAGTGCATCACAGCAAGCCGAATAGACATCCCGCAAAAATGGGTAGGATTCGGCGGAAAGTTTTGTAGCACCGTTAATGATTTGTTCAAACTGGTTTTGGTAATAGGAGTCTGCTATTTTTCGCAAGACGGCTTTAGAAAGGTAGTTGTCGAGCCAATCATCCATATAGTTGTCATCCCACTCGGCATACCAAGCCTCTCTGTTCTCCTTTTTCGGGGGGAGAGGCTCTTCGGCGGTTGGCGAGTTAGTAAGTCGCCTAACAAGACCGCGCAATCCGTTGTATGCTTTGCTGAGTACTTCCATACTATAGAGACAGAAACGTCAACGTAAATCTATCAGTTCACAATGGGATGTCGTCTAATAATTCGTCCAGATGTTGATTAAAAGTTTTCTTGTCGGCGTGCCGCGGACTTTCAACATGAGTCTTTAAGGGGGTTATACGTGGTGCAAACGCAGCGGCGCTATAGCAAATATCCGCAAAGGAGTCTTTTGGGCATACGGAGTTCGTGGCAGATGTGTCTTCTATCTCGTCTTGAAGGGCAATATCATAATCTTCGTCCATCATCGTCATCACTGTTTCGAGTTGAGCGGGATGGTTCGCAAGATACTGGCGCACGGCGTTGCGTTCAGCGTCGGAGACTTTTCCTTCGGCGTATGCTGCTAACAGTTCAATTGTTATTTCCATGTTCGTTAACTTTTAAAGTGAGACGATGATAATTTTTAAGTTTTCTTTGGCTCGTTGTGTCCTGACATCCACGTAGGCGGCATCGGGTATGACAAGCTCATGTTTGTTATTATATTTCTGAATGCCGTGTTTCTGCCATCTTTTCTGAAGGAGGACAGCTATCTCTTTGCTGTTGTAGCCTTGCAGGCGTTTTAAGATAACAAAACGTTGATCATCGTCTTTCAGTTGTCCGATAGCTTCCATGAGCAGGATTTTTAGTTGTTGACGTTCGTAGTCCTCTATTCCGTGGTCGGGGAGTTGAATCGTTGGTTGTTCCGGATTATCGCTATCGTTATCTATAGATAGGTTTTGCCCTTGGTTTTCTATCAGTTTAGGTAAAACTTCAATGAATTTGTTTCTTGCCACTCCCTTCAGCCAAGAGCCGAAAGTGCAGCGCCACTCAAAGCCGGAAAGGGCGTGCCACGAGCCATTGTTGCCCCGGAGATGGAGGAAGAGTTCGTTGACACAATCATCATACCACGTCTTGTCATCCGTCAATTGTGCATAGATTTTGTGCAAGAGTGGGGCGTAGCGGTTGTAGAGCAGATAAGCTGCAGCCTCCTCGTTGTGAGGGATAGTCAACACGGCATCGACAATCTGCCGGTCGGATAAGTTTTTGTAGTTGAGTTTATATTGAAATTCCATGATAAGTGGAAAATTTATTTCTTGATGATGGAGATGAAAGCTGTGGGGATGTAAGCGGTGGAGACGAGGCCGATGTTTTTAAGGGAGACGATGACGCGCTGTTGTCCGGCTACTCGTGCGACGCGGCCCTCCACGCCCTTGAAGACTCCGTCGGTGACACGTACTAACTCGCCGCCCTTGAAATGACACTGCGTTTCGTTGACAAAACGCAGGTGCTCGTTCATGCTACAAGTGGCGAGGATGAAATTCTCCATCTCGTGGCGAGAAACGGTGAGAGGCGGGTTTTTGCGTTCGGGGTTGAGTTCGAAATGATTGTAATAGTACGACAAGTAAGGGAAAGATGGTGTTTTTTTGACGAAAATTTCAGCTTGCTCTTTCGTTGTATATGCGAAAACCAGATTGGGGATGAGGGATTTTAGGATGCGTGTCTTCTTGCCGTTGGCGGTATGGTAGGCGTATCGCTTAGGGACGTAAGCATAGATGCCGTTGTTGATGATGAAACGCAGGGCTTTGTCTTCTCTTCCGTAAGAAACGCGGAAGATGAACCACAGATACTTTTCGTTGGGGGCATATCTTACCGACACCCCCGATTCGGTGTTAGTGGCATCGGGGATTAGGCAAGCTGTTCGCTCTGCAATGAGAGGGGCAGTGTACCCTCCGTTTGACTCCACATTAGACAATGTGTTCATTGTGTGTTCGTACCAGACCGTGATAATGGTTCGGACAAAGACATACAAAAAGCGTGAAGCTGTTTGCTCTTCACGCTTGTCAAGGGCTTCGCAATCCCCGTTTGTAGTAGAAAAACAACTGATGCCTCACGCCGAATATGCTGCACCTATCTACCATTGATACAGACAAACTGCCTTGCGAACAAGAAACAGTAAGCCTATAACGTACGATAGGGATAATAAAGCATATCCCCGAAGACATTCATTGTACTCGTTACGACCATTAGCTAATCATGCGAAGATTCAGAGTAGTCATGAACAACGTCAATAAACGTCTTTATGTCAACATTTTTGCCACTCCACGAAATGACATAAACCCATTCCGGCGTGATGACAAACGAATAAACAACAGCACAAAAAACGCACTCTTGCAAATTCGGCTACAAAGGTAGTAAAAATTTTTAATTATGCATATTTTTCAACAATAAATTTATAAAATTGACGAAATTGCAAATAAAAAGTTGGAGGGTATGTCAAAATGCAGACACACCCTCTTTCTGTTTTATACGTAGGATTGTTGGTGAAAGGGATTAAAGGTTGCAGCCATTTTCATGAGATTGAATGCGACGGCAAAAAAGGCAAAGTTCATCATGATTTTGTCTTTGCCAAGGTGTCGGAAGCTGACCTATAAGACATACAAAGTAATCATCATCCTTGTTATAGTACAGATTCTTCTAACGAAGAAAAAGATTTCATTACTAACGACAATGGTGAATACCGATTGTGTGATAAGTTCTTTGAGTTATGGATAAAGGAGAATTGCTGAAATAATCAAAGCGACATGCGCCATTTAGAATAGTGATACTATTACGTACATCAGTGCTCCTATAAGTCCGCTGATTGGGATGGTGAATATCCATGCTGTTACCATGTCTATTGTCACTCCCCATCTGACGGCAGACAAGCGTTTTACAGCTCCCGCGCCCATGATGCTACCGCTGATGACATGCGTAGTGGAAACAGGCACTTTCAAGTATTGCGATATTGCTATTGTCAGTGCGCCAGCTGTTTGAGCACAAAAGCCTTCAACCGGTGTAACTTTGGTTATCTTATTGCCCATCGTTTTGATGATTCTCCAGCCGCCTGACATGGTTCCTATTGCTATAGCCGTGAAACATGCAAAAGCCACCCATTCAGGCACACTGATACCCATAGCACTTAGTTCCGCACTCGGCTCAAGCCATTCGGGCAAACTGACTCCGCCCATTTCAGTAAAGGCAACAAGTGCGCAAGAAATAACGCCAATCTCCTTGGTGGAGTTGTTCAGTCCGTGACCCAAGCTCAGAAAAGATGACGACAATAATTGAAGTCGTCGAAACCACTTATCCATCTTATGGGGTTTGGAATGACGGAAGATCCACTCGGTAAGTATCATGATGATGTTGCCTGCAATAAAACCGATCAGAGGTGCGACCACAATAAACATAGCTATCATGCCTACCGTTGACCAATGTACGGCACCCCAACCTTTAGCGGCGATAGCTGCACCCATCAGACCACCGATAAGTGTATGTGACGAACTTGAGGGTATGCCTTTCCACCATGTGAACAAATTCCAACAGATGGCAGCAATCAAACCGGCTATGATAATCATCATACCCGCTGAGCTTGATACAGCATCTGCCGTAACTGTATTCTGAACAGTTTCAGCCACACCAAACCCGATTAAGTATTTAGCAATGAAATACGCAATGAAGTTAAATGCCGCAGCCCACAGAACCGCCTGTATAGGGGTTAGTACTTTAGTGCTTACTACTGTTGCAATCGAATTGGCTGCATCATGGAAGCCATTGATGAAGTCGAAACCGATACAGAGAACGATGATAGCAATTATATAGCCCATTATGCGTATTTTACTATTATTGTTTTCAGAGTCTTACCAACAGCATTTGCTTTGTCGGTGGCTGACTCCATTCCCTGCATTATCTCTTTGATCTTGAATAATTCGCGTGCATCCTTTTCGGTATCGAACATCTCTTGAACAAAGGTCTCATACACTTCATCACCCTCGTGCTCAAGGTCATGCAGTTTCTGACATTCTTCAAGTGCTTGTTCCGACTTCTTGTTGATTGTCTTTAGTTCGTTCATCAGTACGCGAATCGACTTAGAGTCCTCAAGAATTATCTCTGCCATGTGTTGAGCCTTGGTAGGTATCTGTTTAGGCTTATAGAGCAGAATACGTTTAGCCGATGAAGTGATAAGGTCCACAACATCGTCCAAATTGCCACATAGCTCATGAATATCTTCGCGGTCAAACGGAGCAACAAAAGCATCGTTCAACTCATCGAAGATAGTCGTTTCTATCTGGTCACATTCAGTTTCAAGAGCTTTGATCTTCGGATAAATCTCTTCTTGTTTAGCACGGTCGGTCTCTGACAAAAGTTGAGTAAAAAGGTCAGCAACCTCTACCGTACACTCACCAATACGGCGAAATAGGGGAAAAAACTTGTCTTCCTTAGGACGGAAAATAGAAAAAAGGGAGTTTAATGACATAAAATGTGTTAAATTGATTCCACGCTGCAAAATTAGTATATTTTTTTATATTTGCAAAAAATATTTTTAGTTTATCTTTTTTTGCATTTTTAGAAAATATATGTAACTTTGCAGGCGAAAAACAATAACCTTTAATTAAAATTATCATGAATATCAGTTTTTGTGTAAATTATCGCGCAGTTTGGGGACAAACATTGTGCGTTATTTCTGATAATCCGATTCTTGGATGGACAGAGCAAACTCCGCTCAAACTTGATTGCCAAGGAGGCGACTATTGGACGACCACGGTTCCCGTAAGTGATTTTGCAGGCGAACTCACCTACAAGTATGCTATCCGTTTGCAAGACGGGGGCTATATATATGAGGCGGGGGCATGGCGTAGCGTTGCTTTGAATGCTGCCGACAAGAAAGTAGTCCTTCATGATTTCTGGCAAACTCAAGACTACGAGAAAGCTTTTTATTCCACTGCTTTTCAAAAGGCACTATTCCACCGCACTGAGGCATGTAAGATAAAGGCAGACAATAAAAAAGGCAATCTGCACTTCTCAATAGACTTGCCGCAAATACTGCCCACTCAGGGTGTAGCGATATTAGGTAATATACCTGAGCTCGGTGCTTGGAATGCTGACGACAAACTATGTATGTGCGGTTGCCACTTCCCTGTCTGGCGGGCAGCAGTTAAAGTAGAACCCGACCAAGTTATCGAATATAAATATGTTATCTACGACCTCAAGACGGGCAAGATAATAGATATGGAATGGGGTGAGAATCGTCAGGTATGGGGACTGAGCAAGGGTGTTACTCTCATGCAGAACGACCGCAGTTTCCGTCGCACTCAGCCGCGCTGGAAAGGAGCAGGTGTGGCAGTACCGGTATTCTCGCTTCGCACTGACGACGGCTTCGGCATAGGCGAGTTCCAAGACTTGAAGAAACTTGCAGACTGGGCAGCACTCACAGGTCAGAAGATGATACAAACTCTGCCTATCAACGACACTACTCTCTTGCACACTAATCGCGACTCATATCCTTACAATGCCGTGTCGGTATTCGCTCTTCACCCCATATATCTTAATATACCTAAGATGGGACGCCTGACGGCTGCGTTGAAAAAGAAATATGAGGCGACCAAAGAGGAATTTAATAAAAAGCATTTTGCGGACTATCAGGTAGTATATGATGAGAAGATGAAATACTATCAGGCTATATTCAAAGCCGAGAAAGATGCTGTGTTCTCATCTGAAGCATACAAAACGTTCTTCTTAAAGAACAAAGAATGGCTCGTGCCATACGCAGTGTTCTGCTATCTGCGCGACAAAAACGGCACACCACATTTCTATGATTGGAAGAAATACTCCGTATTCAGTCAGAAGGATTTAGATAAACTATCTTCGCCCGAAGCCAAAGACTTCGACAAAGTGGCATTCTTCTATTTCCTTCAATTCCATTTGGACAAGCAGCTGACAGAAGCAGTAGAGTATGCCCACTCGAAAGGTGTGGCTCTTAAGGGTGATATACCTATCGGTATCTCTCCCGACTCGGTTGACGCATGGACCAATCCCGAACTGTTCAACCTTGATGCTTCGGCAGGAGCTCCTCCTGACGACTTCTCTATTTCAGGTCAGAACTGGGGTTTCCCAACCTACAACTGGGACGAGATGGCAAAAGACGGATTCCTCTGGTGGCGCCGCCGCTTCACAAAGATGCAAGACTATTTCGATGCTTATCGTATTGACCATATCCTCGGCTTCTTCCGTATATGGCAAATGCCCAAAACGGCTGTTTGGGGCTTGTGCGGACACTTCTCACCCGCAATGGGCTACTCAATGCAAGACCTATGGAACATGGGAGTGGCTGTCGATGAAGACCGACTTGTTAAGCCGTATATCCGTGCTAATTTCATGGGCGATGTGTTCGGATACGATACCGAATATGCTAAACAGACCTTCTTCAATACCAATGATAATTATATCTACTGGTTCAAAGATGAGTATGACACACAAGTTAAGATTCAAGATTGGTTTGACGGTTTGTCCATCACGGAGCAGGAAAAGAACCGCAATATCTTTAACGGACTGATGTACTTGCATTGCGAAGTGCTGTTTGTTCGCGACAAAGATAATCCGTGGATGCTCCATCCGCGTATTGCCCTCTATCAGTCTCATTCCTACAATGAGCTGTGGGAAGACCAACGACAGTTGTTAGTTCGTATTCATGACGACTATTTCTATCGCCGTCATAACGACTTCTGGAAGGCGTCAGCTATGCGTAAGTTGCCTACACTAATCAACTCCACCAATATGCTTGTATGTGGCGAAGACTTAGGTATGGTACCCGCTTGCGTACCTGAGGTTATGCATGAGTTGCAAATCTTGTCGCTTGAGATACAGCGTATGCCCAAAGACCCGACTATCACCTTTGCTCACCCCGCCGATGCTCCTTATCTGTCGGTTTGCACAACGGGCACACACGATACCAACCCGTTGCGTGCATGGTGGGAAGAAGACCGCGCTAAGACGCAGAAGTTCTACAATGAGCAGATGGGTTGGTGGGGCGAAGCACCACAAGAGATGTCGCCTGAAATAGCACATTTCATCATCAACCAACACATGTATTCTCCTGCCATGTGGGTTATTCTGCCGCTTCAAGATTGGCTCGCTATAGACGGCGAGATACGCTTGCCTGACCAACATGCAGAGCGTATCAATCTGCCGGACAACCCACGCCATTTCTGGTGCTACCGTATGCACCTGAAGGTGGAAGACCTAATCAAAGCTGATAATTTCAATCAGAAAGTAATTGTTTCAAAGTTTTTTCATCAATTTCATGAATATCAAGAACAGCTTTTTTAAAAGCTTTTAAAAATTCCTCCAATGATTTAAAATTTTCCTGCGACAAAGTCTGCGTCGAGGATAACGACAAACCGTGTCGAGGGTTGAACTTTTCAAAGTCTAACACAGTTAAATTTTTGCGTCAACAAATTTTAAAGAAAAAATCACAGGCGTTTCATAAAAATTTCGGATAAAAAGTGTTTTTGCAGTCGAAAGAATAATTTCCACGCCGAAGAAAACTTCGAGAGACAAGCCCACATAACCATAAATATTTTTCGCAAATTTGCTATAGCCTTACACAAAAAATATTTGACGAAAGTTAAAAGCAAGCGAAGTACCAGACAAAATCTTTTGTCTTGTCTTCTCAATGACAAACTTTTGCTTGATGTTATTCTTGCCTAAAATTTATGAAACGCCCGTGTTGTCCCGTCAAAAAAATCTTGACAGCAAAAGCGGGCTCGACTATAATTCCTTGAGTTGTCACTAATAAATGTAGATTTTATTTTTTTGGAGGTTTTCAATTTGAAGAGAACTTTTCAACCTAACACACGTTGGCGTAAAAAAACTCACGGTTTTCGTGAACGTATGAAGACTAAAGGTGGTCGGCTTGTCATTAAACGTCGTCGCCAACGCGGCAGAAAGGTGCTTACAGCATAGAAAAAACCTAGCAGGTCGCTTGTCGGGTGACCTGTTTTGTTTTAGCTGGAAATTTTTTTATGTTTGAATTGTCCAGAAGTGAAATTCTTCGCAAGGCTGAATTTCAGAAAGTTTATTCGCATGGAAAATCTTTTGCTTGTCGAGATGTGGTGATTTATATTTTTCGCGCCGAAAGTTTGAACGGCAAAGTCGGTTTTGCGGCGGGAAAAAAACTTGGTTGCGCTGTTATTCGCAATCGCGTCAAAAGACTTCTGCGCGAGGCGTATCGGCTGAATAAAAATAAAATTCGCCGCGACTTTGCGATAATTCTCGTCGGCAGAAAAAATTTAGTCGATGCAAAAATGCAAGCCGCTGAAAAATCTTTTCTGGAAGTTTGTCGCAGAGCAAAAATTTTGATTGAGTGATTTTTTTATGACAAAAATTTTTATTGCCGCCGTGAAATTTTATCGAAGTTGGCTGTCGCCTCTCAAGCCGCCGACTTGCAGATTTATTCCAACCTGTTCGGCGTACGCTTTGCAGGCGTTTGAAAAATATGGTTGGCGACGTGGAATGATTTTGTCTTTGAAAAGAATTTTGCGTTGCAATCCTTTTTGCAAAGGCGGCTTTGATCCTGTACCGTGAAGATAATTGGGAGTGAGGAAAGAGGAATGAGGAATTGTTTTTTCCGTTCCTGACTCCCGGTTACTAATCTTAAAAGGAAATGGGTTTGACAATTAGGAATGATGGATTATTTTTCTATTCCTAATTCCTCTCTCCCAATTCCTAATTAGAAAAAGGGTGATGTATTGGGAGAAACAACTTTTTTCGGTTCGCTGTTCGAGCCGATAGAAAATATTTTAGCTTTTATACTCGGAATTTTGTATGACTTCACCGATAAACTTGGTTTCGGAAGTTACGGACTTGCAATCATACTTTTGACGGTAATAATAAAAATTGCGCTCTATCCGCTCACAGTCAAACAATTAAATTCGATGAAGGCGATGCAAAAAATTCAGCCCGAGTTGAAAAAGTTGCAGGAAAAGTACAAAGATAAACCGCAAATACTTCAGCAAAAAATGATGGAGATTTATCAAAGGGAAGGCGTGAATCCTCTGGCAGGCTGCTTGCCGCTTTTAATTCAGATGCCAATTTTGATGGCGATGTATTACGCACTTTTTAATTTCGACTATGGCGCGGTTGCTCCGTCATTCTTGTGGTTGCCGAGTCTTTCCGAGCCGGATCCGATTTATGTTTTGCCGCTGTTGTCGGCGTTCACAACTTTTCTGCAACAAAAAATTTCCATGACAGAAATGACACCGCAAACAAAAATTATGATGATAATGATGCCGCTTTTTATCGGCTGGATAAGTTTGAATTTTCCTGCGGGACTTGTTTTGTACTGGGTTACAATGAATGTGGTGCAGATAATTCAGCAGCTTTGGGTTTACAAAAAAAATAATAATGAGGAGGCTGCCTAAATGGCAACGATAATTGAAAAAACAGGTAAAAGCGTAGAAGAAGCAATACAGGCAGCTTTGGCGGAGCTGAAAGTAAATGCGGAAGATGTTGACGTTGAAGTTTTGGAAACGCCTTCAAAAGGCTTTTTCGGATTTGGGGCAAAACCTGCAAGAATCAAAGTCACGGTGAAGGAAAAAATTTCTGAAGTTCAGAAAGAAAAAAATTCCGAAGTTCAGAAAGAAAAAAATTCCGAAGTTCAGAAAGAAAAAAATTCTGAAGTTCAGGAAGAAAAAATTTCTGTCGCAGAAAAAATTTCCGAAGTTCAGGAAGAAAAAATTTCTGCCGCAGAAAAAATTTCTGAAGTTCAGGAAGAAAAAAATTCTGCCGCAGAAAAAATTTCCGAAGTTCAGGAAGAAAAAATTTTTGACGATGATGAAGAAGTTGCCGACAAAAATTTTGACAAGACAGAAATTATCGCGAAGGCAAAAAATTTCTTGTCGGAAGTTTTTGCAGAAATGAAAGTTGAGGCAGAAATTGGCGTTGAGGAAACCGGCGCGACTGTTGTCTTGGATTTGTCCGGAAAAAATTTAGGAATACTTATCGGCAAGCATGGACAAACTTTAGACGCTCTGCAATATTTGACAAACCTCGCCGCCAATCGAAACGACAGCGAAGAAAGAGTACATTTTATTTTGGACGTAGAAAATTATCGCGAACGCCGCGCAGAAACTTTGCAGAAACTTGCAAAAAGCGTCGCGGACCGCGCAGTCAGGATGCGTCAAGATGTCAGACTTGAGCCGATGAATCGTCACGAGCGCAGAATAATTCATACCGCTCTGCAAAATAATGACAAGATTGAAACTCGTAGCGTCGGGGAAGAACCTTATCGTTATATTATTGTTTCGCCGAGACGCAGAATGAAATAAAATTTTTTTCGCAGAATGAGATAAAATTTTTTACAAGGCAGGGTCAATCGCTCCATTCAACTCGAACGCTTTCGCTCTGTCGATACAAGTTGCACATTTGCCGCAGGGAATTTCTCCGCGCTCGTAGCAACTCCAAGTGAGTTCGTAAGGAACTTTTAAATTCAAACCTATTTTCACAACGTCCGCTTTAGTTTTTCCGACGAAAGGCGCGACGATTTTTATTTTGCCGTAAGTTCCAATTTCCACAGCTTTTCCAATCGCCTGAATAAATTTTTCGCTGCAGTCGGCGTAAGCGTTAATCGCTGCGTCGTCCTGATGAACGCCGAGAAAAATTTCAGTTTCCTCGCCGCCAAAAATTCCGTCCGCAAAACTTGCCGCCATCGAAATCATCAAACCATTTCTGAAGGGAACATAAGTTGAAATTCTGGGATTTTTTTTGACTTGCTCGCCGTAGGAAATTTTTTCAATATTTTCTGTCGAGGAATTTAAAAGCGCGGAGTCGGAAAATTTCATAATCGCCGCCGCATCAAATTCATAATGACTGACTTTGTAAAAATCTGCAACTTTTTTCGCGCTGTCAAGTTCCCGCGCATGTCGCTGACCATAAAAAATTGAAACCGTTACAACATTTTCCGCACCGAATTTTTTCACGGCGATGCCAAGACAAGTTGTCGAATCAAGTCCGCCGCTGGAAAGTACAACCGCTTTCAAAAAATCACTCCTCAAATTTTTCCGCTGAACCTTGCAAATACAAAAAGCGCAATTCCAAACGCAAGCATAAAAAACATTGCAGGCACGGCGACCAAGAAAAAAATTCCCGCAAGCGAAATTACAATTAAACCTGCAATAATTTTCGCAAGCAAATTATTATTCGCCAAAGCGCGGACAAATTTTTCAAACAGACGCGAAAAAAATCCTCCGCCGCCGCTAAAATTTATAAAAGTTGTTCGAGAGGAAAAAGTTTCTCCTCCGAAATTAAAATTTCTTTGCGAACCTGAATTACTTTCCGAGTTCGCGTCGATTGTCACGCCGTTATAAAAATTTTTTTCCGCTCGGCTCATCTCGCGAACATTTCCGTCGTCCGAAACATTTTCAAAGCCGCAAAAATTACAGCGCGAAGAATTTTTTTCCAACTCCTTGCCGCAACGTTGACAGTGCATTTAAATCATCTCCCGACTTCAAAAATTTTTTCTGCCAAAACTAAATCCAAAACATTCAAAACATCGTCAACATTTTTTTCGGTAATGACAAGCGGCGGCTGAAAAGCCATAACATTTCTTCCGACTCCGCCCTTGCCGATAATAAAACCTCTGTCCTTTAAATTTTCCAAAACTTCATCAAGTTCGGCGGCGGCAGGAGATTTATCTGCATGAACAAATTCCGCTCCGATCATCAAACCAATTCCGCGAACGTCGCCTATAACAGAATATTTTTTCTGCAAAATTTTTAAACCTGCCTGAAGTTGTTCGCCGCGCTCGGCAGCATTTTGCATCAAATTTTTTTCCGAAATATAATCGAGGACGGCAAGTCCCGCAGTCGAAGAAACAGGATTTCCTCCAAGTGTCGAAGCTCCCGGTCGCGTGTAAGTGTCGGCAATTTCCGCAGTAGAAATAAATGCGCTGATCGGTTGACCGTTGCCCAACGCTTTCGCCACAGACATAATGTCGGGGACAACGTCGAAATTTTCAATCGCAAACATTTTTCCGGTCCGCGCAAAACCTGTCTGAACTTCGTCGGCAATAAAAAGAACTTCATACTTGTCCAAAATTTCTTTCACGCGCTTAAAATAATTTTTCGGCGGCACAACGATCCCCGCATTGCCTTGAATTGATTCCGCGATAAAGGCGGCGGGTTTTCCTGAAGTAGCCGTTTGAATTACAGTTTCAATTTTGTTGGCACATTCCAAATCGCACTCAGGATATTTTTTTCCGAGCGGACAGCGATAACAATATGGATTCGGCGCGAAATTTATTCCGCCGACAGGATTCGGATCTGTTCTCCACATTCCGATGCCTGTCAAACTCATCGTCAATTTTGTTCGACCGTGCAGACCATTTTGCAGCGCGATGAACTCGGAATTTTTTTTGTAAATCGACGCGAGCAAAAGTGCGCCTTCATTCGCCTCCGTCCCTGTGGAACAGAAAAAACTTTTTTGCAAATTCCCCGGCGTTACTTCGGCAAGTTTTTCCGCAAGGTTCACAAAATTTTCTGTCAGGTAAATGTTGCAAACATGTTGGAGATTTTTTATCTGCGAAATAATTTTTTCCGTGATGTAAGGGTTACAATGTCCGCAGTTAATCACGGAAACTCCGGAATACATATCAAGATATTTTTTTCCTGCGTCGTCGAAAAGATATTGCATTTCGCCTTTGACGAACTCGGGCGGATCAAAATAAAAATGTCCCAAGCAAGGCATAATAAATTTTTTCTTTTTCTCCAGAATTTTTTTCGCTCCGATGTAGTTTACCAATTCAATTCCTCCAAAAAAATCAAACTTTCTGCAGAAACTTTACCACAGATATTTTCTTCCTACAAGAAAAAATGATATAATCAAAGAAATTTTGCTGAGGAGGAGAAAGATTCTTGCGATATTTTTTTGCGTTGGTTAATTTGATTCGCGATATTTTTCGCAACAGAAAACTTTTGTGGCAGATGACTAAGCGCGACTTCAAACAGAGATATTTAGGTTCATATCTCGGAATTTTGTGGGCGTTTATTCAGCCAACGATAACAGTTTTAATTTTTTGGTTTGTCTTTCAAGTCGGTTTCAAGGCGATGCCTGTAGATAACTTTCCATTTATTTTGTGGTTGGTGTGCGGAATGTTTCCTTGGTTTTTTATCAGCGACAGCATTTCCGGCGCAACAAATTCAATTTTGGAAAACAGTTTCCTTGTCAAAAAAATTGTCTTTCGCGTCGAACTTTTGCCGATAGTAAAAATTTTGTCGGCGTTGGTTCTCCACATTTTTTTTGTCGCGGTTCTGTTTTTAATGTTCGCAATTTACGGTTACAGTTTGTCAATTTATAATTTGCAAATTATTTATTACTTCTTCGCCATGATTTGTTTGTCTCTGGGAATTTCTTGGCTGACAAGTTCGCTGACAGTTTTCCTGCGCGACGTCGGACAATTTGTCGCGATGATTTTGCAATTTGGTTTCTGGGGCACACCGATTTTTTGGAATTTAAAAATGATTCCGGAAGAATTTCAGCCGCTCCTGCAATTAAATCCTGTCTACTACCTTGTCGAAGGTTACAGGCAAAGTTTTATTTACAAGGAATGGTTTTGGCAACAAGATTATCTGACAATTTATTTTTGGTTTGTGACTTTGACTGTAATGTTTGTCGGCGCAATTTGTTTTAAACGTCTGCGTCCACATTTTGCCGATGTTTTGTAAAATTTCTTTCTGTCGGAACATTTTCTGAAGAATAAATCATTCGCTTGCCATTCACTTCGCCGACCAGGTAAATTGGACGGCGTTTTGTTTCATGAAAAATTTGTGCAAGATATTCGCCGATAATTCCAAGCGCGAGGAGTTGAGTTCCTCCGAGAAATAAAATTACCGTCATCAAAGTCGGATAACCTGCGACAGGATCTCCGTAAATCAACGCCATCAAAAAAGTAAAAATCATATACAAAGTCGCGCCGAAAGAAACTGAAATTCCAAGAAAAGTCATAAGTCTCAAAGGCGCGGTCGTGAAGGAAGTCATTCCCTTCATCGCCAAGTTGAACAGCGCGAAATAATTCCAAGTAGTCGTTCCTGCCGCACGCGGTTGAACCTCGAAAGGAATTTCTTTTTTATTGTAGCCGACCCAAGTGAAAAGTCCTTTCGTGAATCTCTGATTTTCGCGCATCAACCTCAAAGCCTCGATACACCTTCTGTCCAAAAGTCTGAAGTCGCCAACGTCGCGTTGCATTTCGTAACTTGTGCTGAACTTTTTCATAATCGCGTAAAATAAATTCGCGCAACTTCTTTTCAACCAAGTTTCTCCTGCGCGGTCAACTCTTTTTCCGCAAACATCGTCGTAACCTTTTCTCCACCACTCTACCATTTCAGCAATTTTTGTCGGCGGGTGTTGCAAGTCAGCGTCCATAATAATTACTGCGTCGCCGTCCGCGTAATCAATTCCCGCCATCATTGCATTTTCTTTGCCGAAATTCCTCGACAAACTTAAATAGGTGACGTTGGAATATTTCTCGGAAATCTTGCGAAGTTTTTCAAGCGTCGAATCGCGGCTGCCGTCGTTCACAAAAACATAATTAAATTCAGTGTCGGGAATTTTTTCAACTTCCGCCTGAACTGTCGGGTAAAACATTTCAACAACTTCCTGCTCATTGTAGCAAGGTACAATAATTGTAATTTTGTCCAAAATAATTCCTCCAAAAATTTATTTCAATTCAGTCAAAAATTCTTCAAAAGGCAGTCCCCAGTTCCATTCCAAATTTAAATCTTCCGCATGGCGAATACATTTTGTCACAAAGTCAGCCGCCTTCCGCACAGCTTGAGTTAAATCTTCGCCGTTCAGGAAACTTGCCGCGACTACTGCAAAAAAAACATCGCCGGTGCCGCTCCTGTCAACTCCAATTTTTTTTGAAGTAACTAAGTCAATTTTCCCTGCGTCATAAACAAAATTTGCAATATTTGAGCCGTCGTCGAAGTCCATAGACAATCCTGTTATGATAACTTTTCCTCCTCGCATTTTTGAGGAAATATTCGCCGCCATCATCGCCAAATCTGAATCGGAAATAATTCCTTCGGCGGGATAGGGAATATTTAAAAGCTCGCAAGCCTCAGTCAAATTCGGAGTAACCAAGTCGGCGAATTGCAAAAGTTTTTTCATCTGCCCGCACATTTCGCGAGTGTAGGAAGTATAAATTTTTCCGTGATCTCCCATGACAGGATCGATCATCACCGGCGACGCAGAAAAATTTTTCAGGAAGTCGGAAACAATTTCGATTTGTTCGACCGAGCCTAAAAAACCTGTCGCAATTCCGTCGAACTGCAAATTATTTTTCTGCCAGCTGTCGATATATTTTTTCATTCTGTCGGTGTAGTCGTCCATGAAAAAATTTTCAAAACCGGTGTGGACGGAAAGAATTGCAGTGGGCAGAGGACAAACTTGAATTTTCAGTGCGGACATTATCGGCAATTCCGAAGTCACTGAACATCTGCCAAAACCTGTGATGTCATTTATCAGCGCAATTTTTTTCTGTTTCAATTTAACTTTCTCCAAAAAATTTAAAATTTTTGCCGAAGTATATCACTTGCAAAAAGATGTGGCAACTTTAAAACTTTTCTGCTCGCTCGATTATTTCAATTTCACTTGTTTGATTGTTGGCAAGAGTTTTTTATTTAAAATTTTTTCATTTCGCTGACAAATTTTCCGACATGGGGTGCGGCATCTTTTTTGTACTGAGTTATGATTTTAATTATTGCCGAACCGACAATAACGCCGTCCGCAAGCTCAGACATTTTTTTTGCCTGCTCGGGAGTAGAAATTCCAAAACCAATGGCGCATGGAACATTTGTATTTTCGCGAACAATTTTTATCATTGACGCAAGATCGGTTGTAATTTCCGCGCGAGTACCCGTGACTCCCAAACTCGACACGATATATAAAAATCCTTCCGCTTCTTTGGCAATCATCGCAATTCTATTTTCAGAAGTCGGCGCAATCATCGAAATCAAACTCACGCCAAGTTTTTTACACAGCGGCAGAAATTCATTTTTTTCCTCGAAAGGCACGTCAGGCAAAATCAAGCCGTCAATTCCAATTTCCGCGCAGGTCGATAAAAATTTTTCCGCGCCGTAACCAAACACAACATTGGCATAAGTCATAAAGACCAGCGGAATTTTTACTTCGCGACGCAAATCTTTCACAAAGTCAAAAATTTTTTCTGTAGTCACTCCACCTTGCAACGCTTTTAAATTTGCATTTTGAATCACTTCGCCTTCAGCCGTCGGGTCGGAAAATGGGATTCCAAGCTCAATAATTCCTGCGCCGCTCTCAACCATCGCCAAGACACATTCTTTTGTAGTTTCAAGGTCAGGATAGCCGCAAGTTATGAATGGTATAAAAACTTTTTTGCCGATAAAAGCATTTTCAATTTTATTCATCAAATTATCACTCCAAATTTTATTGAAAACTAACTGTCGATTCAAAATATTTTTCGCTATTGTAAAATTTTTTTTCAGGAATTTTTTTATTTTCAACTTCAAGCGACAAAGTTTCACGATTTAAATTTTTGCCGTCATTTTTCTCCAAATCTTCAATAATTTCATTCAAGGATTCAGAAATCATTTCATAAGCCTTGCTCATTTGCCTTCACGCTCCTTGAAATATTTTTCCAATCGCTCAATCAAAGTTTTAATCGAATTTTTCTCAACCGCTGACAAATTTTCCATTTCATTTTTAGCGAACACCATAAGCAGAAAAAATTTTTTATAAATCAACATCAACGCCTCTGTATTTTGCAACCGACGCACAATCTTTATCGCCGCGACCGCTCAAAGTCACTACAATAATTTTATCTTTCGGCAAAGTCGGCGCAATTTTTTTTGCATAGGCGACAGCGTGAGCCGATTCAATCGCAGGAATTATTCCTTCAGTTCGCGATAAAAATTCAAACGCCTCGACAGCCTCCTCGTCGGTGATTGGAAAATATTTTGCGCGACCTGATTCATTCAACCAAGCATGCTCAGGGCCAATGCCGGGATAATCCAAACCTGCTGAAATTGAATAAACCGGCGCAATTCCTCCAAACTCATCTTGGCAGAAAAAACTTTTCATGCCGTGAAAAATTCCGACGCGACCTGTGGAAATCGTCGCCGCAGTTTCAAAAGTTTCAATCCCTCGACCTGCCGCCTCGCAACCGATTAAATTGACTTCCAAGTCGTCCAGAAAATTATAAAAACTTCCAATCGCATTTGAACCGCCGCCCACGCACGCAATCACATAGTCCGGCAATTTTTTTTCAAGTTCCAATGTCTGAAATTTTATCTCGCGAGAAATGACTGACTGAAAATCTCTGACAATCGTCGGGAAAGGATGCGGACCCATGACTGAACCTAAACAATAATGCGTGTCTGAAATTCTGCGAGTCCATTCACGAAAAGTTTCTGAAACTGCATCTTTCAAAGTTCGCGTGCCATTTTTCACCGCGATAACTTCCGCGCCCAAAAGTTTCATTCTGTAAACATTCAACGCCTGGCGTTTTGTATCTTCTTCGCCCATGAAAATCACGCAGTCCATGTTCATTAAAGCCGCCGCAGTCGCCGTTGCAACTCCGTGCTGACCTGCGCCTGTTTCCGCAATTAGTCGCGTCTTGCCCATTTTTTTTGCAAGCAGTGCCTGACCGAGAACATTATTGATTTTGTGCGAGCCGGTGTGATTTAAATCTTCGCGCTTTAGATAAATTTTCGCGCCGCCCAAGTCGGCTGTCATTTTTTCAGCAAAATAAAGTTTTGAAGGTCGCCCTGCGTAATCGTTCAAAAGTTTTTCAAATTCCGCCTGAAAATTTTTGTCCGCTTTAAATTTTTCATATGCCTCATCAAGTTCAATTATCGCGTTCATCAAAGTTTCCGGAATATATTGCCCGCCGTAAATTCCGAATCTGCCTTTCATAAATTTTCACTCCTAACTGTCTCGGCAAATTTTTTCATCTTCGCCAAGTCTTTAAATTTATTTGTTTCAATTCCGCTGCTCACGTCCACCGCAAAAGGTTTTAAAATTTTTATCGCGTCCGAAACATTTTCGGGAGTCAAACCTCCGGCTAAAAAATATTTGCGATTAAAATTTTTCAACAGTTGCCAATCAAAAACTTTTCCATCGCCTGCGCCGCCGTCCAACAAAATATAATCTGCAGAACTTTTTTCGGCAAGTGCCAAGTCGGAAAATTTTTTTACCTTGAACGCCTGAATAATTTTTTTGTCAGTAAAATTTCTCAGCGTGGAAATATATTTTTCGTCCTCCGCGCCGTGAAGTTGAATCAAGTCAAGATTTTTTGCCAACTTTTCAATGACAGAAATTTTTTCATTGACAAACACTCCGACCGCAGAAATTTTTTTGTCCAGAATTTTTTTCAGCTCAAGAAATTTTTCTTCGGTGACACAGCGAAAACTTTTCTGCGCGAAAATAAATCCTGCAAATTCCGGCAAAATTTTATTCGCAAAAAAAATATCTTCCTCGCGCCGCAAGCCGCAAAATTTTATTTCAGTCACAAAATCGCCTTCTTAACTTATCCCTTAGAACTTGTATTCACAGCTTACAAGATTAAACGCTAAACATTAAATCTGAAATAGGTAACGTCGCCGTCTTGCATAATATAATCTTTTCCTTCCAGCCGAACCAAACCTTTTTCACGTGCGGCGTTGACCGAGCCGAGTTTAACCAAGTCGTCGTAGTTTACAATTTCTGCGCGAATAAAACCACGCTCAATGTCGCTGTGAATTTTTCCTGCCGCTTTGACTGCCGAAGTTCCTTTCTTAATCGTCCAAGCTCGACACTCGTCAGAACCGGAAGTTAAAAAAGTCATCAAGCCAAGCAAATCAAACGCCGCATGAATCAGTCTGTCCAATCCTGAACTTTCAAGTCCCAAGTCTGTCAAAAATTCTTTCGCCTCTGCGTCGTCAAGTTCTGCAATTTCCGATTCAACTTTCGCACAGATCACAACGACTTTTGCGCCTTCGCTTTCGGCAAATTTTTTAACTTTTGTGACGTGAGAATTTTTTTCTGCGTCGGAAATTTCATCTTCAGAAACATTTGCAATATATAAAGTCGGTTTCAAAGTCAGCAAATTTGTTTCTCGAATTGTAAAAAGTTCGTCCTCAGTCAAATCTAAACTCCGCACAGTTTTTCCTTCGTCCAAAGCAGATTTTATTTTCTGCAGAATTTCATTTTCAATTTTCGCATCTTTGTTTCCCGACTTCAAAATTTTTGTCAGCTTTTCCAATCTGCGCTCAACAATATCTAAGTCGGCAAGACAAAGTTCAGTCTGAATCGTTTCAATGTCTCGCAGAGGATCTATCGAGTTGTCAACGTGAGTAATATTTTCATCTTCAAAACAGCGGACGACATGAGCGACTGCATCAACTTGGCGAATGTGTTCCAAAAATTTATTTCCAAGTCCTTCGCCTTTCGACGCACCTTTCACAAGTCCGGCAATATCCACAAATCTGACTGAAGCCGGCGTAGTTTTTTTTGAGTTATACATTTTTGTCAAAACTTCAAGGCGTTCATCGGGCACGGCGACGACTCCGACATTCGGCTCGATTGTGCAGAAAGGATAATTTGCCGCTTCCGCTCCGGCTTTTGTAATCGCATTAAACAAAGTTGACTTACCGACATTCGGCAAGCCGACAATTCCAACTTCAAGACTGCTCATAAATTCACTAACTCCTTAACAAAATTTTTTCTATACATTTCAAATTTCAATTCACCTTGCAAAGAAAAGTTCCTTTTTTTTCCAAAAAATTTTTACTAAAAAAATGTCCGCAAAGTTAAAAAATTTTTAGTTTGACAAGGAATTTTTTTTCAGGCGGCAGGAATTTTTAAAGACAATGGCAAATAAAAGGGCAAGCAATTTTATGTGATAAAGGATACAGGAGGGATTAAGTTGAGAGAGCTCGATGCAAAAATTATCACTGAAAACGTCGCTGAAATGTGCAAGGAGGCGGCGTATTATTTGCCGGACGATGTTTATCGCGGACTGAAACGCGGTCGCGAAACTGAAAAGTCTGAAGTCGGCAAAATTGTTCTCGATCAAATTATCAAAAATGCAGAAATTGCGAAGGCAGAAGATCGTCCTTACTGCCAAGACACAGGAATGACGATTGTATTTTTGAAAGTTGGTCAAGACTTGCACATTACAGGCGGTGACTTAACAGAAGCCGTCAACGCCGGAATTGCGAAAGGTTACACTGAAGGTTACTTGAGAAAGTCAGTTGTTTCCGAGCCGCTTTTCAATCGCAAAAACACTCAAAACAACACGCCTGGCGTTATCTACACTGAAATTGTACCTGGTGACAAACTTGAAATCACAATCGCGCCGAAAGGTTTCGGTTCAGAAAACAAATCCGGAATAAAAATGCTTGTTCCTGCGGACGGCGTGAAAGGCGTAAAAAAAGCTGTCATGGAAATTATTTTGCACGCCAGCATGAATCCATGTCCGCCAATGGTTGTCGGAATTGGTATCGGCGGCACGATGGATCGCGCGGCTTTGCTTTCCAAAAAGGCACTCACTCGCTCCATTGATGAAAGAAATCCAATGCCTGAATATGCGAAACTTGAAGAAGAACTTCTTGAAATGATTAACTCAACAGGAATTGGCCCGCAACTTGGCGGCACAACTTCCGCGCTTGCAGTGAACATTGAATGGGGTCCGACGCATATTGCAGGACTTCCTGTCGCAGTCACTATTTGCTGTCACGCAATGCGCCACTCGCACAGAGTTTTGTGATTTTTTGGAGGTAATATTATGGATTTTCAGAAATCAAAACTTGGTTTCGGAATGATGAGACTGCCTGTCTTGTCCGGCCCTGCAGATTTTGATTACAAACAACTTTTTCAGATGGTCGATGAATTTTTAGCACAAGGTTTTACTTACTTCGATACAAGTTTTGTTTACCACAACGGCAAGAGTGAAGAAGCTACCAAAAAATCCGTCGTTGAACGCCATCCGCGCGAAAGTTTTACAGTGGCTACAAAATTTCCGACGTTTAATCTTGTTCCTGAAAATGAAATTGACTCAATCATCGAAAGTCAGTTAAAAAATCTCGGCGTTGAGTATGTCGATTACTATCTGCTTCATAATTTGCAAAATGTTTACTATGACGGAGTGGACGGCAAAGGTGGAATTGTAAAAACTACAAACCTTTTCGAACACGCGAAGAAATTTAAAGACGCGGGAAAAATTAAGCATCTTGGTTTTTCATTCCATTCTTCGGCAAAACTTTTGGACAGAATTTTGACTGAACATCCTGAAACTGAGTTTGTGCAAATTGCGCTGAATCCAATCGACTGGGACAGCGAACTTGTTCAAGCAGGAAAATGTTATGAAGTTATTCGCAAGCACGGCAAAAAAGTTATAATCATGGAGCCGATTAAAGGTGGCGGCTTAGCGAAACTTCCTGACGACGCAGAAAAATTTTTGAAGTCAATAAATCCTGCTGATTCAATCGCGTCGTGGTCGTTGCGTTTCAGTTTGGACTTGGACGATGTTATAACTGTTTTGTCAGGCATGAGTACTTTGGAGCAAGTCAAGGATAATATCAGAACTACTAAGGCGGCAAAACCTTTGACTGACGCTGAAAAATCTGCTCTTGCCGACGCAATGAAAATTTACCGTGAAAGTGCACCGATTAAACAAAGTGAGATTGAAAAATATCGTGGCTTAATTTATAACAAAGTTCCTGTCACTGCAATTTTGCAAGCGTACAGCATTTGTCAGATTCAACCCAATCCCGGCTTTTCTGACGACAACAATTATTTTAAAAATGCCGTTATCGAAAATGCAAACTTGGATATTTTCAAAGGACTGCCGAAAGAAAAAGTTGTTACTGCGGAAGGCGAAGATATTACCGAAAAAGTTGAAACTGCTGTTAAGTGGCTTAGCGAACATTCATTTTAGAGAGAAAAAATTTTTTGTATGTGAAGGGGAGAAAATAATGGCTGAAAGTATCAGAATCACAACGCCGTTTACTGAAGAAATGTCGCGCAAACTTAAAGCAGGCGACAGCGTTCTTATCACCGGCACAATTATCAGCGCAAGAGACGCGGCGCACAAGGCAATGACTGAGGCACTTGCTCGCGGCGAAAAATTGCCTGTCGATTGGAACAACCAAATTGTTTACTATCTTGGACCTACACCTGCTAAGCCTGGAGATCCTATCGGCTCATGCGGCCCTACAACTTCAGGCAGAATGGATGCATACACGCCTACAATGTTGGATCAAGGTATTAAAGGCATGGTCGGAAAAGGTTCTCGCGCTCCTGAAGTCGTCGAGTCGATGAAGAAAAATGGTGCGACTTATTTTGCGGCAGTCGGTGGAGCGGCGGCTTTAATTGCAAAGTCAGTTAAAAGTTACACAGTGCTTGCTTATCCTGAACTTGGACCGGAGGCAGTCGCGGCTTTGGAAGTTGTAGATTTTCCTGCAGTTGTTGTCATTGACTGCGAAGGAAATAATTATTATGAAATAGGTCAAAAGCCTTTCCGCAACTTCGATATTGATAAAATTTAAGCGTGAGAAATTAGAATTAGGAAAAAGATTCCTCACTCCTCATTCCTAATTCCTAACTATTAGAAGGAGGTTTAAAATGTTCCACACAACTTTTTACTTAAGGCGTTTGCACTCGCTGTGCGGACTTCTGGTTCTGGGAATGGTGCTGTTTGAACACATTTTTACAAACTCAATGGCGATGCTCGGTCCGCAGGGCTTGAATACCGCGCTTGAAATGATGGAGTTAATCCCGAAACCGATTTTCTTGGGACTTGAAGTAGGAGGAATTGCAATTCCGCTCCTGTTTCACGGCATTTATGGTATTTACATTGCACTGCAGGCAAACAATAATCCGCGCAGATTTGGTTATCTTCGCAACTGGAATTTTACACTTCAGCGTTGGACAGCTTGGTTCTTGGTAGTATTTTTGATTTGGCACGTCGGCTATCTCCGCCTCTATGTCAAAGGCGTAACCGGCACTCCGATTTCATTTGAACTTTTGCAAAACTTTTTCCAGAATCCGATTGTTGTAGTCCTCTACATTCTCGGTATGTGGGCGGCGATTTTCCATTTCTGCAACGGAATTGCAACTTTCTGCATGACTTGGGGAATTACAAAAGGACCTCGCTCACAAAAAGTTATCAGCGTACTCAGTATGTGCCTTTGCGCGTGTCTTTGCCTTGTGACTGTGGCGTTTATGGCAAGCTATTTCATTTACTGATTTAGGATTTAGGAGAAAAAATTATGGCGAAAGATATGACTAAAAAGAAAATTATAATTGTCGGCGGCGGCATCTCCGGCTTGCTTGCGACAATTAAAGTTTGCGAGGCGGGCGGCGAAGTAGATTTATTTTCCTACTGCCCGGTAAAACGCTCGCACTCTCTCTGCGCTCAAGGCGGAATTAACGCCTGTATGGACACTAAAGGCGAACACGACAGCATTTATGAACATTTTGACGACACAGTTTACGGCGGTGACTTTTTGGCTGACCAAGTTGCTGTTAAAGGCATGGTCGAGGCTGCGCCGAAACTTATTAAAATGTTTGACAGAATGGGTGTGCCTTTCACAAGAACTTCTGAAGGCGTTCTCGACCTTCGCAACTTCGGCGGACAGAAACATAAACGCACTTGCTTTGCAGGTTCTACTACAGGTCAGCAGATTTTATACGCGCTTGATGAACAGGTTCGTCGCTGGGAAGTCAAAGGCGCAGTCAAGAAGTATGAGTTCTGGGAATTTGTCAGAATCATCAAAAACAAAGAAGGCGTTTGCAGAGGAATTGTCGCGCAGAGCATGAACAGCATGGAAATTAAATCTTTCCGCGCTGATACAGTTATTCTTGCGACAGGCGGTCCCGGACAAGTTTTCGGACGTTGTACAGCGTCAACAATTTGCAACGGCTCGGCAGTCAGTGCAGTTTATCAGCAAGGCGCAGAAATTGCCAATCCTGAATTTATTCAGATTCACCCGACCGCGATTCCTGGCAGTGACAAAAATCGCTTGATGTCTGAAGCATGTCGCGGTGAAGGCGGTCGCGTCTGGGTATGGCGTGAAAATCCTGAGACGCATGAAAAAGAGCGTTGGTATTTCTTGGAAGATATGTATCCTGCGTATGGAAATTTAGTTCCGCGTGATGTTGCGTCAAGAGCAATTTATAAAGTTTGCGAACACATGAAACTTGGCATCAACGGCGAACACCGCGTCTATCTCGACCTGTCACACATTGACGGCGATTATTTGAAACGCAAACTCGGCGGTATTTTGGAAATGTATTCTGAATTTGTCGGAAAAGATCCTCGTGAAGTTCCAATGGAAATTTTCCCCAGCGTCCACTACTCAATGGGCGGAATTTGGGTTGACAGAAAACATTTCACAAATATTCCCGGACTTATGGCGAGTGGAGAATGTGATTACCAATATCACGGCGCAAATCGTCTCGGCGCGAACTCACTTTTAAGCGCGGCATATTCCGGCACAATTTCCGGTCCTGAGGCTATGAATTGGGCTAAGACCGGCGACAGAGGTTCTGAACTTACTGATGAGGAATTGGAAAATGCACGCCGCGAAGTTCAAGCTGAGTACGACAAAATTTTGCAGATGAACGGCACAGAAAACGCGCATCAACTTCATCACGAAATGGGCGACTTGATGTATAAATATGTTGCTATCGAGCGCGATAATAATGGACTTGATGCTTGCTTGGTCGAACTGAAGAAAATTTTGAAACGCTGGGAAAATATCGGAATTACCGACAGAGGAAATGTTGCGAACCAAGAGGCAATGTTTGTTCGCCAGCTCCGCAATATGATTCTCTACGCGATGGCAATTACTAAAGGCGCGAGGATGCGTGATGAATCTCGCGGCGCACATGCAAAAATTGTTCTTGAAAATGGACAGCGCAAGCATGACGAAGAAGGCGAATTGGTTTTCATGGGTCGCGACGACGAAAAATTCATGAAAGTTACAATCGTCAACTATGATGACAAAAATGAAGAGCCTGTAATTTCCTACCGCGACTTTGATCATTCGCTGATTAAACCGCGTCTGCGCAGTTACAAGTAAGAGGAGGCATGCGAAATGGCTGATAAAAAAGTTAGATTTATTATAGAGCGTCAGGACGATGCCAACTCAAAACCTTACATCCAAGAATTTGACGTTGATTATCGCCCGGGACTGAATGTAGTTGCCGCGCTCATGGAAATTCAAAAAAATCCTGTCACTGTCGATGGCAAAAAAGTTCCTCCTGTAGTTTGGGAGTGTAACTGTCTTGAAAAAGTTTGCGGCGCGTGCATGATGGTTATCAATGGCAAAGCGCGTCAGGCTTGCTGTGCGTTGGTTGATGAAATTGAACAGCCGATTCACCTGCAGCCGGCGAGAACTTTTCCTGTGATTCGTGACTTACTGATTGACAGATCTGTAATGTTTGAAAGTTTGAAAAAAATCATGGGCTGGGTCGAACTCGACGGCTCTTGGGATGTTAAAGACGCGCCGATTCAAAATCCATACACAGCGCAGACAGCTTATGAAATTTCTCACTGCATGACTTGCGGCTGCTGCTTGGAGGCTTGTCCAAATGTCGGACCTCAATCAGATTTCATTGGTCCTGCTCCGACTGTTCAGGCTTATCTGTTTAATCTTCATCCGCTCGGAAAATTCGACGCTCCGAAACGCTTAAATGCTTTAATGGAAAAAGGCGGAATTACAAGTTGCGGAAATTCACAAAACTGCGTTGAAGTTTGTCCTAAGTCGATTAAACTTACAACTTACCTCGCGCAACTCAATCGCGACGTAAACAAGCAAGCGTTGAAAAATATCTTCAACTTCTAAAATTGAAATTGAAAATCGCAGATAAAAAAATTTTCCTCCGATATGGAGGATTCAGACTGTAAACAAAGTCCTTTTCAACCAGGTTTGAGAGGGGCTTTATTTTTAGGATGAGTAAAAATTTCAGGAAAAGAAAAAGTACTGTACGCTTTTTCAAGGCCAATTCAAAAACTCTTTCAATAGTTTCCTTGCGTTTTTTCTATTACTACGGCGATTAAAATTCTCCAAAAAATTTTTATAGTTCTTTGAGTAAAATAAAGTTTTTACAAACATATTTGCATTTATGGTCGACGGAATAATAGTTCGTCGTAAATAAAATCGAAATCTATTCCCTTGTCTATAATTCTCAACAAATGATTTTCCGGCACGAGTTCTTCCAAACTGATTGTTACGTTTTCATTTTGCAAACGCCTGTCTTTTTTGCGATACATAAAAAACACCTCCCGACTATTTTATATCACATCGGAAGGTGTTTTTCCACTTTTGTCTACAGTCTGTCTCAACCGAAGTTGAGAAAAAATTTTTTATGCTCGGCAAAAATTTTTTTTACTTGAACAGCTCGGAAAATTTTTTAATTGTGTCCTCCTTGAACGGCAAAATTTCTGTGTAGCTGACTTTGATTCCATTCTTCAAAGCATCTTCAGGAGCAGGCAAATTATATTTCTCCGGCATCGTAATATCCGTGCGAACAGGGACAGTTCCTGCGTCGGCAACTTTTTGCTGTGCCTCTTGACTGAGCAAATATTCTACAAAATTTTTTGCGACTTCTTTATTGGTCGAGTCTTTGAAAATTGCAACAGGACTCGGCACCATTAAAAGTTCGGGAGGATAGACAAGTTTCAAGTGACCGCCTTTGTCAATTTTTCCTGCGGTTATGTAATCGACACCAAGACAAGCGTTCAAAGTTCCTGCCGCAGTTTCGTCAATGACTTGACTTGAGCCTTTGCCTTTTTTGGAACCGTTTCCGCGAAGTCTTTCAAAATAATTCCAACCGAATTGTTTTTCCAAAAGCGCGACGCTCATGTAAGAAGTTCCCGAAAGTGCGGGGTCGGCAATTCCGAAAGCATCTTTGTAAGTCGGACTGGTCGCAAGTTCTTCCCACGCAGTCGGAGGAGTTTCAACTTTGTCTGTGTTGATGACAATTCCTAAAGTTCCGAGACGCGCCGCAGTGAATGAACCGTCGTAGTCGTCGAAAGGATTCAAAAGTTCATCAAAAACTTTCGGCTTGTAAACTTCCAATAAACCTTCGTCCTTCATTTCATAGAAGTCTGGAACTTCGCTGGTCCAAATTATGTCAGCCATAATTTTTCCGCTCTGTCTTTCGGCGGCAACTTTCGACATTAACTTTCCTGCGCCGCCGGACTGATAGTCAACGTCAATGTCAGGATATTTTTTCTGGAAACCTTCGACAATTCCGCCGATTAAATTTTCCTTCATGGAAGTGTAGATTAAAAGTTTTTTTCCTGAACTTCCCGAAATCGAACTTGAATCAGTCGAGGTTTCTCCGCAACCGCCAACTAAAGTTGCAAAAATCAAAACTGCCGCCAATGCGATTGTCGAAAAAATTTTACTTTTCATCTTTCCACCTTCTAACCTTTAAACTTAAACTTTAAACTTAAACTTTAAACTTTAAATTTGCCAATAGCGTCTTGCATTTCGCTCGCCAAGTCTGCTAAGCTGTGACTTGCCGCCGCAATTTCCTGATTCGATGCTGACTGCGATTGTGTTGAATCTGAAATTGTTTGAGTGTTGTCCGCCGTCTGCTTGCTGACTTCGTCAATGGAATCGACAGCCGCAACAATATTTTTTGCGCCGTTGTTGACTGTCTGAACCGAATTGTTAATCTGATCCATTTGCGAATTTATGCCGTTGACTTTGTCCAGAATGTCTGTGAATTGGTGACCGACTTCGTTAATAGCTTTCGTGCCGGCTTGAACTTCCTGAGTTCCGACAGCCATCGAGTCGACAGCTTGAGCAGCATCTTCCTGAATCGAAGTGATGCGCTGTTTAATTTTTTCTGCGGACTCTTGGGAACTGGTTGCAAGTTTTCTGACTTCCTCAGCGACGACTGCAAAACCTCTGCCGTGTTCACCTGCGCGAGCCGCCTCGATCGCCGCATTGAGCGCAAGCAAATTTGTCTGCTCCGCAATTCCTGAAATTTCCTCGACAATCTGTCCGATCTGTTTGGAATTTTCTCCGAGCTTTTTAATGACTTCCGCAGAGGCAAGAACCGCCTTTTCAATGTTCGACATTTTTTCAACGGCTTCTTTCATCAAAGCCGAGCCGCCTTGTGCCGCATCTGCCATCGCGATCGATTCAGCTTTAACATTTTTAGATTTTTCAGCCATCGCGGTTATGTCGTTGAAGACCAGATCGACAGAATTTTTCGCGCCCGTGACATCTTCAAGTTGTCTGTCCATATTTCCTGAAACTTGTCCGACAGCCTCCGCGACGCTAACCGACGCATCGGCAGATTGCTGAGCCGACGCTGTTAATTCTTCCGACGCAGCAGAAACCTGTTCAGCAGTCGTCGCCATCTTTGTTATCAGCGAGCGCAGATTATGACTCATCACATTAAATGCATTTGTCAGACTTCCAATTTCGTCCGCATAATCAACCGGCAAGTCATCCACTTTCAAATTTCCGTCAGCCAACTGTTTTGCCTGTCCTTCCAATTTCAAAATAGGTCCTGAAATTGAACTTGCAAATTTCATGCAGAAAAGCAAAATTATAATTAAGCCGACAATCGTCATCGCTGCAAAAATGTATTTAACTCTGGTAAGCGACGCAAAAACAACATCAGTAGGCACGGTGAAACCGATAATCCATTTTGTTGCAGGAATATTTGCGTAGCTGAAAACAACTTCAGTTTCGCCATCGCCTACAATGCAAGTGAAAGTTCCTGAATCAGTTGTCAAAATTTGATTTAAATGTTCCGGTGTGTCGATAACATCTTTCAAATTTTTAACATTCTGCAAAGTTGATGAGGCAGTTGCAATTATATTTCCTTCGTGATCCATGAAAGTTGCCGAACCTTCGCCGTGATATTTAATTTTTTCTGCCTGTTCTTTCATAACGTCGAGAGCCAAGTCTGTGCAAACTGCGCCGACGAATTGTCCGTTAGCTTTTACAGGCGTGACGATGGAAACGACATTTTGTTTTGTATTGCTGTCAACGTAAGGCGAAGTGAACATAAAAGCATCGGAAGATGATTTCATATTTTGATACCAGCCGCGAGTGCGTGGGTCAAGCGAAGTCAAACCAAGTTGATAACTTGTAAAAGTGCCGTCCTCCAAACCAATTCCGACATCGATAATTTCTTTGTCATGACTTCCCAGCGACATATGCGACTGATCTTTCAGTTTTGTGTAGTCGCCGTTAAAAGTTGTCATCAAATTTCCTTCAGCCACTGCGATGGAAACTCTCTGCGCCAACCAGCCATCCATGTCCACAGCAGCTTTTTCGATAGTCACCACGACTTCGCTGTAAACACTTTCGGAAAGATTGTCTGACGCAGTAATGTATCCGAAACAAGATATTATGACCATAAAAATGCCGACAACCGCAGTTAACACGGTAAATTTTCCTTTAATTTTAATGTCCTTGAAACTCACTTACAAAACTCCCTTCAAAAAATAAACTTCAAAATACTGTAACAGCGTTTCAATAACGTTTCAATGATTTAGGAATATTTTTTCAACAAGTTAAAAATTTTTCCTGCGTCTTTCGAGGGAAAAATTTTAAAAAAAACAATTCGCCTATCTTTTGTAGTCGGCAAAAAAATTTTCGCGAAATTTTTCAAATCTGTCCTCAAGGATTGATTGTCGCATCTCCGACATAAATTTTTGCAAATATCTTAAATTGTGCAAAGTCAAAAGTCGCAGACCAAAAATTTCCTCTGCGCGAATTAAATGTCTGACGTAGGCGCGAGTAAAATTATTTCTGCAGGCATAACAATCGCAATCATTTTCCAACGGCGAAAAATCTTCCGCGAAGGCAGAATTTTTCATGACAAGCCGACCGCTTGCCGAAGTTTTTGGAGAAACCATCGCCATTCCATTTCTCGCGACGCGAGTCGGAAAAACGCAGTCAAACATATCAATTCCGCGCAGAACTCCTTCAATCAAATGATCGGGCGTGCCGACTCCCATTAAGTAACGCGCTTTATTTTCCGGCAAAAATTTTGTGGAAACTTCCAACATTTGATACATCATTTCTTTCGATTCTCCGACGCTCAAGCCGCCGACGGCACAGCCTGCAAAATTCATCGAGCCTATAATTTTCGCGCTCTCCTCTCGCAAATCGGAGAACATTCCGCCTTGACAAATTCCGAAAAGCCCCTGAGTTTTGGAAGTCGCCGCCTTTAAACTTCTTTCCGCCCAACGATGAGTGCGTTCTGTAGATTTTTTTGCGTAATCGTAATCGACAGGATAGGGAATACATTCGTCAAACGCCATCATAATATCAGAGCCAAGTTTCATTTGCGTTTCAACAGAAATCTCCGGCGACAAAAATTTTTTCGTGCCGTCAATATGAGATCGAAAAGTTACGCCGTCCTCAGAAATTTTTCTGAGTTCTCCCAAACTGAAAACTTGAAAGCCGCCGCTGTCAGTTAAAATTCCTCTCGACCAATTCATAAATTTATGAAGTCCTCCGGCTTTCTGAATTAAATCTGCGCCCGGTCTCAAAAATAAATGATAAGTGTTTCCCAAAATTATCCCTGCGCCCAAGTCCTCAAGTTCGTCCGGCGAAACGGCTTTAACAGTTGCCTGAGTTCCGACAGGCATAAAAATCGGCGTTAAAAAATCTCCGTGTGGCGTGTGCAAAATTCCTGCGCGGGCTCCGGTAAATTTGTCTTTGTGAATCAGTTCATAATCTATTGCCGTCAAAAAATATCTCACCTTTCAAAAAAAAATTTCCGCCGAGCATTATAACATTTCCGACGCGAGAACACATATCAAAAAAATTTTTTCAGGAACTTCTAATAAATTTTTAATTTTCCTTAAAGTTTCTTTAATGAAAATTTCCGTTAATAGCAACGGAAAAACTCAATAAATTTATGCCACAGAAAATGAGAAGCTTCACCAAACTTCTCGGAGAGTCTTTTGACGATGTTACCGATCGTCCGCATGGAGGTGAGGTCGTAGGCAGTAAAATGAAAACCTTCTTTCAAATCGTTTGGCGAAAAACCTATACCAAGTCGAACGTAAAAAAAAAGTGTTCTTCAAGTCGAAGAACACTCAGACGGTAGACAAAAAAGGAAAACACCTTCCGATGTGATATAAAATAGTCGGGAGGTGTTTTTTTTATGTATCGCAAAAAAGACAGGCGGTTGCAAAATGAAAACGTGACAGTCAGTTTGGAAGAACTCGTGCCGCAAAATCATTTGTTGAGAATTATAGACAAAGCAATAAATTTCAATTTTATTACTTCGGCGATTAAAAATAACCAAAAAAATCTTTAAGTCTTTTCAAGCTCCGTATATGCTCGTGATTTAATTTTTACGACGTGGGATTTATTGATGCCGGAGTAATATTTTACTTGGTCGAGATTTTTATAAAAAACTTTGCAGACAAATTCATAACGCAGACAATTTTATTTAAATGTGGTTTAAAATCTATAAAAAATGTCTGCCAAAATTTTTTTTGCAAAAAATTTTTTAGTGATAACGCTTCGAGTTTGAAAAACTTTTTTTGTGGAGGTTGGCAGGTGAATTGCAAAGTTGGCAGAAATAAAATTTGATTCATAATTGAATGGAGGAAAATTTTGATGAACAGAATCAGCGTATTTGTCAGGCGGCAGCGAATAAAAAAACTTGAACTGTGGACTATGCGCGCAATTCTAGTCGAGGCTTTTTTTCTTGCGCTGTTTCCGAGCGTGGCGGCGGCGGCAGTTTTGATCGGAATGATAACTTATTTTTTTCGGTTACAAATTGACAACAGATTCAAATTTCGGAGTCTGCCGTTTGATGTGCCTGTGATAATTTTTATTCTGTTCGGCGCGGTCAGCGTTTTCATGTCGCCTGCGCGAAGTTTTGAATTGATTTATAATTTTTTTGGAATAGTCGGCTTATATATTTTGACTTATATTTTGGTTGGACAAAATATTCGCTCTAAGGAGCAGATGATAAAACTTGCGAAGGCTTTGGCTCTGTCAGGATTTTTTGTTGTGATGTATGGCTACTTTCAATATATTTTTGGCGTGGATATTTCCGAAATGAAATGGGTGGACGGCGAAGCGTTTCCCGAACTTCGCAAGAGAATTTTTTCGACGCTGGAAAATCCAAATGTTTTGGCAGGATATTTAGATGTGATGATCTGTCTTGCGCTTGGAATGTTTTTGAAAATTTCCGGCAACACGCAAAAAATAATTTTGGTCGTGGTAATCGGAATGTTGACGGCTTGCTTGGCGATGACTTATTCTCGCGGCGCATTTTTGTCGATAGCGATTGTCTTTGTAATTTGCGGAATAGTTAAAGACCGACGACTTTTAATTTTGTTTGCAATTTTGACTGCGGCGATAATTTACAGCGACTCAACTTTTTTGCAAAGAATTTTATCAATCTTCACGACTTCTGCAGATTCTTCTGAAGGACTTCGAATAGGAATTTGGGTGAGTACAATTTCAATGATCGCCGACCATCCTTTTGTAGGAATCGGCTGGGGCGCATTTAAATTTGTCTATCCTCAATACAATTATTATCTTGCTGACAATTCAATCACAATTTATCACGCACACAATCTTTTTTTGCAGACGGCGGCAGAGGTTGGAATTGTTGGAGCACTCGCTTACTTCTGGTACTTTTTTGCGACAATGTTTCAGTCGATAACTTTCAATCCCGGAGAAAAATATTCCAAGCTCAAAAGCGACGCAAAAAATTTAGCCGCAAATGCAAAAAGTTCCGCCTTTCGCGACAAACTTGTTCAAGTTATTTTGACAAGCAAATTTTTGCAAACTTTGGCGAACAGCAAATCTTTGTTGACGGACAGAATGTCTGAACTTTCAAATAAAATTATGGATTGGTTTTCTTTCACGCCGAGCGAAAAAGATATTCGCAAGTCCGGCAAGAGCGACGAAGATTTTTCCGACGCTGACATTGGCGAAGAAAATTTTCCCGAAATTAAGGAAGAAAAATTTTCTGACGCTGAAAAAATTTCTGCCGAAAAAAATTCCGAACAGAAAGATAAAAAAATTTCTGCAGAAAAAAATTCCGAACAGAAAGATAAAAAAATTTCCGCAGAAAAAAATTCCGAACCTGAATTAGTTCACCATGAAGAATTGAAATGGAGTTCGCCGCCTTTGACGAGGGTCGAGCGGAAAAAGAAAGAGCGCGAAACCGAAGATTTAAATTCTAAAGTTGAAGGCGAAGAAAAAAATTCCGACGACGATGACAAAATGGATTTGCAAAGATTCGCCTCAGAAAAAGTTGAATTGTTTCCGCGAAAAATTTCAATCCTGCGACTTACCGAAACTGAAATTGTCGACGGCTTGAGAGTGGGAATCGGCTTGACTTTTTTGTCGATGGCTCTGAACGGAATGAGCGACGATTTGCTTTTCAATATTCCAAGTTCAATTTTAATGTGGATGCTCGGCGCACTTTCTGCGGCGATAAAGTTGGAAGGAAAATCAGCGGATTGAGGAGGAGAATTTTTTATGAAATATGAAGAAATTCCGCATGTGACACTTGAGAGGTTGGCACTTTACCACAGAACACTGCAACAACTTGAGGAGAGAGGATTTGACATTATTTCCTCTCAACAACTTTCAGGATTTTTAAATATAAAGCCGGAGAAACTTCGCAGAGATTTATCTTATTGCGGAAGTTTCGGCACAAGAAGAGTAGGCTATCCTGTTTCGGAGTTAAAAAGGCAACTCGGCAAATTTCTCGGTTTGCACTACCACAGAAGAATTGGAATTGTCGGCGCAGGACACTTGGGAATGGCTTTAGCGATAGATAAAACTTTCTTGGAACTTGGATTTTCGGTTGCCGCACTTTTCGACAAAAATGAAAAACTTATCGGCTCTGAAATTGGAAATGTAAAAATTTATGACTTTGCAAAATTGGAATCGACAGCAAAAAGAAAAATGATCGAGATTGGAGTTATCGCCGTGCCGAAAGATTCCGCGCAGGAGGCAGCCGACGCTTTGGTTTCAGCTGGAATTTTGGGGATTTGGAATTTTGCGCCGGTAAAACTTTTCACGCCAAAAAATGTTCCGGTGCTTGACGCAGATTTATCTTTCGGTTTAAGAATTTTAAATTATTATATAACTCAAGCAGAATAAGTTATCTGAAAAAAATTTATTCCGTCGCCTTTTTTAAAGTGAAGTAAGCAACCTCAGGAGGACAACCAAGTCTGAAAGGAAACCAACTTCCATTTCCAACATGAACGTAGCCGAAACAATTTCCATTTCGAATCATTCCGCGAGTGTACTTAAAGACAGGCAGGAGCGAAAATCCAAGTAAGCCGATCTGTCCTCCGTGAGTATGTCCCGTCAAAGTCAGCGGAATATTTTTTTCAACTCCGTCGTCAATAAATTCAGGATGATGAGCCAACAAAACGCAAACTGCATCGTAGGGAACATTTTTTAAAGCCTTTTCCACGAACTCGCGCTTTTGCAATTCAAAAAGTTGATCTTCTTCGCCGCGTCCGCCGCTTGCCATAATTGGCGAGGACGGAGGATAATCTACGCCGAGAATATAAAGTTTTGAAGTAACATTTTCTGACTGATTTACCAACCAGTGAATTTTTGTTTTGTGAAGTTCCGCTTCGATTGACGCAACTCCGCGATGATGTTCGTGATTTCCATGACAATAATAAATTCCAAATTTAAATTTGTCGGTGAAAGAATTTACAAGCTGAATTGCCTGCGCGTTAATTTTTCTGTCATCGAAAATATCTCCAGTGATTGCGAGTAAGTCGGGTTTCGCGTCGGAAATTTTTTGCAAAAGTTTTTCCAGTCTCTCAAGGGAAAAATATGCGCCGAGATGAACGTCGCTGATCTGCGCGATTTTAAATTTTTCCAGTTCGGGCGGCAAATTTTTTATTGGTATGTTGAAAAAATTTTCTACTTCGGAAAGTCTTTCGATTCTGTTTCCATAAAGCGAAGTTGCCAAAGCAAGGAGCGGATAAAACATTCCATACTTCAAAACTCTGCGTCGCTCGGGACTGAACGCCGGAGGCTGATGAAATTTTCTGTAGATTGCGCGAACAATTAAAGCGACGACGACTAAGCCGCCGCAAATTAACTGCGTCATAAAAAAGACAGAGGCAAAACTTCCAAAATAATCTACAAATCTGTCGGGAAAATTTGTGCGAAGAATAAATCCTCCGATCATTATCAAAACTATCGCCAAGTCCGTCAGCGTCATAAATTTATAAATTATTTTCTTGCGCTCGCTGTCGAGCAAAAAATAAACGCTGAGTAAAGCCAAAAATAAAATTCCTGCCAAGAACGCCGAAACAAAAACTAAAAACATTTTTCTGCCCTCCAACAGTTAAAAATTTTTTCAAGTCAACCTTTTATAAATTTTATTTTATTCAAAGATTTTGCAATTTTTTTTGAAAAAGTCGCTTAATAAAAACAAACGCCGAATTTAAAATAGTCGGCGAAAATTTTTGAAAAAATTTTGGCAGACATTTTTTATAGATTTTAAGCCATATCCAAGCAGAATCGTCTGCATTTTGTCTGCGTTATGAATTTGTCTGCAAGGTTTTTATAAAAATCTCGACTGTATCTTCCTGTAATTTTTTTGTGTTGTGAGTGTAAAGATTCTGAGTTATCAAGGTGCTGGAGTGACCTAATCTTCCGGCTACGCCTTTTGCCGTTGCACCGTTTTCTATCAGCGTTGTTGCGTGAGTATGCCGAAACGAATGTGCGTTTATTTCTTCATTTTGCAATAATTTTGTGAATGGTTCTCTCAAAATCATTCTTCCGTCCCTCTCGTCAGTACAAATCAAATTGACTTTTTCAGCGTCAACTTCTCCTAAACCCTTTGACTGTTGAATCAGTTTATTATCAGCGGCGCGGTAAATGTGAGCACAAGAATCATCTGCGGTTTTTTCATTTTCGGCTTGCTGATTTTTCCAGTGTTGCAGTTCACTCACCAAAAAATCATCAATCATTATGATTCTGTTGCTTGTTTTTGTCTTTGGCGTTGAAAAATAATCGCCTTGATTGTTTATGTGAACTATTTGCTTGTTAAACTGATAATCTTCTCGTCAAAGTCTATGGCGTTCCAAGTTAAGCCGAGAAGTTCGCCTATTCTCATTCCTGTGTGATACAGAATCAAAATTGGTATGTAGTACGGCGTTCCGAAAGGATTTTCTTCAAGCAATTCATTCAATTTTTCAGGCGTGATAATGTGGCGTTTGACAATATTAGTCGGAGCTTTTTTCGGAACTTTAATATAATTCGCAGGATTGGAAGAAATTAACTCCGCAGGATAAACGGCGTAGTCCAAAGCGTGGTGAATAATTGTATGAACGTGACTGATTGTACTTTTTGCGTATCCGGCTTTTAAAAGTTCACGCATCCAGTTGTCCAAAACTGCAGGTGTTAATTCTTGAATCGTCAAACTGCCAAATTTAGGAAAGATATGCTTGTTAGCGAGAAAAGTGTACACTTGCATAGAATTAGCCTTAACATTTAGCGCGACTACATTATCCAACCAATTTTGCAGAAAATCTTTGACGCTGATATTTTCGCTGGTGATACCGATATTGCCGTGTTTCCAATCGTTGTAGGCGGCGACACCTGCGTCATACGCCGCTTTTTTCGTTGCAAAACCGCCTTTTTCAACAACTTTGCGCTTACCGTCAGCTTTTTTACCTGCCTCAAAAATGTAAGAAAAAGTTTTGCCGCGCTTGCGTGTTCTGACTTGTGACATCTCATTTCACCACCTTAAAAATCAACCCTCCGCTCTGGAGGACTTTTTTTTCTTATGGCACTGCCAAACCATAATTCAAATTTTCGGCAAGTTCATAGGTAAAAACTTTGTGATTGACTTTCGGTTTCTCGGCTTGCTTACCGACTTCGGCGCAAAACTCAAGATAATCATCAACTGCCAAATGAAATTCTTGTTCCAATTCTTCAACTTTGTCACTACCAAAATTTACAAGGTCGCGGATACCTTCCAATTTTCCTGAATACCATTTTTCTTCTGCGTTGTAGCGAATCTTTGTATAGTAACCTTTGTACTCAAATTCTGTCATTTCGATACACCTTCAATCTAAATCGCCTGTCTGTTTCAGTACGTCAACAATGTCTTTGACATAATCCGACTTCATTATATCGCTAGGATGTGGCTTGTGTACCAACACACCCGCTCCGTCACCTTGCCTATAGAATTTTACTCGACTTCCGCTTGTCTTGCCTTTGTTCAATTCCGAAAATCCTAATTTTGACAACAAAGTTTTGAGTTCTCGGTACTCATAATCTTTCGGCAACGACTGCAACCGCTTTTTCATTTTTACCAATCCACTCAAAATTTTTCTTCCTTTCACTTCGGAATAATATCGCTAATCGTCGTCTTTAAAACTTTTGGCAGAAATGTCAGGCTTACCAACCGCCGATTTTTTTCTGCCGACACCGACAGTTTTTGCAAGTACACCAACCGCCTTTACTTCATTGACTTCAACGCCGGTAATTTTTTGTGCTGAAGCCGACTTACCAACAGCAGAAGGAACTTTGACTTCCGGACGAACATTGTTGAAACGAAGACTAGGAACACCACTTGAAAAACGAAGAGGACGAACAACAGTCGAAGAAGGCGCAACTTTTCTCACGGCTCTATTACCAAAATTTAATTGTCCAATCATATCCATTATTACTTTTCTTCCGCCAGCGTCAAGTTCACGATAACCGTCAAGCAATCGCGTTTCTTCGGCACTAAAATTATTCAAATTAGGCTTGATAGTCACGGGTTGTTCACCATCAAGAATTTTCAATAATGAATCTACATTTTGACCAGTAGCAACGGCAATTTTTTCAAATGCTTGCATTGTCGGCGAAACAGGCTTATTTGTCGTAGGATTTATTCCTTTTTCGAGCATAGAAATATATGCCTTGCTAAAACCGCACACATCAGCCATTTCCTGCATAGTCATATCGTGCTGAAGTCTGTAATCTTTTATCCATTCACCTAATCTCATCATTGCCACCTTCCTTCGTTTTATATATTTTAACTTGCAAAAAAAAATCTGTCAAACAAACTTGACAAATTATAATTGGTGCATTATACTAAACAAAATTTTACGGAGGTGACAAAATGCCTTTTAAAGTAAAAGAATTTCGAGAATTGAGAAAGATGACGCAAACTGAACTTTGTAAACAAGCCAAAGTTTCAAGACAGACGCTGTCAGATTTGGAAAGTGGCAAAGAAGTCAACACAACAGTTGCTACACTTCAAAAGATAGCCGATGTTTTAAGTTGCAAAATCAGTGATTTATTTTGTCCTTGAAGTCAAATAAACTAAACAAAAAATGAAGGTGAGGAAATGAAGATTGTAATTGAGTGCGAGACGAAAGAAATTGCTGAACTCTTGACATTGGTAGAAGTTCGGCAGAAAGATTTTGACGCAGAAATTGATAATTGGTTGGAAAAAGTATTGCACAGGAGTGTGACAAATGACGGAAATCAGTTTAGAAAATTTAAATGCATTGGTATCGGCAGGAGAAAAGCTGAAACGCCTGTTGACTGAAACGCCTGAAGTTTTGGAATATTTGCGACTGGTCAGCGGCGGCGAAGAAAAAAATATTTTGCCGGTGAAAAGTGACGTGCTTGTCAGAGCAGGAGAAGCGGCACAAGTTTTAGGCGTGAACAAGGAAACAATTTATCGTTACGCCGAAGAAAAAATTTTAACGCCGCTTTATACGCCGTACTCCAATCAAATGAAATTTTGGCTGAGTGAAGTCAAAAGTGTAGTCACAAAGGCAGGTTAAAAAATGCAAGATTTAATCGGTGCGGAAAATAATCTGCCGACAGATTTAAACCAGTTGACGGTGGAAATTAAATTTTATGTCAACCAGTGGGGGCAGAACACAATCGAGATTGGCAAGCGTTTAAGCGCGGCGAAAAAACTTGTCGCTCACGGCGACTGGCAGAGTTGGTTGGAAAATAATTTTAATATGACAGAACGCACTGCACAAAGATTTATGAAATGTGCCGAAAGATTTTCAAATACGACGACGTCGTCGCTTTTAAATACTTCGCAAATGGTTGAACTTTTAGCACTTCCAAAAGAAGAAACTGAAAAATTCATTGCGGAAAAAGCGGCAGAAGGTACGCCGGTTGAAGATATGAAGGTAAAGAATCTGCGCGATGAAGTGGCGAAGTGGAAAGCCGACTTTGAAAAGAAAAAATCTGAAGTCGAAAATTTATTTCACGACAACGAAAATTTGAAGTCAGAAAATACGCGACTTGAAAAAATTCGCGGAAGTTTGACAGACACTCTGGTCGGCGCGAGAAAAAATATTGACAAGCTGATTATCGAAAAAAATTCATTGGAGCAACAACTTAAAAATCAAGAGCCGCAAGTCGTCGAAAAAATTGTTGAAAAAATTCCTGATGACTACACAGATACAAAAATGGATTTGTCAGCCGCATTGTCCAAAGTCGATGACCTTCAAAGCCAACTCGACAAGGCAATAAAAAATGTTGAAAAGCTGAAAAAGACCAATGAGCGGCTGGAGCGCAAACAGTACACTCTGCCGAAAGAAATTCCGAAAGACGCTTACAAACTTTTTCAAGCAGACATTAAAAGCGGCTTGCCGGAAATCGCAGACAACAGCGTTGACTTTATAATCACAGACCCGCCGTATCCGAGAGAATTTTTACCGCTGTATAAAGAATTGTCGAAAGTGTCGGCACGGGTTTTGAAAGACGGCGGCTCGCTTGTCTGTATGGTCGGGCAAAGTTATCTGCCTGAAGTCGTTCAGCTTTTGCAAACGTCGATGAAATATCACTGGTGTATGTGTTATTTGACTTTAGGAGCAACGCCGCAACTTTGGCAAAAACGCACAAACACATTTTGGAAACCGCTGTTGTGGTTTGTCAAAGGCGAGTACAACGGCGACTGGATAGGCAATGACATTATGCAAAGTCCGCAAAACGACAAAAATTTTCACCACTGGGGACAATCGGTCGGCGGAATGAAAGACATAATCGAGCGATTCACAAATCCGAATGATTTAATTTTAGACCCGTTCTTGGGCGGAGGAACAACAGGAGTGACGGCAGTAATGAGCGGCAGAAAATTTATCGGCGTTGACATTGAGGAAAAATGTTTGGAGACGACGCTTGAACGCATAAAGGAAAGTTATGGAAGTTCGGAAAGAGCGGACGGGCTGGCGTGACGAGGAAATATCGCGAAGGCACAGATTGTGGGGCGTGAGTTGTGCGGCAAACGACATAGATTTTTTACTTGTCGAGTACAACTACAACACGCCAAAAGCGATAGTCGAATACAAAAACGAACACGCGCCGCCGCAAAATTTATCAGCGTCACAATATCAAGTTTTAAAAAATCTTGGCGACCGCGCACAAATTCCAGTATTAGCAGTCAGATATGCGGACGATTTTTCAAAATTTTATGTCGTGCCGGTGAACAAGAAAGCCAATGAATTTTTGCCAAAACGCACTGAAATGACCGAGAGCGAATTTGTGGCGTTGCTTTATCGAATGAGAAACATAAATTTGGTGGCGGCAGAAGTTTTGGACACGATTAACAACACAGGCGTGAAAAATAATTCTGAACAACCGATTCTTGGATTTTGAGGAGTGAGGAATTTGAACAAAGTAATTTTGAGTGGCAATTTGACAAAAGATGTTGATGTTCGTGCGACGCAGAACGGAAAGTCGGTAGCGAAGGTAGGAATAGCGGTAAATCAAGGCTATGGTGACAAGCAGACTACAGACTTTTTTAATCTTGTAGCGTGGGACAAGACAGCGGACTTGATGAGTAAATATCTGCACAAAGGTAGCAAAATTTTAGTGGAAGGACGCTTGAAAAACAACAATTATGAAGACAACAAAGGCGTGAAACATTACGCGGTTGACGTGATTGTTGAGACTGTGGAGTTTATGGACAGCAAAGGCAGTACGAAGAAAGAATCTGCCGACAGCTATGATGATGATATGCCGTTTTGAGGAGTGAAAATTTTGGAAAATCAAACAGAAACATTGTATGCAATGCCGTTTTTTCACCCGAGACAGATTGTTGAGTTTGAGATTGACGCACACGGCGCGGATTACAATTCTGTCGCAGAAGGCGCAAAAAAAATTTGTGCAGATTACAAAGATTGTGAACTGCACTTGAAGTTTTTTAATCTGTCGCCGAGTTTTGGAACAGATTCTTTGGATTCTACTTTGACAGAACCTTTTAATTGTACTAAAGAAACTGTCAAAAAAATGATTATGGAAGAATTGGATAAGATAGCGATAGAAAACCTGAAAGTTACTTGTCCGCAAGAACTTTGGAAAGAACTTCAATCAAGATTTCCTTATCTAAAATCTTATTTACCCGAATCGCCAACTCTGCAGGATTAGTAGAGTGCGATTTTGACGGGTCTGAAATTTCGGCGAAAATTTTCTTGATGACATCGGGATTGCAAACAGCTTTTTCAGCGTCATCAAAAATTTTTCTCAATTCGTCTTTAGTCGTAGAAAACACCAACTTTCAATAAAAATTTGGACAATTATAGCATAGGAGTGAAAAAAATGAACAAAGAAAAATTTCAGGAAGTCAAAAAAGACCTGTTTAATCTTCTGAGCATTTCGGGAAAAAGTGATATTACGAAAAAAAACAGGGAAAAATTTGACAAACTTATTATCGTGACTGCGGCTGAATTGGTTGAAGTTGCCGCCGAAGGTGAAAAAACTGAAATGCCTTGCAACTGTTGCGTTGGCGACGACGATGTTAAAGTTGTCAAGAAAACGCTGACGCTTGACGCAGACACAAAAGCAGCGTTGAAAGAATTTTTGGAAGATATTTTTGGAATTTGAAAGGAAAAAAGCAAAATGGAACAGGCAAGAATTACCAAAAAAGAATTGATTGAAAGAATCGCGGCGAAAAACGACCTTGCTAAGAGCGTTGCGGCAAATATCGCAAATGATTTTCTGAATGCGATTGTTGAGGAAGTGGCGGCGGAAAAGCGCATTGAATTTAACGGGTTCGGCTTTTTCACTGTTGCAGATATTGCAGAGCGCGAAGGACGTAATCCGCGAACGGGCGAGAAAATCATAATCGCGGCGCACAAAAAAATTGTCTTCAAGCCGAGCAAAACTTTTAAAAACAAGGTGAACTAAAATGGACGAGTTTAATCCGAGCGACACAGAGCAAATAAAATCCAGTTTGCAGGAAATTTACACCGAGTTATCTTTAATCCGCAAGGCAGTGGAAGGAATTGTAACTTTCATAACAACAATGTTGGTAATTACCGCATTAGTAGTTGTAGTACTTCGCTAATTTCGTTCCAAAAAGCCTTGATTAACGCAGTCCAAGAGACGGCGGCGTTTATGATGTTAATCCAAAATTGTCGCC
>CALEPR010000111.1 GCA_937910665.1 uncultured Selenomonadales bacterium
CAAGAATGCGGAAGCTCATTTTTGGTTGGGTGTAGCTTTTTTCAATCAGGAGAAATATAGATGAGCAATTTTTGTTCTTACAAAATGTATAGCCCTAGCTCCGGATAATTATAAAGCTTATGGATTGAGAGGTTATAATCATTATGAGTTGTTTGAATTGGAGAGGGCAATTTCAGATTACACAAAAGCAATGGAATTGAATCCAGATGATGTGATTTCATATAATAATCGTGGTCTGGCTCATGAGAAGAATGGAGAATATGAACTGGCATTGGAAGATTATACAAAAGCAATAGAGTTAGAGCCGAATGAAGTTTCAGGCTATTACAATCGGGGAAATATTTATTTGAAGCTTGCTGAGTATGAAAAAGCCCTTGCTGAATATGACAGAGCACTTGAAATGAGTGATGATGAATGGCTTACATCGTGTATAAGAATGAATAGAGAGACAGCTGAGAAATTATTACTCAAAGGCGAAAGAAAAGTTTGGGGCAGAACGCCCGTTAATATCAGATTCAGATGATTTGGGGATTAAAGGAGATGGCATCATGAAAGATGATATATTGGTTGCTAGAGAAAAACTTGAGGAAGCACGAAAGAACTATGCAATGGGAAAATATAATAATGCGGTTGCTTACTGCAGTCAGGCATTGCAATTTGTTCGATTTGGTTTAGATTCGGATATGGTAAAAGAGATTTATTTTTTGCTGGGCTTGGCGCATTTGGAGTTAGGAACAAGTTATACTGTTTGGGATTTAAACGATGAAATTCTTGCTTGTAAATATTTTGATAAAGTTATAGCAATGGATAATAATTGTGTTGAAGCATATTTGTATAGAGGACTGGCGATAATAAGATGGGGAAATAATTACAAATTGGCAATAGCCGACTTTGATAAGGTGTTGGAACTTGAACCGGATAATGAGTTGGCTCGTAAATGTCGTGAATTTTGTTATGAACAACTTAATAAGGAAGAGGAGAGTAAGATAGATGATTAATTTAGAGGCGATAAAAGCAATGACTTTGGGAATAGCAGTAGCGGACGCAATGGGAGTTCCGGTAGAATTTAAAAGTAGGTCGTCGCTGAAAAAAAAGCCGGTAACAGAAATGTTGGGCTATGGAAGTCATTACCAACCGGCAGGAACATGGTCAGATGATACGAGCATGACGATAGCGACGATGGAAAGCATAGCTCGTTTGAAAAGAATAGACTGTGAAGACTTGATGAGAAATTTTTCAAGATGGTACTTTGACGGAGAGTTTACAGCAACAGGAGAAATGTTTGATTGTGGAGGAACAACAACATCGGCAATAATAAAATTCATAAGAAAAATACAGCCTTTAGTGTATGGTTCAGATGAAAGTTATTCAAATGGAAACGGCTCGTTGATGAGGATATTGCCTGTTGTCATTTACTTATACGGTATTTATGGAAAAGATTTTAACGAGAATACTTTGAGAAAAATACATGAGGTGTCAGGATTAACGCACGCGCATCCGAGAAGCTTAGTGGGCTGTGGAATTTATTCCTTAATAGCAGTACAGCTTTTGGAAGGAAAACCAATGCTTGAGTCAATTCAGGTAGGATTGACTCAGGCAAAAGAATTTTATGCCGACTCTGCGTTTGAAGTTGAATTACAAAATTATTCGAGGTTGTGGCGTAAAGATTTTGCTAACCTGCTGGAAGAAGAAATAAAAAGCACAGGATATGTCGTCGACACGTTGGAGGCGGCATTGTGGTGTTTGCTGAATACAGAGAATTATAAATCACTGGCGTTAAAGGCAGTGAATCTGGGGGATGATACAGATACAGTAGCAACAGTGGCAGGAGGTCTGGCAGGTATCTACTATGGACTGGAAGAAATACCAAAGGATTGGTTGTCAAAGCTCCAAAGACGAGAATATCTGGAAGAAATAGCGACAGATTTTTTCCACTCATGTGTAATAAATGAGGTTAAACAATGATAAGTTATAAAGATGTAGTCAAATACTGGCGGAACAAGAAAATTTCAACGGTCAGTGAGTTGGCGACAGCAATAAATGGAAAAATAATTTCACTGGCTTATCATTCTGGTAAGCTGGAGAATGAGGCAATAACGTACAACGATACAAGAGAAATCTTTGAGCATGATAGAGTAGTCAGTTATACAGGCGACTTGCGCACCTTGTTTGAAATCCGAAATGCGAAAGATGCCTTTGTCGAATTGCTCGGAGCGTTTGAAAAGAGATTGCCGTTGGATGAAACTCTGATTTGTAAATTTCACTATCAGCTGATGAAGAACACATATGATAAAAATCGGTGGGGCGCAGGTGAAAGACCTGGAAAATTTAAGGTGAACGATTACGTAGTCGGTCGCGAAGAAGTAAGAGCATTGCCAGAAGATGTGCCGATAGAAATGTCGGAGTTGCTCAAGGAGATAGCTGGCTATAAAGGAGAAGATATATTAAAGGTCGTGGCATACTTTAATGTGAAGTTCGAGAATATTCATCCGTTTGCAGATGGTAATGGCAGAACAGGACGACTAGCTCTGAATTACTATTTATTGCAAAAAAATAGTCCGCCAGTGATAATCCACGAGGAGGACAGGAAAAAGTATTTTGAGGCGTTGGAGGCTTGGGATAGTCGACAAGAATTGGAGCCGATGAATATTTTTCTTCAAGAGCAGAGTATAAAGACATGGGAGGGAAATTTACGCAGATAAGGAGGATTGGTTAATATGCCTACTAAAAAGGTAAGACAGCTTAGTCTGTTTGATTGTAATGATTCGGTTAAGAGTGCACATAATTATAAACGAGATTTTTCATTCATCGATTTGTTCGCTGGAATTGGCGGAATGAGATTGGGCTTTGAATATGCAGGTGGACATTGTGTTTTTTCATCAGAATGTGATGAAACTGCTTGTGACACATACGAAAAAAATTTTGGCGAACGTCCTTCGGGAGATATTACCAAAATAAGTAGTGCTACTATTCCGGATTTTGATATTTTACTTGGCGGCTTTCCTTGTCAGTCTTTTTCTATCATCGGTAAAAAGGAAGGCTTCAAAAATGAAACTTGCGGGACATTGTTCTTTGAAATAGAACGAATCTTACAGCATAAAAGACCTACAGCTTTTCTTTTGGAAAACGTCAAAAATTTGATAAGTCATGATAAAGGCAGGACGTTTCGTATAATCAATGCTCACCTTGAATCAATGGGCTATAAGGTTTATTCTAAAATTTTAAATTCTCTTGACTATGGGGTTCCGCAAAACAGAGAGCGTATTTTTATAGTCGGATTTCTAGAGGATGTTCATTTTGAATTCCCTTTACCCGTTGACGATGACAAACGACTAACTCTAGTAGACATCTTGGAAGAAAATGTTGACAGAAAATATTACGTCCGTGATGCCATTAAAAATTCTCGCCTACAAAGGCTCAAAGATAAAAATTATCCACGTCCATACATTTCCCACGAGAATATTTCTGGCTCAATAACTCCTCATCCGTATTCTTCCGCGTTAAGAGCAGGAGCCTCAGCAAACTATATCCTTATAAATGACGAACGTCGTCCAACCGAAAGAGAAATGCTAAGAATACAAGGCTTTCCAGACTCTTATGAAATAGATTTACCCTATGGAAAAGTTAAACACCAGTGTGGTAATGCTGTCTCTGTTCCAGTAGTACAAGCCATAGCAGAGAGCATGATTTTAGCCTTGAACCGACACATAAGGAGAATAGATTATGGTAAGTAAAGTAGCCGCCAAAGATTCACTCGATAAAATAATTTCAAAATCTCGAATCCATTTTTACAAGCCCATTCAGATTGCAGAAATTTTGTATCGCATTCGCCATTACGGAGATATTAACCCGCTAAATTTGGAAGAATACCGCAATGAAAGTAAGCGTTGGCGTGACGAAGTTTCCATTCAACTTCTTGGTAGAAAATGTACGAGCAGTGCTCGCTTTCAAGACGATTTATTTAACGATAATGCAATACCGCCTACGGTTCTAAATACGTTGAGTCAAGAAAACCTGTCGACTGATGGAGCTGTGGAAGCTTATATCTACCGTCGATTCATCAATAAGCACAATCAATTATTCAATGCTCTGTCATATTGTCGCGATTCCGGTAAGAGTAATTTCAGCGTAATAAATTTTATAAACTCATTTTGGAACGAGCCCGGCTTAAAAAGGAGTCTGGACAAAATATATGAGATAGTTGTGTATGCCTTGTTTTCTGCCCTAATCGAGTCTCTAAACCTCAAGATAGAATTATCAGTGGACGAGAGCAAATTTGATATTCTGGATGAGTTCAAAGATTTTTCTCAAAAAGTCATGTGCCTCGATATGGCTAAACCTAAATTTATGCAGGACGCTAAGATTTACAGAGTCGGCGTCACGAATGCGGCAGATCGCGGTTTGGATATGTATTCAAATTGGGGCGTCGCTATTCAAATTAAACACCTTAGCCTTGACACAACACTTGCCGAGAATATAGTAAACAATATTTCAAGCAACAGAATCATCATCGTGTGCAAAGATGCTGAGCAAGAAATAATCGTTTCGCTCATGACCCAAATCGGCTGGCGTAGTCGTATTCAAAGTGTTGTTACAGAAAAGAATTTAGTTGATTGGTATGAAAAAGCATTGCGTGGGAAATATGCTGATGTTGTCGGCGATAAACTTATGGAAATTCTTTGCTTAGAAATTGCCGAAGAATTTCCGTCTGTTGCAGATTTACCGGATATACTGAAATCGAGGCATTATGAGAACATAGCAGATTCATTTTGGACGTAATGTTGTGTAACTGGTTGGAATAATTAAAGAGCGGTGAAGAAATGTTTGCGTGTCAGCAGTGTTTGTTCAAAATAGCTTGAGCAGTAGCTCGAATAGTCTCCTGTAAAGATAAAGGTTCGACAACCTCGATACTCTCGCCATATTGCATAGCCCAGAATTTCATTGCAGTCTCATTGACTTTAACATTGATTAAAAGTCGTTCGTCGTCTTTCTGTAGGATTTTAAAATCTTTGCCAAACCAATCGACAAGAGCATCAAGCATAATCTCGGAAGTCCAAAATTTAACCCAGATACTTTGACCGCTGAACATGTAGATATGTTCAGCCATATGTTTAGGCAAATTGAAACCGTTGATAATTTCAGGAACATCGCGCTTAGGTTTAATAGGGATTTTGAGCAAATTAACATCAGTCATTTTGTCGATACGGTAATGAGAGATATTGTCGTGACCGTCAGTGTTGCAAATAAGATAATAACGCCCGTTGGTAGCCGCCATTTGATAGGGACTGACAATGTAAGGTTCAGCCCTGCGCGGGTGAAGAGCCAAGTCGGTACCGTAGCTGTTATATATAAAAGAGATTTTTCGTTTTTTGCTGATGGCATCATTTAGAACGTCCAGATTAAAGATAACTCGTTTATTATCGGAATGATAAAGCTCCGGCAGATTGCAAATATGATTAACCTTGGCACTGAACTGATTGGAGCCAAGATTTTTTAATTTGTCGATGAGGCGTTTAGCTTGAGCTTGAGAAAGAGTTTTAGAAAAAAGAACACTGTCAATGAGGATACGAAGTTCAGCCTCTTCAAAGTCACGCCTGATATAAACGCCGCGTCGGATATTTATGTCATAGCCCATTTCTTTAAGAGAAATAAGGTTAGATTTAACGGAGCGACGATCGCACTTCATGCCGTATTCAATATCTAAAAGTTCAAGAATGCGTTTCTGAGTTAAAGGACGCCGCTCATCAGAATACCGCTCCAAGATTTTAAGAATCATAAGATTCAACATTTTTTTAGTCCCGACGCCAAACATATTCAAGCCTCCTTGATTTTTTCTTTAAGTGCTTGTAAAAAGTCCTGCCGATTAAAAGTACCGTCAGCAACTTTGAAGATGATGTCTGTCAATTCGTCATGAGCAATATCAATCTTCAAACCGTTAATGTGAACAAGGATAAGCATTAGATGAAGTCCTAGTCGCTTATTACCGTCGAGGAATGGATGATTTTTAATAATCCCGAAGCAAAGTTGTACAGCTTTGTCGACAACGGACGGATACAAATCCATTCCGACAAAAGTCTGGAGAGGATTAGCTAAAGCAGATGTCAACAAGGTTTCATTTCTAATGCCATGAATACCGCCAAATTCGTTTATAATCTGGTTATGAAGTTTGAGTAGTTGATGTTTGTAAAGATAAATCATGAAGCTAAGACCTCGTAAACGTCGTGATATTGTTCGATTAGCCGGTCGGATATTTGTTCAATTTCTTTATCTGGCAGATATTGAATGTCGTCGTTGTTATTGGAATCTTCTTCAATGTAAATATTTTCGTCGTACATGAAATGTTCTCCTTAAAAATAATCACTCAAGAGAAAATCGGCGATGTGCATGGTTTGAATTCCTTCGTAATTGGAGTTGGCGAAATCGTCCATGTGTAAAACAAATTTAGGATAGTTATCTTTGATTTTCAAGAGATTGTTATACTCGCGTTCCTCAGTTGCAGGGCTGTTTATTGAGTAGGTAACTTGAATGTAGATTTTATGGTTAGGCTTGAGAGCGATAAAATCAATCTCGAAATCGTCGAGCTTGCCGACTTGAACTTTATAGCCTCTGGCAGAAAGTTCAATGAAGACAATATTTTCAATCATAGTGGCGATACTATTTGGATTGTATCCGAGCACGGAGTATTTCAATGCGGGGTCGGCAATGTAAAATTTTTCTTGAGTCTTAAGGAAGGCTTTGCCCTTGATGTCAAATCTGGTACAGCGGTAGATGATGAAGGCTTTTTCTAATTTTTCAAGGTAACTGTAGATAGTTTCGTTATCAAGTGTCCTGCTTTGACTTTTAATGTATTTTGAAATGGAAGAGGCAGAAAAAGGTTGCCCAATGTTGTCGAAAGTGTACTTAACGATTCGTTCAAGCTGGTCAATTTTACGAATCTGGTTGCGCTTAACAATGTCAGTGAAAATGGTAGAGTTATAAATATCTCGGACGATTGTATAGGCTTCATCTAAAGTGAAATCATGAGTATGAATGGCAGGGAACCCGCCGTAACGAATGAAACGAGCGAATTCAGATTTAATATCTTCAGGATGAGAATAAGCCCTTCGGAATTTTAAGTATTCGGAAAATGTCAGCGGGAAAATTTTAAAAGATACATAACGACCAGTGAGGTAAGTGGAAATTTCGGAGGAGAGCATTCTGGAATTAGAGCCTGTAACGAAAATATCAACGTTGAAATCAGCCATTAAGGAATTAACAGCTTTTTCCCAGTTATTGACTTCCTGAACTTCGTCTAATAATAGATAGGTTTTAGCAGAAGGAACAAGGTGAGCTTTAATTTCTCGGAACATATCAGAGGCGGTTTTGATATATTCGAGTTCGAGGGAATCAAAGCGATAGAATAGAATTTGTTCAGGAAGAATATTACGCTCCAGTAATTTTTTTTGAATCATTTTGAGAATAGTGGACTTTCCGCAGCGTCTGATGCCGGTAATGATTTTAACGAAAGGAGAGTTGATGAAAGGCAAAATTTTGCACATGTATAAATCTCTGTAAATCAAAGAAAACACCTCACAAACATAGCCAGAATAGCATTGTTTCCCTTGAAAGTAAAGTTATTTTTATAAGTACAGGTAAAAATTTTTGTACATAGAGAATGCTAAAATTTCTGGAAGATTAAGAATAAATTTTTTGGGAGGCAGATAGACATGAGATTTTCATTTAGTGCCGAGTATAACATTGGAGATAAAGTGAAAGTCCTCTCCGGAGAACATAATGACAACTGGGAGGGGCGAATCGGCAAGGTAGTCGAAATAGGAATAGACCTTTGCCAAATTGTTTATCGTGTGGAGTTCAGAAGAGAGAAATTTAAACCCTGCTTTAAGGTAGAAGATTTAAAGCCGCTGTTTAGAAGAAAAAATAATGAATCAGTTAGAGAAATTGTTTTTAATGCGAAGTATGAGATAGGCGATAAAGTCAAAGTCTTGCCGAAAGCGCGGATTTTGAAGACAGACCTTGATGTATATGGAGAAGTATGCAGTGTTTTTATAGATAATCATATGTCGTTGGAAAAAATAAATTATTGTTACGAAAATAAAGTTGGTTGGTTTAATAAGAAAGATAATGAGTATTCGTGGTTTAACAACATGGTTTTGTATTTGAATCCGGCGGAAGACAGACCGGAGATATGGCGTGGCAAGGTTGGAGAGATAGTTAATATTGAGTTTGACGGAACAGAAGAAAAGCATATGATAATATATGGAGTAAAATATTTTAATGAAACGTCAGTGCCTTGTTTTCGAGAGCAGGATTTAGTTTTGGTATGAACGTCATAGAACATAGCTGAACGTAAATGAAGGCTACGTTCAAGAGGGAAAGCTAATTGCAATGCTGATTTACGGGTATATATGAACGTAGTGTACGTAATTTTACTGGAAACTAAAAAATAATTAATAAAAATGATGATAAGAATTCCAATATAATTAATAGAAAAGACGTGCAAGATGTACATTACGTTCAAGTTCTCAACTTTTCATTCGACCTCAAAAATTATTCCACAAGAGTGGAATAAGGGCAAAACCAAAATACAGGTAAGGGTAGTTTTCTGTAACTTTCCTTGATAGTTCACTCGGTTTTCGCTATAATTCAATCTAGGTGATTCGATAGTTATAATGTTCGCAAAAATTTTGAGTTAGCTTTCAATGAGTTTATTTCTCGCATTGAGACTTTATAAAAATTTTTATTGGAGGAGTCTATAGTGAATGAACTTGATTCTACCTGCGGAGTAAGTGATGACGAACTTACAAAACGTTTTAAAGAGGCTATCCGCATTGACAATGAAATAAAAAAATTAAGGGTGTTCCAATAGCTGATTATGATGAGACTACAGGTAGAGCCTATCTTGAATACTCTGATGGGAAGCGTGAATATGTCTCTTAAACTTCCTGAAATCTTATTATGTTTCCAGATTAAAGGATGCGGAAAAAATAATAATTCGTGATGATTATTAAGGTGATTCGATGACAAACGAAGAAAAGCTTGCGGTAAAATGGGATTCTCTCACTATTAAGGATAATTTTATCTTCGGTAAGGTAATGGAAGTTAATTCTGATTGGTGCCGTAGATTGATTGAACATATTCTCGATATTAAGGTAGAATCAATTAGTTATCCGGAGCGAGAGAAAACAATCGAGTCACGACTGGATAGCAAAGGTATTCGCCTTGATGTTTATGTGAAAGATGATAGAAACAGGTCATTTGACATTGAAATTCAACTAACCGATAATGATGACCTTGCTAAACGAATGCGTTATTATATTGGCTTAATTGATTTAGATAAGCTCAACAAAGGGAAATCAGTAAAATATAAATCTTTCGGTGAATCTTATATTATCTTCATATGTACCTTCGATGTCTTTGGTTATGGTTATCAGCTGTATGACTTCGATATAGTGTGTAGACGAAATTCAGCTCTTCATCTCATTGACGGGACACATAGAATATTTCTCTGTACAGAAGGAGAGGATGAGGAACTGAAAGAAGAAGTAAAAAATTTTTTGGATTATGTGGCGGGACGAGGAATTAAAAGTGATTTTATTCGAGAATTGGACGAGACGGTTCAGAGAGTGAAATTGTCGAAAGAATGGAGGCTTAGTTATATGACTTACGAGTTAGCATTATTGGAACGAGAAGAAATGGGCGAAGAACGTGGTCGAAAGCAAAAGTTACTTGAAAATTTACGTTCAGTGATGTTCAAACTCAATATTAATGCTGAGAAAGCAATGGATTTTTTGGATGTTCCTAAAGATGAACAATCTTATTACGCTTCCAAATTGAATGAGTCAGTAAAATAATTATGCCTTACACAGTAACGCAAAGAATCAACTCAATTCAGCAACCTGTTGGAGGATATGTCCCTGTATCTGCAATGTGTGTTAAGCAGTACAGGGATAATTTTTCGCTCAATGATAAAGAAAATATACCAGCAAACTATGTTGGATTGGCGGTTGATTATCTTACACGTTTTCAAGTGACTGGCAATCTTGAGGAAGCCTTTGATATTCCAATTCTCGGAGCAAAAATTTTATTCCACAACTATGGAATGCGTAAAAAATTCATGTATTGTTTAGAGTTACTTGAATCAGTAAAGACAGGAAATATATCTGCAGCGGTTCAGCTCACAGCTTACGACGATGTTTACAGAGCAGGAATCATTGACCTTCCTAAGCTGTCGCCAGATGCGGCAACGATTGAGAATATAAAAATCATGGTAAATCGCGGAGTCAGCTTCCTCAAAAGATTTTCTGAAGTCAAAACGGGCTTGACCTTCGAGGGCGGTTATACTGACATAGTTGTAAATGGCGACTGTGATTATTTGACAGATAACTCGCTGATTGATTTCAAAGTCCTGTGCGGGAACGTGACGAATAATCACACACTACAAATTTTGATGTACTATCTTATGGGATTGCACTCGATACATAGCTTAGAGTTTCAGAAAGTAAAATGGCTCGCACTTTTCAATCCCAGAAAAAATGTTGTCTACTATATCAATGTTAGCAAGGTTCCCGAAGCTGTTATCAATGAAGTTTCAAGAGAAGTTATAGGTTACGCGGACAGAGGTAATTAATATGCAAGAAATTATAGGTCTTAATCAATCTGCCATTGAAGTCTCCAGCTTTTCAGAGTCACTGGTAGAATTATGGATAAAGTTTACAGATGTTCGTCCTGCATCGCAGAAAACCTACACAAAGGCACTGAGGCAAATGTTCAAATATTTTTGTTCAAATGCCATTATAAATCCGACTCGTAACGACATTGAAGAATGGAAGTCGGAAATGTTAGCCACTAAAAAGGCTACTACGGTTCAGTTATATATTATTGCCGCAAAATTATTCTTCAAATTTTTGTCTCAGCACAATATTTATCCGAACATAACCGATAACATGAAGAGTGCCAAAGTCGACCACGAACATAAAAAAGATGCCTTGACAATAAAACAATGTCAGGCATTACTTCAATCAATAGATATTTCAACGACTAAAGGCTTAAGAGACCGAGCAATTATTTCACTGATGATGACAGCGGGATTAAGAACTATTGAGGTCGTCCGCGCAGATGTCGGCGACCTTCATTATTTTGCTGATTCAGTGTATCTTTCAATTCAAGGCAAAGGACATGATGAGAAGTCAGCAAAGGTGCTTGTCGCCTCTCAAGTTTATGGCTTTATTCAAGAGTATCTTCAGACTAGAAAGAATTTATCCAACGCGGAGCCGCTTTTTACTTCAACGTCGCGCAGAAATTTTAACCAGAGACTGGACACTCAATCAATCAGCAAGCTCGTCAAGAAAAAGCTCCGAGAAATTTTTATAGACGACAATCGACATACAGCACATAGCTTGAGACATACAGCGGCGACGCAAGCTATTTTGAATGGAGTTCCGCTCACTCAAGTTCAGCAAGTTCTTAGGCATTCAAATATCAACACGACTTTAATATACAGTCATGCAATCGAGAGAATGAAAAATAAAAGTGAGCAGACCGTTGCTGATGCTATCTTTAATTAAAAATCCCTGTCCATAGTTGTTGCGAACAGGGATTTCTTTATCATTGATGACTGACAGGGTAGCCTTTGCTTAGCTGACTTTAGTTTTTGATTTCACTGTTTCGATTATCTCGTCAATGGCTCTGTTTGTTATTTCTTTCTGCAAGGTATCATATGACTTTAAAACCCAGAAATCGTTCTTAATTTGACTGTAGTATTCAAGAGCTGTTGAAAGAGACTGTTGGACTCCGATTCCGTAACGATAAGCTTCAGCTACAGATATTACTATTTCAAAGAAATTAAGTTTTTCGTCATTATACGAATTAAATTTAAGACTTGGCTTTTCGTATAAGACTAAATCTGCAATCCTTTTTTTCAAGGTAAAAGCTTGTTCTTCATCTTTAGATGAGCCGAGTCCGTAATGGTACATTTCACTCAGATTAATTATGGCGGGTAATGATTCATGTACCATGGCTTTTTTAAAGGTTTCTTTAGCGTTCTGATAATCGTTTAGTTCAAGATATAATGTTCCTAATAGATTAAGAAGGTAACCGACAATATCTGGCGAGCCGTCTTTAAGTTGAGTATGGTGAGTGTAATTCCATAAATCATTTTCTATATCGCAGATTAAATTGTGTTCATCGATTTCTTCACAAAGTGGTATAGTATATTTTCTAAGCGTGAAATCAAAATCCCAAGCTATGTCGCAGTCAATGTAAGCATATTTGGTAAGTTCTTTCAAGCATTTAATAGCTAAAGGCAAAGATTTACTAACCCCTAAGTCATAAAATGGAGGTACTTCTTTTCCGGCAGATTGATGTGCTAAAAAGTAGAGACCAAGCGGGCAGTTATATTCAGCGGTTTTAAAGCACCAATCTATCATTTTTTCTTTATTGGCTTTTATGTTGAGTTCTGTATTGCCGTCTCTGTACGAGAATATAATTTCTCTTGCGGCGTTCTTATCACCTTTTTTTACCATTTTTATTAAAGAATTTAGTGCAGCTTTAGGGTTTTTCTTTACACCAATTCCTTTTTTATACATTTTGAATAATGCGTAATGGTCTGAATAATCTGTACCATAGACAGAGGGGTCGCTTTCAGATTTTACCTTCTTTCTTATAATATGAAATAATTGTTCTTTAAAATCGTCGTCTACCATATTATTTTCAGCGAGATTAAGAGCTAACTCGCTTAACTTTGAAATATGGTGTTTGCTTCCTTTGTTTTCTGTAATAATACTTAATAATTTATTTAAGCCTTCATTTGTCATGATAAAAATCCTCCGTATTTTAAATAATTCGATAAGATTCTTACGACTCGTTTTTAATGTCGTATTGTTTTTCTTTTATACACACTTCTTTGTATACCGTAAATTCCACAAGACTTTCTGCCAATCAACTCCCAATTTGGTAATGAATCAAGAATCTCGGCAATATCTTTGAGAGTACCTCTTGCTGAGTTAGGATTATCTATATTGAGGCATTCGTAAGCAATTTCAGCGGCACAAACAATTTCACGTTTGCAAGAACCAGTAGGGATGGTTTTTGCTACATCTCTAAAAACCCCGTATCCTTCTATTATCTCAAAACCTCTGCCATCATTATTGGCATATTTCCTCCTTTCGAGTTTGCTCATATTATCCCATGTTTGTTTATCTGGGATTGGCATTTCAAGGAATGCTGTGACTAAACCATCTAAACCACTTCCTTCCGTGTATGATTCTTGTATTAATTTAGCCTGCTCCAGAATGTTGTCTGGAGGCAGTAAATTTCTTTCGTTAAAAGGTTGTTCTTCATTAAATTTGTAGAGAACTTCAGACCATATTTGATTTATGTAATCGCTGTCAATTTTTTCTAGAGCTTTGAAGGTATCAAAGTCATCATCACAAACAATAATCCAAAAACGTCTGCCGCCTGTGCGGTCTTTTAAGAACTCTGGTAGATTGGTAGTTCCGGCAAATACACATTGACGAGGAAATTCTCCAGTTCTTCTACCATATGGAAGTCTGAATTTGTCGACCTTCCTTGAAATAAAGGCTTTGATCGCTTCATTGTCTGCACGTTTAGTGGCTTGCATTTCACCGAGTTCAATAATCCAATTACCTTGCAAATTTTCTAAAGCTTCTTTACCACTTATGTCGAATATACTGTCGTTAAACCATGTTACACCAAGTTTGGCTAAAATAGTGCTTTTTCCTTTGCCTTGAGCTCCTTTTAAAACAAGACAGTAGTCAAATTTACAACCAGGGTAATAAATTCTGGCTATAGCGGCTTTCAACCAATGAATTGTTATGCTTTTTGTATATTCGCAATCTTTTGCTCCGAGTATTTCAATAAATAATCTCGGAGCTCTTTCTATTCCGTCCCATGGTGGTAAGTTTTTTAGGTAGTTTCTGACAGGATGGAAACTATTTTTATTAGCAATCTCGTGAAGTACGTTTCTAAATATCTTTTCGTTATTCAGGTTTCCATATGTACGATTAATATAGTTCTGAAGAGCGGCATCATCGAGTTCGCCCCACTCATTAAATTTTATAAGAGAAGATTGTCTCCAAGGTAGGTCTGTTCTTAAAGGAGTAATTCTATAGGCGAAAGCATCGTAACCAACGCAATTACCTACAATCGGGTCGAATTGTAAGATTAATTCATAATTCTTTACATTACTGAGAATCTTGCCCGATTCATTGTATTCTAATGTTTCTTTAATTAAAGTTAATAGCAGTTCATTTTTCTCTGGAGTGGGTGTTTTATCTTTATTTATTTGCATGAGTTTCGACACATTGTAACTATATCTTAGTTCTGAGAGTTGTTTTGCTAAATCTTGCGCTGAATCCCCTTTTTGTTTAGCCAGTTCAAGGCAGGCTATATATTTGTCGACCTCTTTGTCTAGCTCTTCATTTAAAGAGCGAAATAGTATTCCTTTGTTTTTAAATTTTTCATACTTGTCTGAGTCGTATATTTTGCACATAGTAGTGGCTTCCACAATGGAGGCAGTTAAAGGAGATTTTCCAAACTCAAAATTTTCGAGTAGGGCTACAGCTTTATTAAGCTTATCCTTAATAATATCTTCAATTTTCGGTTGTTTGGTGGTCATATAATCAAATCCTTTCTAAATTTAAATTGGGAACTATCAATTTTAACGGGAGTCGAAAAACTGTCGTAGTATTTTAGGTTTAAAACATTCGCTCCGTATTTTAAAGCATCATTAAAGTTGATGTCATATGTGTATTGAATCCAATCAATCAAATCGCCATATTTGCCGCAGTTCCAGCAACGATATTTATTGGTTTGATGTTGAGTTATTCCAGTACCGTTTACTCCGCTACCACTACCACATTTCGGACAAATCCATCCGCCAACTTTGTCACGTTTAGGAAAAAATGTTTCAAAGGGAGTAGTTTTCAGTATCTGAATTAGTTTTGTACGAGTTACCTCTGTGGCAACAAAGTCTGGTTTGATTTCAACTTTAGGTGTGAGCAGAATATTTTTTTGTTGGATTGCATTCGATGTAGTAGTACATTCTCTAGACTCTTGATGGATAGAATGAAATGAATCTTCAATTAAATCGTCCAGTTCGTCGACCCTATATACAACATCATTTATTTCTATTACTCTACACAGCGGAGGCGTAGTGGAATTAGATTTGTAATTAAATGTTCCAGGCATTCTCATAATTCTTGACAGGTCTTGAACTGAATCGACTGCTTTTTCATAGATTCCAGCATTGTGACGAATAATCGAGATTAATTTCTTGTTTCTTGCTTCAGCTGCATCTCTGTTGTAATCACTGATGAGAAGTGCTTTGCTAAACAGGTAGTAGGCGTGTAGTCCGTATCCACTGTTTACAATGATAGAAGGCTTAAATGGTAAGAATGACATTGCGGTTTCGATAGTAGTCGGATAACTCTCTCCAACGTGAACGCCGCCAATTATATCTATGTCTACCCAAATACTGGTTTGTAGTGAAACATCATTTTTTTTGGCGCGAATATGTTTCGGCATAGGTAAATCTGTTAGACAGACGCTGTAGAATACGTCGTAACCTTCTTCGCTTTTTTGTACGGCAGTAATAGCCATTGCCAGAATTTGTGCGGGTAGTGTCATATCAAATGTTAAAGTGAGTTTCTCACCTCCCTTCTTTATCCAGAGATAACCATATTTGTTTCTCTTAAAATTGCCAAGTTGTAGCGATTTATACAGTGTTCTTAAAAAGGTTTCGGACGCAGAGATTCTTGCTATACGGCTTACTGATTGTTCGGACTTAGATTCTAAAGCAGTGTTGTTATTGAGCAATTAGTTCACATCCATTTGCGCAAGCATTTGTTAGATTAAAATCCTCTTGCATTAATCCGTAAGCTTTACGTCCTAATTTTGTTGCTGTTAAAAGTAAATCGCCATTACTTGCAAATGGGTCGAATACAATATCATCTTTAGTCGTAGCTTGTTGTATAAATGTTTCTGCGACATCCGACATATTTTCAACGTTTTGAATGGCATTATTGTTACCGGAAAGACTAAGCTCTGAAGTAGTTCCATGATAGAAAAGGCAAAACTTGTGCTTGTGTTTATATATTTTATCTGAGGCAATATGTTCGCTTTTAATTTTCACGATAATAATTTCATCAGGAGTTTTTGCATTAAGGTATGACTTTAATATCTCTGGTGCATTATCGACAAAGATATAAGCGCAACCGTCGTCACTTATATTGCTGAGTAGATGTGGCATCCATTCATTTGCGGACAATGCAACTGAAGTGGGCGGAACGGTTATAATTAGTTTGTACTTTGACTCAGGTTGAAAGTCTGTTATGTTACCCTTTATTATCTTAGGAGTTCCAAGTATGTACTGATTATGCGTTTCGTTTACTTGAAGGGATTTGATTTTTTTTAGAACTGAACTACGAGTAATAATTTTTTCTTTGTCACGAAATTCTTCAATGGTTTGTTCAACCACGGTTTTGTGTTTAGCCATTTTCTGGAAAGTCTCTGCTTGTCTTTGCGATAAGCCGAGACTTTTTATTTGGTCACTTTTCTTTTGATGCTTTTCATCGTTGCTTTCACCCAAATCGTCACCGCTTACGTTTTGGGTCTCTGTTTTTTCTTTGCCACTGACATTATTGTAAGAGGTAGCTTTTGGAATTTGAGCTATCAATGTTCCTAATTTTAACTCGATACGAATGATAACTTCTGCTGTGTACCTAGCTTCTTTTTGCAAAGCTGAGTACGTTGTTCCTAGATTATCTAATTTATCTAAATGTTGAAGGCAATTTTTCAAGGAGTTTATTTTAGCTGTACTCCAAAGCAGTAATTTAGTAAGTTCGCTTGAAGTATCCGGAAGATTATTTTGAATAACAGTCTGCCAACTACTTTCATCTGCAGGAGCTATCAGGTTTTGATTACTAACTGTTTGTAAAGCCATTCCGTGGTTTATAGACATACTATTATTCGCCTCCCATATTTATGAATGTTATAATTTCATCGGTTAATTGTTTATAAGCTGTGGCAACTGGAGATTTTTCTTTGTATTGGAAAATGTCTTTGTGATGAGCCGAAGCCGCATTTACATCCACATTCTTTGGAATGCTTGTCGAAAAGATTTTAAACCCGAATATCCTAGACATTCTTCTAAAGTTATCTACGATGCTACGATTTATAATGCTTTGTCTTTTAGATGCAAGATTGTATTGTGAGAAGAAAACGCCCACACCTTTAAAATTAGGATTTATATTTTTAAAATCGTCACTGTTGACTAATGCCATTAGGTCTAGGATAGCATTCAAACACTCATTGGTAACTTGACATGGTGATAGAATATACTGACTCGCTAACAAACTACTATAGGTTAAAGGTGTAAATGCTGGAGAATTATCGATTAAGATAATATCGTATTCGTCTTGAATTTCTTCCAATGAATTTTTTAGTGTGGTAAAATCATTAATCGAGGTGTTTAAGTCATTTTGGTTGTCGCTCGTTGGAATTAGATGATAGCCATCAGTTTGCTGAATTACTTTTTTTATGTTTATCTCCTTCTTCATGATGTTAAATAGATTTGGTTCATAATGAACAAAATCTGGTGCATTTATACCATACAAATTTCTTTGTGGGTCAGTATCGATTACTAAAAGTTTTAATTCCTTTGTTTTCATATGAGCGTTGATATTTGTGACAAGAGTAGTTTTTCCCGCTCCTCCTTTACCGTTAAATGAAGAGATAATTTTTGCTGGCATAAAATGTCCTCCTTTTAAGTTACAGTCCTGTATACCCAAAACGTAATCGGATACGTTTTGGGTTAATCTTAAAGATTAACTACTCAACTGATATCATCGCCTTCTTTGATTTCAAAATCGAGTTGCGAATACGCTTCCTGAGTCAATACAGAATTAACATGTTCATCTGAATTTTTGAAGTTTAATATGTATTCATCTTTAATGGTTTGGCTATTTTCGTCTATAAGTATCAGTGATACATAAGACGGTAGATATATATTTTGGCATTCTTTCTTCACGTAGTTAAAAATTTTTTCGTTGAAAATTACGACGGAAAATTTAATTTTTTCAGCGTCGTTCTTCTGAGCACAAATTTTTGCTAACAACTTTTCAAGAAAATGCTCGACTACATTGTAATCATCGGAGTTGGACATAACTTTTATAGCCCATTTGAAACCATAACTTTCGAGTGCATTACTTGCTATCAAAATTTCAAACAAAATTTTACGTCTGAAACAATCTTCTGCCATATAGCCGTTAAAAACTTTCTCAATGGAAAACTTTCCAGATAACAATCGGCCTTGTAGTGCCATTCGAGCTAAGCGAATCAGTTTCACTTTATCAGAATTATTTGCTTTGAAATCACAGATAAATTTTTTCTGATAGCCCCCACCGCCTTCTCTTATGTTATAGCCATAAGGTTGTTTTGAATTTAAAACGCGAATCCAGAAAATTTCTCGTTCATTAAGTTGTTCCTGAGTTTCACAACGTTCAATAATCTCAATGGTGAAATTTTCAATACCACATTGACGCATAGCTTGACCGAGTGGAGTTTGAGCATAGAAATGTTGAAGAAAACGTTTTTCAATCGGTTGTCTTGTCTGTCCGACATAAAGTTTTCCATTTAAACGATTAGTTATCTTGTAAATCACCATCTTCATCACCAAGTTTATTATAATGAGCGAAGAGGTTTTTCACAACATTTTTTAAACGTAGTACTTTATTTCAAGTAATAAAAAAGGCTCGCCTATTAAACGAGCCTTAACCCCTTCTAACATAAAATCTCAGCTTTTATTTCTTCGGCGAATTTTTCAGATTCTTCGAAATCAATATGTCGTGGGTCATCGTTATTGATTGGAAAAGCATATAATTTCATTTTGTAATAACCGTAGTCTATTTTGTCCCAAACATCGATGAAAAATTTTTCTTTATTCGTAATATAATAGTTTAATTTTTCAATGAATTTATTTACATTTAATGAAGCCATAACGAGAGAATATTTTTCTTCGCCACATTCTTGTACTGTTAAAACCAAAATATAATTATTGTCCATTTTTCTATCTCCTAAAAAATAGCACCTGCTCTAAGAAATTCGGACAGGTGCTTTCTGTATACGAGAAATAAATGTAACCTCAGATGAAAATGTTCCAAGATTTAAGATTTTCTTTTAAGCGTTGTCGAATTAATTCCTCACGTTTCTGAATAAATTTCTTGAAATTACCGAAAGATAAATCGATGTCCGTCGGAATGTAATGTTCTTTCATGTAGGCTTCGCGGTCTGCTGGGCTCATTTTCTTAAGCCAATCATCGAAGAAATCGTCATTTTTGGATTGATTTTGAGTTGCCGGTAAGAGTTGCAGGTTAGCGAATGAGTTGAGATTATCCGTGTAGAAATCGGTATCTGTGATATTTTTCTCAGCAAAAATTTTTTTCTTGAATTTACTCTGCGGGAATATGTGGTCTATATGATAATTATTTGCCAAGTTTATATGAGGGTAAAGAATGGACATCGCCATCGTTATTGACTTGTCTTTGTACTCCGTGTTGAGAACGGCAGTTATTAAATTGTCGAGGGAAAGGGCATTTTTATCAGGGAGCATTTCTTGAGCAGGGAACGAAACGTTGTTGGCTTTTATCTTGCCGCGCAATTCCTTTAAGACGTTGTCCGTACTCGACCTGAATAAGCCGCCGATTGAAGCAACAACAAACCAATGACGAATAATATCACGCTCTTCTTTTGTGTAATTCTTCGTATCGGTATTTTTTTGGAGGATATAGTAAGCAATCGGAATCAAAGCGTTGGCGGAGACGATGTTGGTTTTGTTGAAGCCGTAGGAACTAATCAAGCTAACCGATCGATGTATAGCCTCGGTTACTTTGTCCCAACGGTCGTGTATTGCAGGCATGTTTTTATTGTTAAAATTCTTCGTGCGAAACTTTATGTCTAAATCGCATGAAACTAAAATCGCTTTAAGAACAAAGTCTTTGTCGAAGGCAAAATTATCGGAGCCGCCTATGTCGTTTATATCGTCGACGAAATTGTAAATATCGCCGCGAAAGTCTTGAACGCCGTGTAGCTGAGCGGTAGCGAAAGACAAGAGCAAGTCCGAATAGCTGAGAACCACGCCGCCGCTGTTCACTCGAATGAAAATGTTGACGACTGTATCCAATTCTTTGCTTTTCTCTAGGTAAAAACTTATCGGAACACTATGCCAAATCTTTTCTTGTAGAGTGGAGAGAATTTCGCCCGCTAATGTAGAGGTAAGCAAATTATTTTCTCTAATATAGCCAAGTATGCCATTAACGTTCCCGTATTTGGACTTCAGAATTTCTCCGACCTCGAACCAATGTTCTTTTCCAGACTTATTCGCCTTTCCGGCTTCGGACGGCTCACAAAATTTAAAGTCGTAAGTAAGTCCGCGTTCATCAGCGTTTTCAGCATCGAATTTATTCATCAGATTAAGGTACAACTTTTTGACGGGATAATTGTTTTTGTTATTTTTACTCTTGTATTTAAGTTTTTCCGCATAAGTACCCTTTAACCCGATGTAAAGCGAGGTCATGCGTTGCTGTCCATCCAAGATAGCCGTGAAAGATGGAGAACTTGCTGTTAAAGGCGCAATCTTGTTATGTTTATTATCCAAGGCGTGAAAGTTGCGCATAAACTCGTAAAAACGAAAATCCTCAATTTTGTCTTTGGGAACTTCCCAGAAAAGAAACGAGCCGATAGGGAACCCGTTCATCAGACTGTCGAAAAGCCTCGCAATTCGGTTGGTGTCCCAAACAAACTCGCGCTGAATCGAAGGCAGATAATATTTTCTGTTTATACCTTCAACCAATTCCTTAACGGATATAGGCGTCTCATAGCCCATACTGATTCACTTCCTTTATTTTTAACATTTAACTGTACTTCCCGACGCCATTAAATTTTTTCAATAATCACCTCCATCGAAGTAAAAATCATCGGAGTAATGTTCAGGGTTTTAAAGAACGGTACCGGCATGATTCGTAAGCTCCAATATCGGTAACTCCGACGGAATATTTATGTTATTTTCAACTAACCTCTGCAGGATAGTCAGCTGATTAAATTTAATATCGGGTGATTCAGTCCCCAACTCGCCGAGTGCAATAGTTTTATTTGCTCCGTGATAGTCACTGCCGCCGCTGATTAACAGATTATTTTTCCACGCAGATTGTGCTAAAAAATTTTCCTGTTCATTTGTGTAGCGAGAATAATAGCACTCCAGCCCTTGTATGCCCAAGTTGCAAAGCTCATGAAGTCGAGATTGGAATGCCTTATTTGAAAGTAAAGGTTCTCCTTCTCCGCCGAGCGGATGTGCCCAGACTGATATTCCGCCGGATTCTTTAATAGCGTTGATAACAGTTGCCGCATCTTGTCGGGCATCGCCCACATAACATATGTGTAGGTCTTTATATAAGTTTTCTTTGTCTAAACCAAACTTATCTGAAACAAAGTTGACGATATGTGGTTTACCGACAACGGTTGACTGACATATTTCAGCTATATCGCTTTCTGAAAAAGTTATGTTGTATTTTTTGCTGAGATACTTCAGACGAAGGGCTAACTGAATTTTTCTCAGCTCATTGCCTTTGCTAAGGAGTTGCTGAAACGCTTCATTAGTGGCATCGAAGAAGTACGCCAGAATATGACACTTGTCTCCATCTGCAATCTTACAAGAAAATTCCACACCATTGATGAACAAGATTGTATCAGGAAACTTCGCTGGTAACTTTTCAATTCCAGATATTGTGTCATGGTCAGTAAGAGCAAAAATTTTGACTCCATCTTTACATGAAATTTTTTCAACTATCTCTTCAGGAGTATCCGTTCCATCAGAGACTGTGCTGTGGATATGCAAATCTATGAACATTTTTAGTTGTCCTTTATCGTCTTTATTTCTGACTCTTTTATCCAACCGAAAACGAAATGTATCAAACCCTTGTACTCCAAAAACTTATCTCGATATTTTTTGAACATATCATTGTCCCACTTATCTGTCAGCAAAATGATATTTCTCTTAACCAGTGCTTTTTCAGAATAGACCTTAATAATTTTTTGAGCCTGTTCAATCATTTTGTCGAATACTTTGTCTAACTGCTCACCGCCGCGACATATTGCGAGGCACAAGGGAAAAATTTTAGTAGTGCCGACTTCCAGAGGATAGCAATTAAACCACGTTTTTTTCTCATTGCCAGTTGGATTTTTA
>CALEPR010000112.1 GCA_937910665.1 uncultured Selenomonadales bacterium
TTTCGACATCACTGGTTTTCAAGACCAGCTCCTTAAACCACTCGGACACCTCTCCGTTACAGCTTGTGATTATACATTTTTATTTTAAACCTGTCAAATGCAAAATCAATGTCAGGAATATTTTTTGTCGCGCAGGAGGAGGAAACCGATCGCTCCGTCAATCGCAACCAAAAGCATTATATTCACGTCGAAAAAAATATTTGCAATGAAAGTTCCGAAAATTATCGCGAGCGGCAGAAAAAGTTTTTTTGAAAATTGTTTTTGCAGCAAATCAATCGCCACATTTAAAAGTAAAGCTGTCGCTCCGCACTGCATGCCTTTCAAAACAAGTTTGACTTGTTCGTTCTGCGCGACAAAATCATAAAAAGTTGCCACGATTGTAATTATTATCAGCGGCGGCAAAATTGTCGCGAACATTCCTGTAAGCGCACCCAAAACTCCTGCCATTCTGTAGCCGAGCATAATCGCCGTATTGACTGCCATAACTCCCGGCGTTGACTGAGCGATTGCAACCATATTTAAAGTTTCTTCCTCGCTAATCCAGTGATATTCATCGACATATTTTGCTTTGAGGAGCGGAATAATCACATAGCCGCCGCCGACCGTGAACATACTGACTATGAAAGTTGATTTGAAAAGTTGCCAAAAAAATTTTGCGTCAGTTTTTATTTTCATGAATTTTTCTCCGTCCCCTATCGATCGAAAAAAAATATTTCAAGTAATTCCATCTGCGAATTTTCTTTCAAAATTTTTAAACTAATCTGCGCTTGTGTGGAATTTATTTTTTAACCGCGACCTTCCTCACGTTTCATCTGTTCATAATTCATGGAGCGCGTGTGATGAGTATGCGCCCACTCATGTTCATTTCGGTGAATGAATCCCAAAAAAATTATTGGAATCCAAGTGTAGAAAAAAAGCGGATAGATTAGAAGATAAAACCAAGATTTTAATCTTGCGCGAACTTTTATTAAAATTATCATTGGAATTAAATATTGTCCGATCATTATCGCCGTCATTATGTCAGAAGGCATGATGGAATAAATATTTGTGTAGAATGTTCCGAAAAACATTTGAATATATCCAAGCAACAAAAAAATTGACGACAACATTAAAAAGTGCGGCTGAAAAAGATAAATGCAACCGTCCCAGATTCTGATGTCTTTTCGTTTCCAACCTGCGACCAACATTTTGGGAATAAATCTGTGAGCCACGTCAAATTGTCCTTGTGCCCAGCGTTTTCTTTGCGTCCAAGACTGCATAAAAGTTATAGGCTTTTCGTCGTAAACAATCGCGTCGTGCGCCCAAGTTGTTTTAATTCCCTCCGTTAAAGATTTCATGGTAAATTCCATGTCTTCAGTCAGACAAGTTGCTCGCCAACCATATTTTTTCAGAACGTCTAAAGTTATGCACATTCCTGTTCCGCCGAGAACGGCAGACAATCCAATATTTGTTTTTGCGAGGTGCGAAACATGATCGATAAGCCAAAATGCAATAGCAAAAGTTCCCGCAACCCAACTGTCGTAAGGATTTTTTGCGTCGAGGAAACCTTGAATAATTCTGTCGCCTTTGCAAAGTCTGTTATTCATCTCCATCAAGAAATTTGGATGAACTAAATTATCTGCGTCGAAAATTGCAACTGCGTCATAAATTTTCCCGGACTTTTCCATTTCAAAAAGTTTTTCAAACATCCATTCAAGTGCAAAGCCTTTGCTTTTTTTCTGTTCGTCAAATCTTTCGCAGACAATCGCTCCTGCTTTTTCGGCGACTTCGGCGGTGTTGTCTCCGCAGTTGTCGGCAATGACGTAAATGTCATAAAGTTCTGCAGGATATTTTTGTTCATGAAGATTTTCGATAAGCTGACCGACAACCGCACTTTCATTGTGCGCCGCGATTATGACGGCGAATTTTTTCTGCGGCACGGTAATTTTTTTCTCGGAGCGTCTCCACATTCCGCAAAAGCCAATTATAAAAAAATACATCGTAAACAGGAAAAGTATCACCTGCAACGGCACCATTATTATATCAAAAGGATAGTTGAACAAATTTACACTCTCCCATTAACGCTAAAAAAAAATTTTACTTCAAAGCCGACACAATTGCCCAAACTATCGCGCCGATAGAACAAATTTGCGCGACAACTATTCCGATCACTTGCCAGCGAGCGGTATTTATTTCTGATTTAAATTCAGCGTGATTTTTATCAATTTCGCCTTTTAACTCTTTGCGAACAGCAGAAATTTCAGCTTTCAATTCTGTGCGGACATCAGAAATTTCAGTTTTCAATTCTGTGCGGACATCAGAAATTTCAGTTTTTAATTCTGTTCGAACATCAGCAATATCAGCTTTTAATTCTGTTCGAACATCAGCAATATCAGCTTTTAATTCTGTCCGAACATCAGCAATATCAGCTTTCAATTCTGTGCGGACATTTTCAATTTTTTTATCTAAATTTGTTTCGACATTTTCAATTTTTTTATCTAAAGCGCGAATATCTTGTTTCATATCGCGCATTTCGCCGATCAAAAGATCTAACTTGTCATTGATAATCTGATTTTGATTGAAAGAATCATTCCTGAATCTGTCCAGTAAAATCGGTTCAGCCATTTCAGTCACCTCTCGGATTTACTGATTAAAATTTATTGTCTGCGGAAAGATACTTGAAGACTTTGCAATTTTTTTTAAAATTCTTTCGGCTTCGTACCCTTCGACAGGCGTTGGACAAAAATCATTGTACGCCGTCGTGGAAGAAATTCTGCAGGGAATAACTTTCGACGCGATAGAAAATTTTTCGTCCTGTTTGTCAATCGTCGTCTGCAAAATGAAAGTATCTTTGTCGGAAGGATTATTATTCGCGCCGAAACAGAAATTTCCTAAACTGTAAGCGATTGGTTTGCCGTTATAAATTTCAATTCCTTGAACGACATGAGGATGCGCTCCGACGACAATATCTGCGCCGCTGTCAATCGTGAAATGCGCCAAAGTTTTTTGATCGTCAATTCCAAAATAATCTCGCTCAATTCCCCAATGATACTCCACAATTACAATTTCTGCTTTCTGATCTTCGCGAATTTTTTTTATGTCGGCTGAAACTTTTTCTCTCAACTTCGGTTCGTCGTACCAACCTTGATAGCCGAGAAAACCAATTTTTATTCCGCGAACTTCAATAACGTCGGAAAAACCTTCGCCACAGAATTTTATATCATTCGCCTTCAACAAGTCAACAGTATCTTGAAAACCAATTTCGCCGCAGTCATAAATATGGTTGTTCGACAAATTGCAAATCTCAACCGACGCAGCTTTTAAAATTTCAACATATTTAGGTTCGCCGCGCATCGGAAATTCTTTAACCAAAACTTGAGGATGTTCTGTCAATGGACCTTCCAAATTTACAAAAGTTATGTCGTCCGCCGAAAAAATTTGTTTGACATTTCCAAGATAATATTCTGCGCCGTACCTCCAATAATAAGCAAAAGCATTGTCAGAACCTTTGAAACTTCCCAGAGTACAATCTCCGGCAAAAGAAATAACAATCGGCTTAAAGGGTTCTGAAATTTTTTCCTCCTGTTCAGAATTTTTTTCTTCAACTTGTTTTTGTTCGGAATTTTTTTCTTCAACTTGTTTTGGTGCAGAAATTTTTTCTGTTTCTTGTCTTGAAGTCGAGCAACCGAAAAGCGACAAGGAAATTATAAAAAGCAAAATCGCCTGAAATATTTTTTTCATCTGAAATGTCCTCACTTAAAAAAATTTTCTCCCTCGCGAGGAGAAATAAAAATTTTTTTTATCAATCGTCAAAATTTTCTTCGCTGTCGGAAGTTTCGTCAGTCGCGCCGACAGTAAAATTATTTTCAGCCGGTGAGCCGGGTTTGGTGAGGACTGCGCGAATTTTATTTTCAATTTCCGCTGAGATTTCAGGATGTTCGCGAAGAAATTTTTTTGCATTTTCTTTTCCTTGCCCGAGTCGCTCGCCGTTGTAGGAAAAATATGCGCCGCTCTTGTCAACAATTTCAAACTCAACGCCCATATCCAAAATACTTCCCGTGCGCGAATAACCTTCGCCATACATCAGATCAAATTCCGCAGTCTTGAAAGGCGGCGCAACTTTATTTTTCGCAACTTTAATTTTAACTCTGTTTCCGATAACTTCCGCGCCCTGTTTAATCGCCTCGCCCTTTCGAACTTCCAAGCGAATTGTTGAATAAAATTTCAAAGCTCTGCCGCCTGTTGTTGTTTCTGGATTGCCGAACATGATTCCGACTTTTTCGCGAATCTGATTTATAAAAACTGCAACGGTGTCTGTCTTGCTGATAACTCCCGCAAGTTTTCTCATCGCCTTGCTCATCATTCTTGCGTGAAGTCCAACTTGTGCGTCGCCCATGTCGCCTTCAATTTCAGCTTTCGGAACAAGTGCGGCAACCGAATCGATTATAACCATATCGACCGCCGCCGAGCTGATAAGTTCATCAGCAATTTCAAGTGCCTGTTCACCGAAGTCAGGTTGCGCGACCAAAAGTTCATTCAAATCCACGCCCAACTTTTTCGCGTAGACAGGATCAAGTGCGTGTTCAGCGTCGATAAATGCCGCAGTTCCTCCTTGCTTTTGCATCTCGGCTATCATGTGGAGCGTGACTGTAGTTTTTCCGCTCGACTCCGGACCATAGACTTCAATAATTCTGCCGCGAGGAAGTCCGCCGATTCCCAGAGCAATATCCAGCGGCAAAATTCCTGTAGAAACAGATTTTACATCCAGACGACCGCCGTCGCCCATTTTCATGATAGAACCTTTTCCAAATTCTTTTTCAATCTGTTTCATGGCTACCGCGAGGGCTTCTTTTTTATCCACAAAAATTTTCTCCCTTCCAATTTCCAGAAATTAAATTTTACTTTCATTGACTTTCTCAAAAGTTTCCAAAATTTCAGCGTCAGTTTGTTTATCAAGTTTGCTGACAAAATAAATTGCAATCAGCGAGAAAATAAATCCCGGAACAATTTCATAAAGTCCGAAAAGTTCAAATTGTTTCCAAACCAAAACAGTCACGCCGCCGATAATAATTCCGGCGATAATTCCATTCCTTGTGGTGTACTTCCAAAACAAACTCATCAAAATTGCCGGGCCAAACGCCGCACCGAATCCCGCCCAAGCATAAGCGACCATATCCAAAATAAAACTGTTCGGATTGAATCCAAGATAAACTGCAATCGACGCGATAATTAAAACTGATGCGCGGGAAATCCAAACTAATTCTGCTTGGCTTGCATCTTTCCTCAGCAAAGTTTTATAAAAATCCTGAGCGAAGGCAGATGCCGCAACCAAAAGTTGACTCGACGCAGTGGACATTATCGCCGCCAAAACTGCCGACAAAACTATTCCTGCGATTATCGGCGGAAAAAGTTGGTTGGTCATCAACAAGAAAACTTTTTCCGAATCAGTCCCCGACAAAGTTTCCGATAAGTAAACTGTACCGACCATTCCGACAGCGACCGCCGCCGCCAAACTCAAAATTACCCAAGTCATTGCAATTCTTGTTGCTTGCGGAATTTCTGCAGTTGACTTCACCGCCATAAATCTCACCAAAATGTGCGGCTGTCCAAAGTAACCAATTCCCCACGCCATCAAAGAAATTATTTCCAGCGCAGTGATTGTCGAGCTGTCAGGTTTCAGAAAAGGATCAAACATTTCAGATTTAAAATTTGAAATTGCGGAAATTGTTTCGCCGAATCCTCCAAGCGACATCGCCGCGCAAATCGGCACAAGCAAAATTGCAAAAAACATCATCACGCCTTGAATAAAATCTGTTCGACTGACCGCCAAAAATCCTCCAATCAAAGTGTAAAAAACTACCGAACCTGCGCCAAGAAAAATTGCAAGCTGAAAATCTATTCCAAAAACAGTTTCAAAAAGTCTTCCTGCAGAAACAAATCCGCTTGAAGTATACAAAATAAAAAATATCAAAATAAAAATTGCCGGCACAATTCGGAGCAAATTACTTGTGTCTTTGTAGCGATTCTGCAAAAATTCAGGCAAGGTTAAAGCATTTCCTGCAAGTTCTGTGTAGCGTCTTAACCTCGCCGCAACAAATTGCCAGTTCGCCCAAGTTCCGATAGCAATTCCGACAGCAATCCAACCTGCATTTAAACCTGCAAGATAAGCAAAACCCGGAACGCCCATGAGCATCCAGCCGCTCATGTCTGACGCTTCCGCCGACAGCGAAGTTACCCACGCGCCGAGCCGCCGGTTCCCTAAAAAATAATCGCTCATGTTCTTCGTCTGCCGGTAGTAGTACACGCCAATTCCCATCATCAGCCCAATGTAGAACACGAACGCCACAATTATCATCGCATCGTTTGTCAAAATTCTTCCCCCTTCAAAACAAACGATAGCATTATAAACGCCGCTATTTTTTTTGTAAAGGCGAAAATATTTTTAATCGATAATGTTTGTAGTAAGGAGGCTGATTCTCATGAAAAGGATTTTAATGCTGATAATTTTTGCGATTATGTTCACAGCGACGGGCGTACAGGCGGCGCCGCAGATAATAGAGGCGAGCGGTGAATACGAAATTGGCGGGCACGATACGCGCGAAAACGCAAAGAAAATCGCCCTTGAAAACGCCATGAGAAACGCGCTGGAACAGGTTGGAGTTCGCGTCAAAACTTACAGCGAGGTAAATAATTTCAAGCTCACGAGCGACCAGATTAAAACCGTCAGCGCCGGAATTATCAAGGTGCAGGAGCGAACCATTGAATATCTCGAAGGCGGCAGGCTTTGCGTCGCGACGATTACCGCCGTTGTCGATTTGGACGGCGATTTCAGAAATTTCGTCGCGAATAAATTTACCGCTGAGCCAGTCAAAAATAATTCGCCGTCGGATACCAGATTCAATCGTTTTCATGCCGGTTATAAATATTTCGTCGCGCAGGAAGTAACTGACCCGGAAATTTTGCACCAGCTCGAAAGAGCCGCCCGCGCCATTGACGAGGACAAAGACTACCAAATGCAGGAATGGGGCAATACAGATCGGAAGAGCGTCGTGTAGGGAAAGAGTGTAGATCTCGGTGGTCGC
>CALEPR010000113.1 GCA_937910665.1 uncultured Selenomonadales bacterium
AAAGCCGCCGTCACCGTGTCCAAGATTGCCAAACTTCCTTCGCGATCATTCGCAACAATCAGCTTATCAATTTTATCAAGTTGAGTTCGATAATTCTGCCATAACTTTTTTTCTTCGTCGATCATCTGTTGGTCGTGAATTTTTTCTTCATCAGTGTCGTAGGTACAATTATTTAAAACTTGCTGATAAGTTGCAAAAAGTTCTTCGACTTCCTTAATTTTTTCTGCTTGCCTAGATTTCAAACTTTGTTCCTGACTGCCGCCGAAAGTTAGAACGCGAAAATAAAGCGTCCGCTGAATCTCATTTATTCCGACGTTGATTTTAGAAACTGTAACGTCAGAGTCCAGCCAATCATGAACATTGGCGCGTTCGTCGCTCAGATTATTGAAAGAAACCAAAATGAACAGACCGAACGCAGAAACAAAAACAAAAATCAAACCAAAAGCTACGACTAATTTTTTTGTGATAGATAAGTTAGACATAACGAACACCTCTTTGGTAAAATTTTTTTTATTATAATTTAGAATTTTCCAAATGTCATTAAATAATTTTTCAGAAAAATTTTTTGCAGAAAAAAATTATCGAAATGAAATATCTGCGTTGACTTTGAAATTAAATTGCGTTAATATTTTCTGCAAATAAACTAAAAATATTCTGTCAATTTTGGTTCGGCAGAAAAGTTTTTGTTTAGTAAACAGAAAAGGAGACAGAAGTATGAGCGATGCAACAAAAACTGCGGAGCTGGATCTGCAGGCGATTATCAAAAAAGCTGAATCGCAAACAAATTTTCCTGACGTACCGCTGGACGAATTTACTCCTCCGACTTATGAGGAATGGAAACAGGCGTGCGTTGAACTTCTGAAAGGCGCACCTTTCGAGAAGAAAATGTTCACCAAAACTTATGAGGGGATTACTTTCGATCCGATGTACTTCCGTGCGGCAACGGAAGAAATTCAGCCAAAAACTTTTCCGGGCATGGGAGATTATATTCGCGGCGCAAAAGTCAACGGCTATGTCAAAAATGCGTGGGGAATTGCTCAGGCTTGTGACGAAACAATGCCTGAAGAAAACAACGAACTTCTCAAGCATGAAATTGACAAAGGTTCGACAATTTACAATGTCAAACTTGACTGCGCGACAAAGAAAAATGTTGACGCAAGAAACTGCGATCACCCGGGCAAAGGCGGCGTGAGTTTGACGACTTTGGAAGATGTCGAAAAACTTTTGAACGGCTTGAAGTTGGACAAATATCCGCTCTATGTCTATGCAGGACAATCTTCACTTCCTGTAATGGCATTGATTGTTGCGGCTGTCAAGAAAAATGGCGGCGATGTTTCCAAGTTGAAAGGTTTTATCGGTGCAAATCCGATTGCTGAACTTGTCGCGGACGGTAAATTAAGTCAGTCACTCGACAAACTTCTTGATGAGGCGGCTGCGGCGGCGAAATGGTCGATTAAAAATGCGCCTGAACTTAAAACTTTCTATGTCAACAGCGACGTTTTCAGCAACGGCGGCGCGAATGATATTCAAGAACTTGCTTACACACTTTCAACTGCAGTTTGTTATCTGCGCTCGCTCCTCGACAGAGGTTTGTCGATCGACGAGGCGGCTTCACAAATTATGTTTGGTTTTTCTGCCGGTGCAAACTTCTTCATGCAAGTTGCAAAATTCCGCGCAGTTCGTCCGATCTGGGCAGAAATTATCAAGGCTTTCGGCGGAAATGAAGAATCGCAAAAAATTCACGTCCATGCTCGCCCCGCGCTTTTCTTCAAAACAGTTTATGATCCTTACGTCAATATGCTCAGAAATACTTCAGAAATTTTCTCGGCGGTTGTCGGCGGCGTTGAAAGTTTTGAAAATGCGCCTTTTGATGAACCGATTCGCAAGGGCGATGAATTTAGTCGTCGCATTGCCCGCAACGTGCAGATTATTTTGCAGGAAGAATTTGGTCTCTTGCAACCTATCGACCCTGCAGGCGGAAGTTGGGCAGTCGAAAATCTTACAAAACAGGTTAAAGAAAAAGTTTGGGCAGAGTTCCAGAATATTGAAAGCAAGGGTGGAATTGTCGAGGCTTTGAAATCCGGCTACGTTCAGGAAGAAATTGAAAAAGTTATCGCGGCAAGATTTAAAGCGTTGGCAACTCGCAAAGACAGGATTGTCGGCAGCAATATGTATCCCAACATGGTTGAGGAAAGACTTGATCCGCGTCCTGAAAACTTTGCTGAAAATAAAAAAGTTCGCACGGCAGCTATTGAAAGTTATCTCGGCAAAGTCAATGCAAAAGACGCACTCGGCAAAGTTGACGCAAATAATTTTGATACAGTAATTGACGCGGCGGCGGCAGGTGCAACGATTGCTGAACTTCGCGACGCACTCGGCAAAGGTTCTTCTGATGAAGTCAAAGTTATCGGCGTTCATCGCTGGAGTGAAAAGTTTGAACAGCTCCGCGAAGCTACAGAAAAATTCAAGGCTGAGAAAAATGACAATGTTAAAATTTTCTTGGCGAACATGGGTCCAATTCCGCAACACAAAGCACGCGCAGATTTCAGCACAGGCTTTTTGCAGGTCGGCGCATTTGAAGTTCTTAGCAATAACGGCTTTAAAACTGTTGATGATGCGGCACAGGCTGCGAAAGAGTCCGGCGCAGATGCAGTTGTAATTTGTTCGACAGATGCAACTTATCCTGAAATTGTTCCTGCACTTGCTCCGAAACTTCATGAAGTTTTGCCGAACGCGACAGTTTATCTTGCAGGAACTGCACCTGCTGAACTTGTTGAAACTTACAAGAACGCAGGTATTGACGACTATATTAACATTCGCTCGAATTGCTATCAAACTTTGGTTGCAATGCAGAAGAAGAAAGGAATGATTGCATAATGGCAGGCTACAAGAATCCTGACTTCACGCAAATCAGTCTCGGCGACGCTCCGCAGGTCGATGAGGCGGCTTGGAAGGCTGAATTTGAAAAAGCTGCGGCGGCTAATTATGACAGCTTGATTGAGCGCACAATGGAACATATTCCTGTTAAGCCGCTCTACACGCACGACGAATACGCGCACATGAATCACCTTGATTTTGTCAGCGGTATTCCACCTTTCCTGCGCGGACCTTACGCGACGATGTATGTTTTCCGTCCGTGGACAGTCAGACAGTACGCAGGTTTTTCGACTGCTGAAGAGTCAAACGCATTTTATCGCAGAAACCTTGCCGCAGGTCAGAAAGGTTTGTCGATCGCTTTCGACCTTCCGACACACAGAGGTTATGACGCTGACAATCCGCGTGTCTTCGGCGACGTTGGTAAAGCAGGCGTTAGCGTTTGTTCAATGCTGGATATGAATATTTTGTTCAGCGGTATTCCGCTCGATCAAATGTCAGTTTCAATGACAATGAACGGCGCAGTTTTGCCGATTCTTGCTTTCTTCATTCAGTCAGGAATTGAACAGGGCGTTGATAAATCTATCTTGAACGGAACAATTCAGAACGACATTTTGAAAGAGTTCATGGTTCGCAACACATACATTTATCCGCCCGATATGTCAATGCGTATTATTGGCGACATTTTCGAGTATACAACAAAATATATGCCGAAGTTCAATTCAATTTCAATTTCCGGCTACCACATGCAAGAGGCGGGCGCACCTGCTGATATTGAACTTGGTTACACTTTGGCTGACGGTCTTGAATACATTCGCACAGGTAAAAACGCAGGTCTTGAAGTTGACGCTTTTGCAAAACGCTTGAGTTTCTTCTGGGCGATTGGTAAAAACTACTTTATGGAAGTTGCAAAAATGCGTGCGGC
>CALEPR010000114.1 GCA_937910665.1 uncultured Selenomonadales bacterium
CGTCTGCACCTGCCGCGTCTGCATATTCCTGCGTCAAAGCCGCGCCGCCGACCATAACTTTAGCATCGCAACTCGCCGCCTTCAAGTCCGCAATAACTTTATCAATCTGCGTCATTGTTGTTGTCATCAAAGCGCAAAGTCCAACAATGTCAGCATTATTTTCAATCGCCGCGCGGACAATTTTTTCAGACTCAACATCTTTGCCCAAGTCGATAAGTTTAAAACCGCTGTTCTCGACAAGTGCGCCGACAATATTTTTTCCCAAGTCGTGAACGTCGCCTTTAACCGTCGCAATTACAAAAGTTCCTGCAGTTTTAGTTTCCTGCGCGGGCAAAAGTTTTTTCAGTTCATTAAATGCAACTTTCATAGTCTCCGCGCTCAACAAAACTTGTGGCAGAAAAATTTTTCCTGCGCCGAAGTCCTCGCCAATGTCATTCATCGCGGCGGTTAAACTTTTTTCTGTAATTTCATTCGCGCCGTGATTTTCTGCAACAGCTTTTGCAATTAAGTCTGAAATATCATCTTTCGCGCCTTCAATCACTGCCTGTTTAATCTGACTTAAAATGTCGCCTGAAAAAATTTTTTTATCTTCAACCTGCTGACTGCTGACAACTAATTTGCTGAAATTCAAGCCGTTAGCGTCGTCGCCGAGAAGTGCCGCGCTTGCCTTCAAAACATTTTGCATTTCTTCGCTGTAAGGGTTCATTATCGGCGCGTCAAGTCCTGCGGCTAAACACATTGCAAAAAAAGTTGAGTTAATCAGCGGACGATTTGGCAAGCCGAAAGAAATGTTTGAAAGTCCCATCGTCGTCGGCAAATTAAATTTTTCGCGATAAAGTTTCAAAGTTTGCAGAACTTCAAGGCAAGCATTTTTATCAGCCGAAATTGTCATAACCAAAGCGTCAAGCAAAAAATCTCCTGCGCCCAGTCCAAAACTTTTAGCCGCGTCGATAATTTTTCCTGCGACTTCGACACGCTCCACCGCAGTTTTTGGAACGCCTTTTTCAGTCAGCGGCAAAACTAAAATCGCCGCGCCATACTTTTTTGCAAGCGGTAAAAATTTTTCAATGCGTTCAGGTTCAAAACTTACAGAATTTATCAGCGCACGACCGGGATAATTTCTTAAACCTGCCTCAAGTGCTTCAGCGTCTGAAGTGTCAATCGCAAGTGGTGCGTCAGTAATTTGCGAAATTTCTTTCACTGCGCGTTTCATCATTTCAGCTTGATTTATTCCGCCAACGCCCATATTCACATCAAGAACTTTTGCACCGCTTTTGACTTGCTGAACTGCGTCGCGCTTTACGCTTAATAATGAACCTTCGCGAATTTCAGCAGCTAATTTTTTTCTGCCTGTAGGATTTATTCTTTCACCAATTAAAACTGTCGGCAAATTTTTATCAATCGCAACTGTTTTACTTCGACTTGCAAGCGTTAAAGTTTTTGTAATTTTTCTTTCGACTGCAGAAAGATTTTTAACATTGTTTGAAAGTTCGCGAATGTGTTCGGGAGTAGTGCCACAGCAGCCGCCTAAAAAATTTGCTCCGACTTCGACAAGTTTTTTTCCCCAACTTCCAAAAGTTTTTGCGTCCATAGGAAATTTTGTAACGCCGCCTTCAAGGTAAGGCATTCCTGCATTTGGTTGGACACTGATTGGTTTATTTGTATTCTCAGCCAAAATTTTCACGACAGGCAAAAGTTGTTCAGGACCGAGCGAACAATTAACGCCGATAATATCCGCGCCCATTGCGTCCAAAATTATCGCCGCCTCCTGCGGAGAAGTTCCCGTGACAGTTCTTCCGTCCTCGCTGTAAGAAAGTTGGCAAATAACAGGCAAATTGCAAACGTCATGACAAGCTAAAAGTGCCGCACGCATTTCCTGAATATCAATGCAAGTTTCAATAATTAAAAAATCTGCTCCACCTTCCGCGAGTGCGGCGGCTTGTTCAGAAAAAATTTTGTAAGCGTCCTCAAAATCCAAATCGCCGAGCGGAGAAATAAATTTTCCTGTCGGACCGATTGAACCGGCAACTTTAACATTTCCTGCAGACTTTGCAAGTTTCACGGCAGCAAAATTTAATTCGCGAACGCGATTTTCAATTCCATAGTGCGAAAGTTTCAAACTGCTTGCGCCAAAAGAATTTGTTTCAATGATAGTAGAACCTGCGTCAATATATGCGCGGTGAATTTTTTTTACAACTTCGGGACTTTCAATGTTCATGAGTTCGGGACAAGCTCCGGCTTTCAAACCGCCTTCCTGCAACATCGTCCCCATCGCGCCGTCAAAAATTTCTAACATAAAAAAATTTCCTCTTAACTAAAAATTTTTTCTGATTATACCAAAAGCAATTTTATTATTCAATCAATTTTCAGAAATGACTTTGAGAAACTGTGAATACAAATTTTGAAAGTTTCGGCAGAGAAATTTTTTTTACTTGGAGCGCGGATAAAAATTTTTGGAGGAAATAATTTTGCCGCCGCCAAAAAAATCTTCCGGAGTGAAACTCAATTTTTTTTTCGGAGCGGAAAAATTTTTCTTGCCGTCAATGTCGTCAAAGTTTCCAAACTTTTTTTTGCCTTCAAAGTCAGGCTTGCCCCCTTTGTCGTCGCAAGACATTCGGCAGCGCGGAAAATTGCTGCAGCCCCAAAAATCTCCGTTCTTGCCCGAGCGTTTGATCATCACGCCGACTTTGCAACGCGGACAGGGAACACCGTCCGCTTTTTTAATTTTCGCGCTCTCAGCTTTCGCGACAAGTTCGGTTGTAAATTTAATTTGTCCCGCAAGAAAATCTTCCAGAGTTCCGTCGCCTTCGGACATTGAGTGAAGTTTGTCCTCCCAGATCGCAGTTGCATCGGGATAAGTCATTTCGTCCGGCAGAGCGTCAACCAACATGTATGCCTTGTCGGTCGGCTGAAGATTTTTTTTATTTTTGCCTGTCATAAATTTTAAAAATCCGCGCTTAATTAAATCGTCAATAATTGTCGCCCGCGTCGCCTCAGTTCCAATTCCATAAACGTCCTTGAGTTGTTTTTTCGACTCGGGATTTTTTACATACTTGTGAATATCTTTCATGCCTTGAACCAAACTTGAGGCGGTGAATCTGACAGGCGGCTTTGTTGTACTTTTTTTCAACTCGGAATTTTGGTGAATAACTTTGTCGCCTTTCGACATCTGCGGCAAAATTTCAATTTCATCTTCCGATTTTGTTTTTGATGCGATATAAAATTCTCGCCAACCAATTTGTTTTACAACTTTTCCTCGCGCCGTGAAAGTTTCATCTTTGTACTTGACGGCGACGGTTGTTTCGTCGAAGACATGGAGCGGATAAAATTGGACAGCATAATTTTTCGCAATCAAATTATAAATATTTTTTTCAATATCCGTCACGCCGCCTGTCATCGGTTTCAGCGTCGGAATAATTGCATGGTGTGCGGAAATTTTTTTGTCATTCCAAGCGCGACTTTTAATTTTTGCGTCAGCGTGTGAGGAAAGTTTTTGTAAATTTTCTTCGCCGACTTTTTGCAGATGACTTAAAATTTTTTCTGCATCTTTAAATTGTGTCGTCGGCAAATATTCGCAGTCGGAACGCGGATAGGAAGTAAATTTTTTTTCATACAAAGATTGCGCCGCATCCAAAACTTGTTGCGGAGTGTAACCGAAGGCTTTTCCCGCAGCAATTTGCAAACTCGACAGCGAAAACGGCAGCGGCTGAGATTCTTTTTTCTCGGTGGTCTTGTAACTTGAAATTTTTCCTTCAAGCGGCGCGGCAGAAAAAATTTTTTTGAAATCCTCCGCAACTTTTTTATTTATCAATCTGCCTTCGCTGTCGAAAGCTGTCGGACTTAAAAGTTTTCCATCCTTGTCAAAAGTTTTGTTCGGCTGATTCATCAAACTTTCGGAAGGTTTCCACTGCGCGACAAAAATTCCATTTTCATGCTGAAATTGTGCGCGAATTGAAAAATAATCCACAGGTTTAAAATTTTCAATCTCGCGCTCACGACGGACGACCAAAGCAAGCGTCGGAGTTTTTACTCTGCCGATTGGAAAAAGTATGTCTCGGTGACCAAGTCGTTGGGCGGCTAAAGTATAAGCTCGCGACAAATTCATTCCGATCAACCAATCTGCGCGACTCCTTGCAAGCGCGGACTGTTTCAGATTAAAAAAATCTTTGTTGTCGCGGAGATCGGAATTTGCGCGAAGGATACTTGTTTCGTCCAGAGCGTTTAGTAAAATTCTTTTGACAGGTTTTTTATTTCCGACAAAATCCAAAACTTCATCGACAAGAAGTTGACCTTCGCGATCGGGATCTCCTGCGTGAATAATTTCGTCCGCACGCTGAATTAAATTTTTGACAATATTAAACTGCTCGGCGGTATTCGGATTTACTTCAAGTTTCCACTTCTTCGGAATAATTGGCAAGTCCTCCGCTCGCCAGTAGCGATATTTTTCGTCGTAGCCGACAGGATCAACTTGTTTCAGAACGTGACCGACAAGCCAAGTTACAATTCCTCCTGAAGTTTTTATGTAGCCGTAACCTTTTTGCGGATTTTTTAGAACATTTGCAATTTCCCTTGCCATGCTCGGCTTTTCAGCAATATAAAGTCGCAAAAAATTTTCCTCCATTCAGTTTTGAAATTTTTGAAAGTTTCCAACAAACTTTTTTTATAAATTTTCATATCAAGAAATCCTGCCATGTTTAGTTTTTTCACCATAGTATCGCGCAGGCAATTCAAATTTATAACCATTGTTCAAAGCCTGCGCCATCGCAATCAAAGTTTTTTCCAACGTAATAATTACTTCGTCGTGCTGTCCTGCGTCGTGCGCTTTAAGCAAAACCATTGTCACGGTGTGAATCCATTGCAGAATACTTTCTCGAACCTCTTTCTCGGACTTCAGAAAAATTTTTTTATTCCAAGCTGTCGAAATCATTTTCGCCCAGCTGACATCAAAAATTGCGCGGTTACCGTCCAAGTTAGTTACCTGTTTGGAATGTTTGCGGAAGGCACTGAGAGAATCGTTTGCAAAATAAAACATATCGCCTTGACTTAAAAGTTGCAACCAAGTCGAAAGATCTACCAACGCAAAAAAACCTGTTTCATCATCTGACCAACAAAGATCATTGTCGCGCAAAAATTTTTTTCTGATAAGCGGAGTGGTCGGCTCGCCAATATAATTTAATCCTGTAACAAAAGTTAATTTGCCGGCCAATTCACCTTTAACCTTGCAGTCGTGGTTGAGCAACTCAGGACGCTGGTAGGTCCAAAGTTTCCCTGTAATATTTCCAAGTTCGTCTATTGTGTCACGGACGGAAGTCACCAACGAAACTTCGGGATTATTTCTAAAAATTTCAATCATCTTTTCAAGTTTCTGCGGATAAAATAAATCATCGTCCATTAACCAATTAACAAACTCTGCATTTGGATTGTTGTATTGCCGAGCAAAATTCCAGTTGTCATTTGCAGTAAATTTTTTGTGGCGAAAATATTTTATGTTTGAAAATTTTTGCAAATAATCCTGCATTAAATTTTCTGTGTCGTCCTCCGTCGAATTGTCAGTAATAAAAATTTCAAAATTCCTGTAAGTCTGATTCAACGCAGATTCAAGCGCAAGTTGAAAATATTTCGCTCGATTGAAAGTGGGAATAATTATGCTGACAAGCGGAAAAATATTTTTGTATTCCTCCAGAAAAATTTTCTGCGCCTGCTCATCAACTGAAAAATTATTTTGCCTGTACCAAATGTAGGTTTTTTTTTGTTTAATTACAATCGACTTCAAACCTTCACGTTGAAAATTTAAACATTGAGCCGCGAGCGAAAAATTTTTTAAATCCTCGCGCCAATCAAAATCGTACTGAGTTGCAAGGAAAAAATCATCGACGACTTCAACTTCCTGAAGAGAATTTTTATCGTCACCGAAATCTTGCAAATTTTTTTCTGCGCCGAGAAAAATTTTTCCGCAACGTTTCGCCGAAGTCAAAGCAATTCCGTGCGTCGAAAGCTGAATCGCTCCGCTTGTGCTAACAATTCCAATTTTGTCGTCAGACTGAAAGACAGAAATTATTTCCGACAAAATATTTTTTCGCAGAATCGAAACATTTTCATCAAGATAAATTTTGTACTTCGCATCAGATTCTTTCATCGCAAAATTGTAGGCGCGAAATTTTTCCTCGCCTTGAACAGGCAGAATATCAACAAAAAATTTTTCCGGCACGTTCAAAGTCTGCAAACTTTCCAAAGTTTCCTGCAAAAAAATTTTATCTGTAAAGTAAATGATAATTGCAATTTTCCTCGCGTCCAAAATTCTATCACCGTCCAAAAAATTCTCTCTGCCATTATACCACAGGCATTTTTTATTTTCACCGCATAAATTTTGTTTTTTTAAACCTTAGCATAACATTTGGACAGATATTTTTGCATTTTCTTGAGTTGCTTATCTGTAATTTTCACGAACTGATTATAATGCTCTTGGCAACAATATGAATAGCTGTCAACGCTTTTTTTTGTATAAAAATTTTTCTTGTGATATAATTTTTTAAAAATTTTTTTGAAAGGAAGTTTTATCTTTGTCAACTGACTACACGACCAGAATTGTAAATTATGCGCTCGAAACTGCAGGATTTTATCCTCTGCGTCCGATTCAACGCTGGCTGATTGATACACACTTCAACAAGGCAAATTCCACAATGATGAATATCGGAGGACTTTACAAACTCGACGACTCAATCGACATGGAAAAATTGGCGGCGGCAATCACAGATATTTCTAATGCGCATGACATTTTTAAATGCCGACTTGTTTTCCACGAAGGCACAAGCGATCTTTGTCAGCGGTTCGACGGCGAAATTGTTCCTGTCGAAGTTGAAAAAATTTCTGATGCGGAGTTCGAGGAAGTCAAAAAATTTTTGAAAAAACCTTATCGCCTTGTAAATAATCCGCTCTACCGAATCAGATTGATTGAAACGCCGACAGGAAAATATTTCTACTCCGATTTTTATCACGCGATTCTTGACGGCACGGCTGCAGGAATACTTTTTCTTCATGAATTAAGTTCGCGCTACAAAGGAAAAAAAATTACTCGCACTGCGCCGAAATATTCCGACTATGTTTTGCAGGAACTCAGAATTTCTCCTGAAGATTTAGTTGAAGGAAATAATTATTGGCGGAATATGTTGGAAGGTTATTCGCCGGAAAAACATTTGCCGCCTGCCGACATTCAAGGCAAAAATAATTGGCAGTCGGATCAATTTTTTGTTGAGTTAAAAAATATCAACCGCGAATATTTTTCCGACAGAGTACGCAAGGAACATATTTTTTTCCTCGCCGCCTCAATGTTGGCAACGGCGAAAATTTCCGGTCAAAAAAAATCTTTCATGAGTTGGATTCACAATGGCAGGACAAATACAACCGAGCGGCGGCTTTTCGGAATTTTGCTGGAGCAGTATCCGGTCAGTTTTGATTTTGAGGAGAATTTGACTGTTGAGAAATTTTTGGACGGCTTGGAAGGAAAGATCAATGAGGCTCCGAAATATCGCAGGAGTTTGGAAACTGTTTACGATACAGGTTTGCAGGACGACTGCGCGACTTTTATTTTCCAGAAAGGTTCGTTGACTGAAGAATCAATTTGTAAATTGGCGGACAAGCCGATGCAATTTGTCGAGATGCCTGAAAATAAATTTTCAGCCGCTGAAAATATTTTGGACATTGAAATTACTTCTCTGGATAGCGGAAAGTATGTTGTCTTGGTGGACTATGACGCAAGCAGATACTCCGAAGGCGCGATGAAAAAATTTGCCGCGACTTTGGACGAAATGGTTTTGCAACTTCAGAAAGAAAAGAAATTTATTTCAGAAATTTTAGGTTGAGGTAGAAAATGGAGCGCGAAGAAAATTTTAAAAGCGTTTTGGAAAAAATTCGGCTGGCGATTCAAGAAAAAGATTTTGAAAAATTTTCCGAGCACGTCGATGTAGAAAAATTTTTGTCGGACGGCTACGGCGAAGTCACGGACGAACTTGCGAAAAATTGTTCCAAGTTCCATGAACTTTATCCGCATGATTTATTTTTCAAATTCGGCTCGACAGTTTTAAAAATCTACAATGCGAAGTTCAAAAAAGTTCATCTCGGCTTTGTCAGCAAAGTTATTTTCGCTTACTTCGACAAAAATTTGACTCAGCCGAAAAGTTTTCTCTCCGCGCCGATAGATTTTTCTGCTTGCGAACTGAGAAAATTTTTGTCTGCCTTGACTTCCGAAGTAAAAAATATTTCTGTCGAAAAAAATTCCGCGCTCGCCGAAGTAGAAATTTTTGGCGACGGTTCATATTATGGAAAAATTTTCGGCAGATTGAATTTTAAATTTGAATTTCTCGAAGTCGATGGAGTTTGGAAAGTTGCAAGCGTAAAAAATATTCCTGAACTTGTGCCGCCTATTTTGGATATGGCAGAAAGATTTTGGCCAAGCGCATGGGATTTAGGAATTAAGTTATAGTTGTCAGAAAAATTTTTTCAATAAGATCAGATCGTGAACAAATTCCCCGACACTCACCAAAAATGTTCAACTTATTATTGCAATTTGCATTTGAAAAATTTTTTTTACTTAAACAGTTCAAAAAAGTTTGGATAGGAAATTTTTACGCAGTCTGAATTGTCGATTTTAACTCCGTCGGCAGCCGCTCCAAAAATTGCAAGCGACATCGCCATTCTGTGATCCGAAAAAGTTTTGCAGTCGGCGAATTTTTTTTCTTCGCCGCCGTGAATTATTAAACTGTCCTCAGTCGATTCAAAACTTCCTGCAGAAATTTTGTTAAACTCCTGAACAATCGCCGCAAGTCTGTCAGTTTCTTTGACCTTAAGTTCGCCAACGTCGTGAATAATTGTTTCGCCTTCCGCGAACGCCGCCGCAACTGCCAGCGCAGGAATTTCATCAATCAAGCGCGGAATAAATTCTCCGCCGAACTCAACGCCGCGAAGTTTTGCAGAAAAAATTTTCAAGTCAGCCGAACTTTCGCCGCCGGAAATTTTTTCATTTAAAAATTCAATTCGCGCTCCCATTCTCCGCAAAATATCTATAATTCCTGTGCGAGTTTGATTCACGCCGACATTTTTTATTGTAACTTCGCTGTCAGGCAAAATCGACGCAAGCACAATCCAATAAGCCGCGCTCGAAATGTCGCCCGGCACAATAATTTTTTTCGGCGCAGTCAAATTTTCTGCAGGAAAAATTTTTATCGCGTCGCCGGACTTTTCAATTTTCGCTCCGAAAGCCGTAAGCATTTTTTCCGTGTGATCTCGAGAAGGCGCAGACTCAATAATTTCTGTTTCGCCGTCCGCAAAAAGTCCTGCCAAAATTATCGCAGATTTTACTTGCGCACTTGCGACAGGCATTTTGTAAGTTATTCCGCGCAATTTTTTTTCAGGTTTCAAAACTGTTATCGGCAAATTTTTATTTTCATTCCTGCCGACAATTTTCGCGCCCATTTCCGACAAAGGTTTTATCACTCGCGCCATTGGTCTTTGCCTTAATGAGTCGTCGCCTGTGAAAGTCGTCAAAAAATTTTGCGGCGCAGTTAATCCAAGCAGAAGTCTTAAAGTTGTTCCAGAGTTTCCTGCGTCCAAAATATTTTCAGGTTCTTTCAGTCCATGAAGTCCGTTGCCTGTGACAAAAATTTTTTCACCGGACATTTCGATTTTCGCGCCAAGTTTTTTCATGCACTCGACTGTTGAAAGACAATCTGCGCCCGACAAAAAATTTTCTATCTCGACTGTCGAACTTCCCAAACTCGACAACATAATTGCTCGGTGTGAAATTGACTTGTCGCCCGGAATTTCAATTTCTCCGCGCAGTCCGTGATTCATCGGCAAAATTTTTTTCAATTTTTCATTCCTCTTTCCTAACCCCTAGTTCCTAACTCCTAACCCCTAGTTCCTAATTCCTAGCTCCTCATTCAACTGAGCAACTTCCTCAGGCGTGAAATCTGTTCGCATAGACTTCCACCTGTCATGCAACCAAAACCATTCGGCAGGATATTTTTTTATATGTTGCTCAGTCAGCGTTGCAAGTTTCTGCGTCATCTGCTGAATATCTTTTCGCTTGTCGGAAGTTTTTTCACAGAAAAGCGGAGGAAAAATTTCCAGCGTGTGAGTGTCGTCAGAATTTTTGTGCATGAAGGCAGGGAAGATTGGAACTTTTTTCAATCTGGACATCGCCGCCGCACCTGTCATGTAAGTTGTCGCTCTGTCGAAAAATTTTACAATCGCGCCATCGTGTCTGCCTGCATCCTGATCCATTATCAAGCCGATAAAATGTCCTTCGTCCATCATTCGATACATTTCGCGCACGCCGTTTCGATATGTAATGTGCATACCGATTAAAGTTCGATATTCATTTATAAATTTGTCTGCGCCACCTGCTTTTTGCTTTTTCGCCACGCCGACAAGAGGAATACCATTCTGAGCGAAAGCTCCTCCCATAAGCTCCCAATTATCGCTGTGCGAAGTCATGATAACTGCTCCGAGTCCTTCACGCTCCGAAGAATTTATGTAGTTTGTCAAATTTTCCAAGCCGATAACTTTGACGTGATTTTGCATTTCAGATTTTAATTTTGGAAAACACAAAACTTCAATCAACATTGGACCGAATTGAAGCGCAGCAGCTTTGGAAATTTTTTCTGCCTCGACTTCAGAAATTTTCAGGCAAGATTGAATATTTTCCCGCGAAAGTTTTTTTCTGCGACTTGAAAGAAAAATCCAAGCGACCTGCGCCAAAATTTTTCCAAAAGCCAGCGAAACTTTGAAAGGCAACAGACAAAAAATTTTGCTGATGATTTTTAAAATTGCGTAAGAAATTTTTTCCACCCCCACAAACAAATAAAGTCCGAATTGCTCGGACTTTTTTGCTACTCAAACTTATCGACAAATTTTTTTCAGCGAATCTATGTTGAAACTCGCATGCCGTTTAAGATTTAAGCGTGGGCGGCGCGGTGTTTGCTGAAGCAGTCGCGGCAATAAACCGGTTTTTCATTTCTTGGCTCGAAAGGAACTTCGGTTTCTTTTCCGCAATCCGCGCAGACAACAGTATACATTTTGCGACGTTCTCCGCCGTCGCGGTTGCGTTTGCGTTTGTCGCGACATTCGCGGCAGCGCGTAGGTTCATTTTCAAAACCTTTTTCCGCATAAAATTCCTGCTCTCCTGCGCTGAAGATAAATTCTTTGCCGCAGTCTTTGCACACGAGGTTTTTGTCTTCAAATGCCATTCAAATATCTCCTTATGGTACAGAAAAAAATTTACTGTCAAGCCGAAGATTTTTCTCCCCCAAACTTGACGGCGAAATTATATCATTATTTGCAAAAAAATCAAGCGGTTATACATTTCAGTTGACAGAAAAATTTTCCTCGAAAAATTTAATATTAGCGAGAGGAAATCCAATATTTTTTTTCGAGTTATCAAAAGCGCAAAAAAACTTGCACAATAGGAAAAATGAATTTATAATGAAAGAAATTTTTCTGAAAAGATTTTTTTTAGGCGGGGAGGAAGGAAGATGCTGACTATCGAGGACATCAAAAAGACAGTTGCGAAAATTGCGCCTGAATATAATTTGAAAAAAGTTACATTGTTTGGAAGTCGAGCGAATGGAAATTTTCGCGAGGACAGCGACGTTGATTTGATTGTGGACTTTCCGCAAGGAACGACGTTGCTTAATCACATTTCGCTGCAACATAAACTTGAAGACACTTTGGGATTGTCGGTCGATGTGATAAGTCGCGGAGGAATTAAAGAGGACAGCTTTTTGGAAATTGATAAGGAAATTGAACTTTATGAAAAATAGCGACAGGATGATTTTGAAAAAAATTTTAAAAGCTCTTGATGTTGCGACAGAAATTTTTGGAGATATTTCACAAGAAAATTTTTTTGTATGATGAACACATGAAACTTTCAATGGCGATGTCTGTAATTAGAATTGGCGAATTTGTCAAAAATTTAACTCCTGAATTGCGCTAAAAAAATCCGCAAATTATCTGGAGAGATATTGCCGGTTTTCGTGACGTTGCGGCTCATAAATATGAAACGCTCGATATGCAAGAACTTTACAGCACAATAAAAAATAATTTTCCGGAATTGAGATTTCAAATTGCCGAAATTTTAGAAACTGATTTGAAAGAGGGAGAGAAATGATAATAAAAAAAGTTATAGCGCAACAGGCAAAACTTGCAAAGGTTGCGGCGAGAAAGTTGGCAGGACTTTCGACTGAACAAAAAAATTCTGCGCTGCTTGAAATGGCTGATGCGCTGGAAAAAAATCAGTCCGAAATTATTTCTGCAAATTCTGAGGACGTTGCGGCGGCAAAGAAAAAAGGTACCCGCGCAAATATGATTGACAGGTTGACTTTAACGCCAGAAAGAATTTCTGCAATGGCGGAAGGTTTAAGACAAACTGCCGAACTCAAAGATCCGATCGGCGAGGAAGATTTTCACACCGAAAGACCGAACGGTTTAAAAATTCGCCGCGTGAGAGTTCCTTTCGGAGTTGTTGGAATTATTTATGAAGCGCGACCAAATGTCACAGTCGATGCGGCGGCACTTTGTTTGAAGTCGGGAAATGCTTGCGTTCTTCGCGGCGGCAGCGAGGCAATTCGCACCAACCAAAAACTTGTAGAGATTTTAAATGCGGCGGCAACTTCTGTCGGTATTCCCGAGCACGCGATTGAATTTGTTGCGATAACAGATCGCGATGCTGTCTTGTCAATGTGTCGGCTGAGAAAGTTAATTGATGTGATAATTCCTCGCGGAGGAGCAGGTTTAATTACTCGCGTGGTTGAGCATGCGACTGTTCCTGTCATTGAAACGGGCACGGGAGTTTGTCACATTTACGTTGACAAGGCGGCGAATTTTGAAATTGCTTTGCCTGTGGTTTTGACTGCAAAAATTTCTCGACCTTCAGTTTGCAACGCGATGGAAACTTTGTTGGTTCACAAAGATATTGCCGAAGATTTTCTGCCAAAAATTTCCAAGCTGATGATTGAAAATAAAGTTGAACTGCGCGGCGATGAAGTTTCAAGAAAAATTTGTCCTGAAATGAAGGCGGCGACCGAAGAAGATTGGTCGACCGAGTACAACGATTTAATTTTGTCCGTCAAGGTTGTCGAAAATTTGGACGCAGCGATTGATCACATTAACAAGTACAACACCGAACATTCCGAAGCAATTATCACCGACGACAAAGTTGCGGCGAAAAAGTTTCAAACTTTGGTGGACGCGGCGGCTGTTTATGTCAACACTTCGACAAGATTTACCGACGGCTTTGAATTTGGTTTCGGCGCGGAAATTGGAATCAGTACGCAAAAACTTCACGCACGTGGGCCAATGGGACTTGAGGCTTTGACGACGATGAAATATTTAATCGACGGCAACGGACAGACAAGGTAGCTAGGAATGAGGAATGAGGAATTATTTTTTAGCTTTGAAAAATTATTTTCAAACTCCGAAAGGTCGGCACGATTTTTTTGATTATCTTCGCGCAGGTTTAATAATTTTTTTGACAGCGGGAATAATTTTTTTAATAGTTAGGTGATTAAATGCGACTTGGGATAATGGGCGGAACTTTTGATCCGATACACTTCGGACACTTGGCAATGGCTGAGGAGGCGCGAGAAATTTTTTCGCTGGACGAAATTTTATTTATTCCTTCTGCAAGACCTCCTCACAAAGTCGAAAAAAATATTACTCCGGAAGTTCACAGATTGATGATGACTTACTTGGCGACTCAGTCGAATGAAAAATTTCAAGTTTCGCCAATGGAAATACTTCGCGAAGGACTTTCCTATACTTTGGATACGATGAACCAGCTTGAAAAAAAATTTGGCGCAGACACAGAATTATTTTTCATAATCGGTGCGGATTCGATGGTTGACTTGCCGAAGTGGCACAAGTCGCAGGAATTAGTTTCAAAAGTTCATTTCATAGCGACGACGCGTCCGGGCGTTGAGGTAAATCTGGAGGAAGTTGAAAAATTTTTCGGCGACAACGCAAAAAATATTTTTCAAGTCGAAGTGCCGGGTTTGGAAATTTCTTCGACAGATATTCGCGAGCGAGTTAAAAGCGGCAGGTCGATAAAATATCTTGTGCCTGAAGTCGTCGAAGAATACATCTTGAAGGAGAATTTATATAAATGACTGTTGATGAAATGCGAAAAACTTTGCAAAGTCGGCTGAAAAAAAGTCGGTTTGCTCACTCAATCGGAGTGGCGAATACTGCAGTCAAACTTGCTGAAAAATTTTCTGTCGATACTGAAAAAGCATACATTGCAGGACTTTTGCATGACTGCGCGAGGGAGTTTGATAATTCAGAGTTGACTTTTCAAGCTGAAAAGCGCGGAATAAAAATCGGCGAAGTTGAAAAAGCTGTTCCGCTCCTCCTGCACGCCTATATCGGTGCGAAGATGATTTCTGAAATTTATGAAGTTGACGATGCGGAAATTTCTCAAGCAATTTACAGGCACACAGTTGGAGCAAAAAATATGTCGGACTTGGACAAGATAATTTATTTCGCAGATATGATTGAGCCGAACAGAAATTATCCAGGCGTTGAAAAACTTCGCAACCTTGCAAAAACTTCAAACAGTCTTGATGAAATAATTTTAACCGCGCTGAATGAGTCGATAATTTTTGTAGTGCAGAAAAATTCTCTGCTCCATCCCGACACAATCGACGCAAGAAATTTTTTACTGCTTAACAAGGAGTGATTTTTATGAATGGCGTTAATGTGCTTGTCGAAAAGGATTTGTTTGATTCTGCGGCAGCGGAAGGTAAAGCAAATTTCCGCTCCGCCACTCAACAATTAAATCTCTGGGCGAAGGTTGGCAAAAATGCGTTGGCTAATCCCGATTTACCAATTTCATTTATTTATGACACTTTAATTGCTAAGGAACAGCCGAAAGAAATTTTTGAGTTTGAGGAATGACAATGGAAATTTTTCAATCTTTAAAATTTAGACAGGCTTATAAAAAACTTTTTAAAAATCAAAAGTCCGCAGTCAATGAAGAAATAAAAAAAATTTCGCAAAATCCTTCAGTCGGCGAGGAAAAGAAATAAGATTTGCGAGGAGTTTTTGTCCATAAGTTTAAAATAAATTCTCAGCTTTACTTGTTGGAGTATTCTTTCGATGAAACTTCGTTGACTTTGTTATTGCTGGGAGTTCACGAAAATTTTTACAGAGATTTGAAAAAAAATATTTGAGGAATCGAAATAATCTTGAAATAAAATCACGCAGAAACTTTTGGAGAAGTGAAATTTTATTGTTGATTGAAAAGGGATAAGAGATAAGAGATAAGAAAAAAATTCCTCCTTCCTCACTCCTCATTCCTAACTAAAAATAAGGCTGTGTCTAAGATGGCAAATTTAACTCAAGACAATATTAAGAAAAAACGCAAAACAATGAAACGCAGGCGGAGAATACAAATTTTTCGCTTGGTTTTTATGTGCGTTTTAATTGCCTTGTTAGGCTCGGCAGTTTTATTTTTTGGAATCAGCGTTTATAATGTCGGCAACAGAGTTTACAACGAATTTAATTCTATGTATCAAGGTTACAATGAAAGGAAGACGGCGAGAGTCGGCGCAGTTGATCCAAAATTCGACGGTTACACAAATATTTTGATTCTGGGAATTGACGACGGCGAACAGGGCGACCAACAGGCAGACACAATTTTAGTTTTAAGTTTTTCAAACGACACAGGCAAGTCAAGATTGATTTCAATTCCGCGCGATACTCTTGTCAATGCAAATTCATCTTCGGGCAGACTTGGAACTTTGTACGGCTGGGGCGGCGCAAATTTAATCGTCCGTCATGTCTCTGCTTTGCTGGGCGTTCCAATTCATCAATACATTGTCATTGGAATGAGTACGTTTGCAGAATTGATTGACACTCTCGGCGGCGTTGATATTTACGTTGAAGAAAATATGGATTATGATGATCCGCAGTCGGGACTTTCAATTCATCTCGGACAAGGTTATCAACATTTGAATGGCGAAGAATCTCAAAAATATTTGCGCTTTTTAAGTTCAAAACTTGGCGATGTCGGCAGAGTTCAGCGTCAGCAAAAATTTATGAAAGCACTTTATGCAAAAGTTTTGCAGCTTGAAACAATTCCGAAACTTCCTGCGATTGCAGATATTTTTCAGCACAAAATGGAAACTTCAGCAGAAATTTTTGACTCGGCACACTTGGCAAATGTTTTGCGTCGAATGAGTTCAGATCCGCCAACGACTGTAATGTTGCCCGGCTATGAAAATTCTGACGGCGCATGGATTCCAAATATTGCGGAGATTGATTCAAGAATGCAGGAGCTTTTTCCGATTCAAGATATAGTGGAAGAAAGTTCAGAAGAATAAATTTTAAAGGAGAGATTTTTTTTATGAACAGCATGGAACTTGCATTAAAAGTTTGCAAGGCGGCGAGCGATAAAAAAGCCGCAGAAATTATTACAATGGATATGCGCGGCGTAATGTTTTCTACAGATTATTTTGTAATTTGCTCTGCGCCGACGGCTACACAAGTACGCGCCATTGCCGATAACGTCGAAGAGGAACTTGACAAAGAAAATATCCATTTCAGCCACAAGGAAGGTTATCATGAAGGCGAATGGATTCTGCTTGATTATGGCGATGTTGTAGTACACATTTTCAAAAACGAAAACCGCGAATATTACGCACTTGAAAAACTTTGGGGAGACGCTAAAATTACAAACTATGAAGGATAAATTTGAACTTAAACCAATGACCGTTGTCAAATTAAAAGTTGTGCGAAAAGCCGACTTCGGCGCGTTTTTGGGCGCAGGTACAGGAAACACTGACGACGATATTTTACTGCACAAACTCCAACAAACGGCTAAAGTTGAAATTGGCGATACTGTCGAAGTTTTTTTGTATCTTGACCCGCGCAAAAGATTAACGGCAAGCATGCGCGTTCCAAAAATGAAAATTGGACAAATTGCGCGGCTTAAGGTTATAAATGTTAGTGAAGACGGAGCATTTTTAGACGCCGGAGCAGAGCGCGGAATTTTTATGCCGTTTGCCGAAATGGTAGGGCGTCCTAAAGTCGGTGACGTTGTTTGGGCAAAACTTTATACTGATAAATCGGGACGGCTTGCAACGTCAATGAAAGTTGCTGATGAAATTAGACGTGCGTCAAAACCTGCGGAAAATATTCAACGCGGAGATAAAATTATCGGCACTATTTACAACATTACTGACGCTGGCGCTTTCGTTTTCAGTGAAGAAAGATATATCGTTTTCATTGCGCAGAAGGAAATTCCGCGTGTTTTAAGAGCCGGTGAAGTCGTTGAAGCGCGGGTAACTTATGTTCGTGAAGACGGCAGGCTTGATGCGTCATTGAGATTTGCTAAGGAAATTGCCCTGCAAAATGACGCGGAAAATATTTTGAACTTTATGCGAAAAAATGGCGGTGAAATGTCCTTCAGCGACGCTACAGCGCCGGAAAAGATTCAAGCCGTATTCCACATCAGCAAGGCGGCTTTTAAACGCGCTATAGGGCATCTTTTCAGTGAACATCTTATCGAAAAAAATTCTGACGGTTGGAAAATTTGTTAGGAGACGTTAAAAGTGTACATAATCGGATTGACCGGCGGAATTGCTTGCGGGAAGTCTGCCATTGCTGAAACTTTTAAAAAATTCGGCGCGATAACTTTTGATATTGACAGAGAGACCCATAAGCTTTTACAATGCGGCGGAGAACTTTATTCTGATTATGTTCGACATTTCGGCGATATGATTCTTGACGCGGAAGGACAAATTAATAAAAAAATCGTTGCCGACATTATTTTCAACAACGAAAGTGAAAGATTATGGGTAAATTCAGTAGCTCATCCCGTGCTTTTGAATCGCACAAGAGATTTTCTTGTTGACTGCGCGGAAAAAGGAGTTAAGCTTGTAGTTTTGGAAATTCCGCTACTTTTTGAGGCAAAT
>CALEPR010000115.1 GCA_937910665.1 uncultured Selenomonadales bacterium
ATTTTAAAAGTATATTTTGTTCTTTCTTTATTAATAAAACAAAACGGACACCGCAAATTACATCTGTATGTAAGCTCTAAAAAATATCGTATCGGAGGAAACATATAGTTAAAAGGATTTTTATACGACAGAAGCGAATAACCTCGTCTGAGCAAATCAAACAGTTCAGATTTATTTAACATCATGTTCCTCTCGTAATGTATTTTTTAATAATCTGATGCCGTATTTGATATAATTACGGAATACACCGAAAGTCAGGTTCCTGTTAAAAATCTTTTTGAAAATAAAATTTATTCCCCTCAATCAGTTTTTCTTGAGCGGAAATTTTTTTGTCAATTTCCGAAAGCTCAAAGTCAAGTTCTTCGGCAGAAAAATTTTCCGCGCCTTCCGAAAGGTCGTCAAAATTTTTGCTGATATCGGCTATAGATTTTTGCAGAGATTTATTTTGTTGAATAATGTTTGCTTTGTCCTGTTTTCCAAGTTCGAGGTACTCGGAAATTTTATCGGCATCAACTTTAATTGTGACAGTAGCCTCATACATAAAATTTTCTTTGCCTGTGTCGTCGGTTTCAAATGCGTTCTCGGAAACAAAAAATTTTTCATACTCAACATCGACAAACTCGGAAAAATTATTTGTCAAAGCGGAAATATCTTCGTCGGACAAATTTTTATTCGCAGTTTTGACGTAAGCTGAAAATTTTTCTTTCGCCGCCTGTTCAGCACGCATTTTTGCAACATTTTTAACCGCAGCGACAATTTTTTCATCGTCCTCGCCAAAAGAAAAAGTTGCAGTGGCACTTGCTGTAAAATTTTTGACTTCTGCGTGGGCGACAGAAATAATTTTAAAATTTTCTGCGCAGAAATTTACAGGCAAAAAATTTATTCCGCAAATTAAAAATGTCGTCGCCAAAAGTTTCGACAAAAATTTTTTATTCAACTTCAAAACCTCCTGCAAAAATTTTTTCAATTTGCTTTTTTAATTTTGGAATATCTTCAATTAAAATCTACATATCCAAAGCCACCAAAATTTCCACCTTCATAAAAAAAATCTAAATCACTGTTTTTAGTAGCTTCGCCACGCGCATAACTGCCGAACAGTGAAAATTTTTTTACGCCATATTTTTTTGCAATCGGCACTGATTTTTGTTTTATCTCTTCAATTGTATAAATCTTATCAACTTTTTCTTCGCTAATAATTTTTTTAACATATTCAAAAATTTTTTCAAGCGCACTTTCACTCGCGTTGTCCATCAAATCAATAATGTCTGTCCTTGTACTCAATTTCATCACCTCCACAAAATTTTTTCTACAGTTCAACGCGACAAAAAATTTTTCCTGCAAAAAAAAATTGGCACTGAGCCGGCTAAAAATTTTTCTATTTACTTCGCTTTTCAGCAAGAATTTTTTCAAGTTCCTCAGTGTCAACTTCTGCAGTAACGGTCGCTTGAACGATAAAATTATTTTCGTCCTCATCGTCCGCAAGGATTTTATATTTGACTTCCAAAATTTTCATCAAGCCTTCGGTCATTTTTGTAATTTCGTCGCGCTCTAAAGTCGAATCTTTTGTTTCGACTTCGCTTTTTATGTCTACAAAAACTTGCTCGGCAATATTCCTCGCACCGTCGAGTTTTGCTTTTTCTTTCGCGTGGTCTAAACTTTCTTCGACCAGAGGAAAATAACCAATGCCGTCATAAATTTTTGTCCCCGCATTCGCGACAGAAAAATTTTGCAAACCACCGAGCAAAATCAGCGCAATTAAAATTTTCTGCAAAAAATTTTTGAAGTACATGATCTTTTCCTCCGATCAAAAAATTTTTTTCAAGTTTCGTAAGAGCCGTAACGCGACTCAAGTTTTTTGAATACCCAAGTTAAAATTGCAGTCATCGCCAAGTAAAAAATTCCTGCAATTACAAAAGGTGTCATATCAAATTCGCGCTGAACAATCGTCCTTGCAACTCTCAACAAATCATTCATCGCCAAAATATAAATCAGCGAAGTATCCTTTACCAAGTTTATAGTTTCGTTCGAGACAGGCGGAAGGACGACGCGCATAACTTGCGGAAAAATTATGTAGCGCATCATCTGCCAATGTTTCAGTCCGAGAGCCTTCGCCGCCTCATATTGTCCGCGAGGAATTGCTTGAATACCTGCGCGGAAAATTTCTGCGAAATACGCTGCATAATTTAAAGTAAATGCCAGAAGTGCCGCTGCAACATCAGGCAACATTATTCCGACCATCGGGAGCGCGAAGTACACAAATAAAAGTTGCAACATTAACGGAGTTCCGCGCATGAGCCAAACGTAAAACTCCATTAAATAACGAAGCGGCTGAAAAGTTGAAATTCTTCCCAACGCCGCCAAGCCGCCGAGCGGCAAACTTAAAATTAAAGTTACAAAAAAAATTGTCAGTGTAACTTCCGCGCCCTCCATGATCAGGAAGGTCATATTCAACAATCGATCCATTTTTAATAATTAGTAATTAGTTCAATTAGGAGTGAGGAGTGAGGAATTTTTTTCATTGCTCATTCCTAATTCCTAATTCCTAATTGAAATCGTTCCTCCTTCCTCACTCCTACTTTTTTAAGAGGTCTTTGCCGAACCATTTTTCAGAAATTTTCGCCGCGCTACCGTCAGCAATAATTTCATCAAATGCTTTCTGAACTTTGTCGCGGAGAGCAACATTATCTTTCGCAAAAGCAATTCCAAATTCAGTGACAGGTCCGACAGTTACATCGAGAGCTTCCAGAGCAGTTTTCTCCTTCAAAGCCTCGCGACCAACAATTTCATCGCAAACTACACAATCAAGTCTGCCGTTTTCCAAATCCATGAAAGCCGAAACATAATCACCGTAAGTTTTAAGTTCTCTGAAACTATCTTTCAATTCTTTGTTGGAATCAAAATAATTTTCTGCTGTTCCGCCCGACTGAGTTCCGACAGCTTTTCCTGCCAAGTCAGCTTCAGTTTTAATTCCTAAGTCGTCGCCTTTGCGAACAAAAACAATTTGTCTGTTATCCATGTAAGGTTTGCTGAACAACATATTTTCTTGACGCTCGGGAGTAATATCCAAACCGTTCCAAATAACATCAATTCTGCCGGACTTTAATTCAGCCTCTTTACTGTTCCAGTCGATAGCTTTAAATTCAACGTCGCAATCCAGACGCTTCGCCGCCTCTTTCGCCAAATCTACATCAAAGCCGACAATCTGATTATTTTCATCCTTGAACCCCATTGGCTTATACTCATCGTCCAAGCCGACGACAATTTTTTTAATATCAGCCGACTTGTCAGCATTTCCTGCAGGTTTACTCGCGTCGTCTCCTCCGCAACCTGTGAACAACATTGTCAGCATCAAAGTTGCCGCCAAAAAAATTTTTTTCATCTGAAAAATCTTCCCTTCATTGTAATTTTGAAACGTTTGAATTATACTGTATTAGATTTTCCTTTGCAAGTTTGAATGGAGGTTTTTAATAATGAAAGCTGTCGCTGTCGAAAATCTTGAACCCGGTATGACTTTGGCGAGGACTGTCACCGGCGAGGACTTTGTAGTAATTCTTTCAGAAAATACAGTTTTGACAAAACAAAATATCGAGCGACTTAAAAATTTAGAATTGGCTGTCGTTCACATCAAAGATGAATTTGATTTAAGCAATAATTTTCAGCAAGCTGCCGCCGTCGTCAAAAAAGATTCTGCCTTCACTCATGACTTCGACAGAGTTTCAAAACTTGCTTACAAAGTTTTTGATGAACTTAATGACGGTCAAGCGGCGAAGGAAACGACCGCCAAACTTGCTGCAAAAATTTTACCAATGGCTGACAATGCCGCATCAGTAAATTATCTTTTCGATTTAAGTCACATGAATACTACGCTTGCTTTGCACTCGGAGCGCGTCGCAATTTTTGCGGGAATTATTGCGAAGTGGATGGGATTTAACTGGGAGGAAATTAGATCTGTCGTCACCGCAGCTTTTCTTCACGACGTTGGGAAAAAAGATTTTCCGACGGAAATGTTGGGCAAAACTGTACAGGATTTAGAAGGAGATCGCTTGCAAGATTACAAAAGACATTGTCGCAAAGGTTACAACATTCTAAAAAATGTCGGATTTGAGGAACCAATTCCGACAATAGCTTTGACTCACCACGAGCGCATGAACGGCGAAGGTTTTCCGAAAGGTTTGAGCGGAGAAAAAATTCATCCTTTCGCCAGAGTTGTCGCCGTCGCCGACGCTTACGACAATTTGACTTCGGAGCGCGAAGGTTTTGTCAAGAAAACTCCATTCGACGCAATAAATTTTTTCGTCAAGGAAATTTATTCAACTTTCGATCCTGCAGTTTGCGTTCCGCTCCTCACGCGAATTAAAGACAGCTTAATCGGTTCTGCCGTGACTTTGAGTAATGGTCAGAAAGGTCACATTGCATTTTATCCGAAAGATTTTTCTGCGCTACCTGTAGTCATCACGGAGGACGGTCTGGAAGTCAATATGAACTTAAAAAAAGATTTTTCTATTTTGCAATACAGCACAAGCCATGACTAAAAATTTTTTTAGTGATTCCTCACGCTGAGTTGAAGTCCGATTTCGTCCAACATTTTTTGCTCCTCGAAAAGCAATTCTTCATTGTATTCGCGGAGTCTTTTTTCTTTCAGCTGTTCGATACTTTTCAAATAAGTTATCAGCTCCATCAACTTTTTTAATTTCTGCTGACGCTCCTGAGTTGTTCGTAAAATTAACTGTTGCTGCTGTTCAATCTGTGCACGTTTCCAGTTAAAAAAATTATTGTAAGTCATAATCACGCCGACGTTGACAGTTTTTCCTTCCTTAGTCATTTCGGAAAATTCTCGCTGTCCGGTTTGAAGTTGTTGAAGAAGATTTTGCAAAGCCGATCTCTGTTCCTCAAGTCGTCTGGAAACTTCAGCAAATTGCATTTCAGCATCATCTTTTTTTCTCTGCGTGACTTTCAAAAGCGTTTCCAGTTTAAATCTAAATTTTTTCATGACAAATTATTTTTGAAATTTCCACACGCCAACTTTTTCGGCAATATCGAAACGCTGACCGATAATTTCATTTGCGGGACGGAGAATAATTTCGCCGGTGTAATTTATGACTGCGCGGCGCAAATGTCCTCCTACTTCGACAAGTTTTTTATTTTCATCAAGGTAAGAAAAATTTCCGTGAGCGTGAAGACTGACTTTGCCCTCAGAATTTTGCGTAACATTTCCGAGCAAGGAAACAATTTCAAACATTCCTGACAGATTGTGCAAAACAAAATCTTTCTCGGCAGGAATATAAGTCGCCAAAGTAATTTCTCCGCACGCTCCGATTCCTTGAAAATGTCCGCCAAAAATTTTTTCATTCTCGCACAATTTAGTGATGCTTTCTAAAATTTCTTCGCCCGGATCCACTCGCAAAAAATATTCGCCGTTGAGTTTTGCATATTCCATAAAAAAACCACCTTAACCTGCAGCAAGTGCCTCGCCTGAAATTTGAACTAACTTTTTTTTCGTGTCGTCGTAACTGTCCACTTCAAAAATTCCCTGACACAAAAATTCATTTATCGAATCAATTTTTGCAATCGCCGCATCAATTCTTTTGCTTGAACCTTTGACGTATGCGCCAATGTGAATTAAATCTTCCGCATCTTTGTAAACAGCCATCAACGCACGCATATTTTGTGCGGCAGACAAATGTTCTTTCGTGACAACTTCATTCATCACGCGGCTGACACTTGCAAGAACGTCGATAGCAGGAAAATGATTCTGCGCGGCAATAGCTCGACTTAAAACAATATGCCCGTCCAAAATTGAGCGTACTGCGTCGGCAATAGGTTCATTCATATCGTCGCCGTCAACAAGTACAGTATAAATTCCTGTGATTGAACCTTTGTCACTCGTCCCCGCACGTTCCAAAAGTCTGGGCAGGAGCGCGAAAACCGAAGGAGTGTAACCTCTTGTCGCGGGAGGTTCTCCGATTGTCAAACCAACTTCGCGCTGAGCCATCGCAAAACGCGTGACAGAATCCATCATCAAAATAACTTTGTGACCTTTGTCGCGAAAATATTCTGCGATCGCCGTGCCGGTCATCGCTCCTTTGATTCTGACAAGCGCAGGTTGATCCGAAGTCGCCACGACGACGACGGCACGCTTTAAACCTTCCTCGCCCAAGTCGCGCTCAATAAAATCTCGCACCTCACGACCGCGCTCGCCGATTAAAGCAATAACGCTAATATCAGCTTCAGTATTTCTCGCGATCATTGACAGCAAAGTTGACTTTCCGACTCCTGAACCTGCCATAATTCCAATACGTTGACCTTCGCCCATTGTGATCAGTCCGTCAACTGCGCGAACGCCGACATAAAGAGATTGATTTATTCTCGGACGATTTAAAGGAGGAGGCGGAGGAGCTTGCAGGGGATATTCTTCCTTCGATAAAATTGGTCCCAAGTCGTCCATAGGATTTCCCAAGCCGTCCAAAACTCTGCCTAAAAGTTCCTCGCCAACTTTGACTTGCAACATTTTTTGTGCGGCTGTAACTTCGCAGCCGGGCCCAACGCCCTGCATTTCTCCGACAGGCATCAACATAACATAGCCTTCGCGAAATCCGACGACTTCGGCGGGAATTTGTGGCGCGTTAGGAGTTTTAGGCGTAATGTAACAAAGTTCTCCGACGCTTACAGTTGGTCCTTGCGATTCAATGACAAGACCGACAACTTGAGTAACTTTTCCTGTAAGTTTTATCGGTTTACATTCCTCGATAGCATCTTTCAATTTTTGCAGGTTGATGTCATTTTTAATTTCAGCCATTCTTCCACCTTCAAACTTTTTAAACAATTCCCTTCCTCAACAAGTCGGTCAGGTGAATCATACCGACAACATTTTTATTTTTGTCTACGACAGGCAAAACAGTTACAGGGCGCGGCTTATGTTTATCCATGACTGAAAGAGCTTCCGCCGCAAGTTTTTTCGCGTCGATAATCAGCGCATTTGCAAACATAATGTGTTCGACAGGTTCATCAATAAAATTTTTATCTTTCTCCAGAGCGCGGCGAATAATTCCGTCCGTGACAATTCCGACAAATTTTCCGTCTGCGTCGACGACAGAAACTGCGCCAAGACCTTTGGCAGTCATCTCAAACAACGCATCTTTTGCAGTCGCTCCGAGTTTGACAAGCGGATTTTCTTCGCCTGTGTGCATCACGTCGCCGACAGTCAGCAAAAGTTTTCTGCCGAGTGCGCCACCCGGGTGGAAAAGCGCAAAATCTTGAGAAGTAAATTTTCTTTCGTCCATGAGAGCCATAGCAATAGCGTCGCCCATCGCCAAAGTTGCGGTCGTCGAGGAAGTAGGTGCAAGTCCCAAGTTGCAAGCCTCGCGCTCCACGCCAATATCAATAAAATGATCGCAATTTGTTCCGAGCGAAGAATTTTTTTTGCCGCTCATCGCAATAATTTTCGCACCGATTCTCCGAATTATTGGAAGAATATTTACAATCTCCGAACTTTCTCCGCTGTTGGAAATTGCAATCACAATATCTTTTTCTGTTACCATTCCCAAGTCGCCGTGATAGGCTTCGGCAGGGTGTAGGAAAAATGACGGCGTTCCAGTCGAGGCAAGAGTCGCGGCAATTTTTCTGCCAATGTGTCCGGATTTCCCCATGCCTGTCAAAATAATTCTGCCATCGCAACTTAAAATATCTTCGACTGCTTTAACAAAGTCGTCGTCAATGCGCGGAATTAAATTTTCAACCGCCGCCGCCTCAAGTTTCAAAGTTTCAATCGCTCTGTCTTTAATCATCTTCACACCTCAAAAATTTTTTATAACATCGTGAACTTTCAAAACGTCCGACAAAACTTTTTCCAAGTCATCAAGTGCGACCATGTTCGGACCGTCAGAAAGAGCTTCGGCAGGATTATCGTGAACTTCCAAAAACAATCCGTCGATCCCGACAGCCGCCGCCGCCCTTGTCAGATAAGGAACAAATTCGCGTTGACCTGAAGAAGTTGTCCCGCTGCCGCCGGGAAGTTGGACGCTGTGAGTGCCGTCAAAAATTACAGGATAATTAAAACTTCTCATCGTCGCCAAGCCGCGCATATCGACAACTAAATTATTGTAGCCGAAAGTTGTTCCGCGCTCAGTCAACATAATTTTTTTTGTTCCGCTCTCCTCCAACTTCGTGACGACATTTTTCATTTCATTAGCTGAAAGAAATTGTCCTTTCTTGACGTTGACAACTTTTCCTGTCTTCGCCGCCGCCATGAGTAAATCGGTTTGTCGACATAAAAACGCAGGAATTTGCAAAACGTCCGCAACTTTTGAAACAGGTTCGGCTTGATAACTTTCATGAATATCCGTGACAATCGGACAGCCGAGTTCAGATTTAATTTTTGCAAGAATTTTTAATCCTTCCTCAAGACCGGGACCGCGAAAACTTTTTATCGAGGAACGATTTGCTTTGTCGAAGGACGCTTTAAAAATGTAGGGAATGTTCAGCTTGTCGGAAATTTCTTTTGCGCGGCGACCAATTTTCAAACTGCGCTCATAACCTTCAAGGACACATGGACCGGCAAGCAAAATTAAATTTCCGCCGCCGACTTCGATATTTTCAATTTTAAATGTGTTCAAAATAATCACTCCAAAAAAATTTTTTCTAATCAATCTTAACACAAGCATAAAATTTTTAAAAGACTGATTGAACTTTAATAAAAAATTTTTTGCAAAAATAATTGTGTCGGAATTTTAAAATGGAGTCTGAAAAAAAACTGAACTTTTTTTGAAACTCTCCTTGAATTATCAAATTTCCTATTGTATAATTCAGAAAAATTTTTTAAATTCAATTCGTGAGGGAGGAGAAAAAAATTGATCTACACCGTAACTTTCAATCCTGCACTTGACTACATTGTCAGACTTGACAGTTTTTCCGCAGGTAAAATCAATCGCGTAAATTATGAACAAGTACTCGGCGGCGGCAAAGGAATAAATGTTTCAATCGTGCTCGGAAATCTTGGTCATAAATCGACGGCGATGGGTTTCTTGGCAGGATTTACAGGCAAAGAAATTGTTCGCCAGTTGCGCGAATTTAATGCGGCAGAAGATTTCGTTCAGCTTGACGAAGGTTTTTCAAGAATCAATGTTAAAGTCAAGGCGGAAGTTGAAACTGAAATCAATGGACAGGGACCGAAAATCAGCGAAGAAAAACGCAATGAACTTTTCAAAAAACTTGAGAAACTCGGCTCGGAAGATACTTTAGTTTTGTCAGGTTCAATTCCAAATACTTTGCCGGACGATATGTATGAGCAGACACTTTCAAAACTTCAGGGCAAAGGTATTCGCGTTGTCGTGGATGCCGAAAAAGGTTTGTTGCTGAAAGTTTTGAAATTTAATCCTTGGCTGATTAAACCGAATAATCATGAACTTGGAGATATGTTCGGCGTGACTTTGAAAACTGATGAAGAAATTGTTGAGTACGCAAAAAAACTTCAGGAAAAAGGTGCGCAGAATGTTTTAATTTCGATGGCAGGCGACGGAGCAATTTTATTGACTGCGGACGGAAAATATTTCAAGTCACCTGCACCGAAAGGAACTTTGGTAAATTCAATCGGCGCGGGCGACTCAATGGTTGCAGGTTTCATTGCCGGTTACGAAGAATCGAAAGGCGATTACAAGAAAGCATTTTTCATGGGCGTTGCGACAGGTTCGGCATCTGCTTTTTCAGATAATCTTGCCACGCGCCCGGAAGTCGAAGCACTTTTAAAAACAATTATGAATTAGATGCGAGGAAAGAGGAAAGAAAAAATAATTCTTAACTCCTAATTCCAAATTCCTCACTAAATGAAAGGAGGTTGTTACCGATGAAAATTTCAGATTTTATTTCAAAAAAATCTGTCGCTCTGAATGTTCATCCTTCCGATAAACATGAAGCGATTGATATGCTGATTGATTTGTTGATGACAGCCGGAGCGGTCAAAGATAAAGAAGTAGTCCGCCGCGACGTTCTGAAACGCGAGGCGCAAGGTTCGACAGGTTTGTCCAACGGCTTGGCAACTCCTCACGCCCAAGACAGCGCGATTAAAAAAACTTCCGTGTCGCTTATTACCGTTCCTGAAGGCGTTGAATTTGATTCAATCGACGGCAAACCTGCAAGATTGATTGTCTTGTTTGCTGCACCCATGCAGTCGCGGGATGAAGAAATGACTGAAATGGGACGCTTGGCAGTCATTTTGATGGACAACGACTTCAAAGAATCTTTAATTAAAGCGCAGACTGTCGAGGAAATTTTAAAACTTATCGACGCGAAGGAAGAAGAACGCGCGAAAGCTGAACAGCCTGAGGTGTCCGAGAATTCAAAAATAATTGCAGTCACCGCTTGCCCGACAGGAATTTCATCTTCATTCATGGCACGCGAGGCACTGAAAAATTGTGCGGCGAAGTTAGGCATGAATGTTCGCGTTGAAGTTCATGGAGCGGCGGGAGTTTATCATGCTCTGACTGAGGAAGAAATTAAAAACGCCGACGCAGTTATTATCGCGGCGAGTAAAAAAGTTCCCATCTCGCGTTTCGACGGAAAGTTAATGTTGACGACGGCAGTCGGCACGGCGATGAATAAACCTGAACAACTTTTTGACAGGTTGAAGGCCGGACAGGGACAAATTTTCCACGCCACAGAGGACGATGAACCTTTTACTTCAAAACTTTACAAGAAGATTAAAAGTATTTTTTCATAGATGGAAAGATGGAAAGATGGAAAGTAAAAAATTCCTCACTCCTAATTCCTAATTAAATTGGAGGTGTGTAACTATGAGAGTTACTGAATTGCTCAAAAATGCGAGCATTGACTTAGGTGCGCACGTCAAAGACAAATCAGATGCCATTTCACACTTGGTAGACTTGATGGACAAAGGCGGCAACCTCAAGGACAAAGAACAGTACAAAAAAGATGTTCTTGCGCGTGAAGCGTCGGGGACGACAGGTCTTGGCGACGGAATTGCAACGCCGCACGCAAAATCTGCAGGCGTTAAAGAACCCGGTCTTTCAGCTATGACTATTCCGGAAGGAATTGACTTCCAGTCTATGGACGGAAATCCTGCGCGACTGTTTTTCGCAATCGCCGCGCCTGACGGAGGAAATGACGAACATTTAATGATTCTTTCAAAACTTGCAACAATGATTATGGACGCTGACTTCAAAGAAGCGTTAATCAAGGCGAAGTCGAAGGAAGAATTTTTAAAACTTATCGACGACAAAGAGGACGGAAAATTCCAAGCCCCTGAGTCTGCGGCTGTTGAGTTGTCGAAAGAGGCGGCTGACCACATTCAAATTTTGGCAGTCACAGCTTGTCCGACAGGTATCGCGCATACATTCATGGCGGCTGAAAGTTTGGAACAGCACGCCAAGAAACGCGGAATTTCAATCAAGGTCGAAACTAACGGCTCGGGGGGCGCGAAAAATGTTTTGACTGCGGACGAAATTGCAAAGGCTGACGGAATTATTATTGCGGCTGATAAAAATGTTGCAATGGCAAGATTCGACGGCAAGCGAGTTGTAATTACAAAAGTTGCTGACGGCATTAACAAAGCTGATGAACTTATCGACCGCGCTCTTGACGGCTCTGCACCAATTTATCACGCAAAAGCCGGAGAAGGCGGGGGAGATGAAGGTGGCGCATCAATCGAGAATGAAAGTCTCGGTCGCCAAGTTTACAAACATTTGATGAACGGCGTTTCTCATATGTTGCCTTTCGTCGTCGGTGGCGGTATTTTAATTGCGATTGCATTTTTGATCGACGGAATGGCTGTCGATTTCAATTCACTGCCTGAAGCTGAAAGAGGCAATTTTGGTTCAATAAATCCTGTCGCGAAATTCTTTAAAGATGTCGGCGGCGCATCCTTTGGATTTATGTTGCCTGTTTTGGCAGGTTTTATTGCGATGTCGATTGCTGACAGACCCGGTTTGGCTGCCGGTTTTGTCGGCGGCGCACTTTCTGCGTCGAACGGCTCAGGATTCTTAGGAGCGTTGGTTGCAGGTTTCTTGGCAGGTTACATTGTCAACTGGCTGAAAAAAGCATTCAGCGTTTTGCCTGCGTCTTTGGAAGGTACAAAACCAATTTTAATTTATCCTCTGCTTGGCGTTTTGATTATCGGCTTTATCTGCACTTTGATAATTGGTCCACCTATTGCGGCTATCAACGAGTGGTTGGTTGATACTTTGAAGAATATGGATACTTCAGCGCAGTTAATGGTTGGCGCACTTGTCGGAGGGATGATGGCGATTGACATGGGCGGCCCAATCAACAAAGCTGCTTACGTCACAGGCACAGGACTTTTGGCAAGCGGCGAATATCATGTCATGGCGGCTGTTATGGCAGGCGGTATGGTTCCTCCGCTCGCGATTGCTTTTGCGACATTTATTTTCAAAAATAAATTCACGCCGAGCGAAAGACAAACAGGTCCTACAAACATTGTCATGGGATTGTCCTTCATAACTGAAGGTGCTATTCCTTTCGCGGCAGGAGATCCGCTCCATGTTATTCCTGCCTGCGTTGCCGGTTCAGCTGTTGCCGGTGCATTGTCGATGGCGTTTGACTGCACGCTTCGCGCTCCTCACGGCGGAATTTTCGTTGTCCCGACGATTGGAAATCCGCTGATGTATTTGGTAGCGGTTTTGATTGGTGCGGCCGTCGGCTGTGCGATTCTTGGAGTTATTCGCAAACCTCGTCCACAAGATTGATTTAAAAAATTTTTGTAACTGAATAGAAAATTTTATCGGCTGACAGAAAAATTTTGTCGGTCGTTTTTTTCTAAAAGCAAAATTATTTCACTTTGCCGGATCAACTTGAAACTGTAAAAATTTTATCTAATTCATAACACCTTTAAATTGCAATAAAAATTTTCATAGTTTATAATGCTTGAGAAATTTCGAGAAGTTTGGAGGAATTGAAATTGCTGACAAATGCGCCGCGAGGCACAAAAGATATTTTACCTGAACAAATTGGAAATTGGATCGAAGTCGAAAAAAAAATTCGCGACATCTGCAAACTTTTCGGCTATGAAGAAATTCGCACGCCAACTTTTGAACACACTGAACTTTTTCAGCGCGGGATCGGCGAAGGCACAGATGTTGTCGATAAAGAAATGTATACTTTCACGGACAGGGGCGAAAGGTCAATTACTTTGCGACCGGAAAATACTGCGTCGGTTGTTCGCGCCTATCTTCAAAATAAACTTTATGCGGACGGCTCGGTTCAAAAACTTTTTTATATTGGCTCAATGTTTCGGTATGACAGACCGCAGGCAGGAAGGTTGAGAGAATTTCATCAGTTCGGAGTCGAAGCGTTGGGGGAAAAAAATCCTGCGCTCGATGCGGAAATAATTTTGCTTGCTTGGGATTTTCTGAAAAGTTTGGGACTGGAAGATTTGCATTTAAAAATAAATACTGTCGGCTGTCCGCATTGTCGTCCTGTTTACAGACAAAAATTGCAAGAATATTTTTCAGAGTACAGCGAGGAACTTTGCGGCGACTGCAAAAAGCGCATTGAAAAAAATCCTCTGCGACTTTTGGATTGCAAAGTTGACGGCGAAAAAGAATTTATGCAGGACGCGCCGAATATTTTTACTTGCCTGTGCGACGACTGCAAGGAACATTTCGACAAAGTTCAGAAATTTTTACAGGCGGCGAAAATTGATTTTGAAATTGACAGCAGACTTGTTCGCGGACTGGATTATTATACCAAGACGGCTTTTGAAATTCGATACGCACCTCTTGGAGCTCAGTCGGCGGTTGCGGGCGGCGGCAGGTACGACGGACTTGTTGAAGAAATTGGAGGAAATCCTACGCCCGGAATTGGATTTGCTGCGGGACTTGAAAGAATTTTAATCGCCCTTGAAAAACAAAATTTATTGAAGTCGGCAGAGAAAAATTTTGACGCATTTATAGTTGCAGTCGGTTCGGCGGCTGAAATTTTCGGTTTTGAAATTTTGTCAAAACTTCGCAGAAAAAATATCTCCGCGACGATGGATTTTGCAAAGCGGAGCATTAAAGCGCAAATGAAACAGGCGGCGAAGTCGGGAGCAAAATTCGCGCTGATAATCGGCGACGACGAAGTTGAAAATTCCACAGTCACCGTAAAAAATCTTGAAACTTCCGAGCAAGAAAATATTTCCGCCGAAAAGATTTTGGAAATCATAAAAAAATAATTTTGTCCGAGAGGAGAAATTTTTATGAACAAAAAAATTATTTCAGTCGCACTCGCAATTTTTTTTATCGGCGGCGGATTCTTTTTTTCAAAAGTTACTGAGAAAAAAGAATTGCCCTGCACAAAAGTTGTGGAAAAAATTTCCGAGCCTGAAAAAAATATTTCTGTGGCAGAGGCGGCAGAAGAAAATCTTTTTCTAGGAATGGACAGCTCTGTCAAAAATATTTTGAACGACGGCTCGGAGTATGCAGTTTACATTGCTTATCCGCAAAAATCTCAAACGCCTTATCTTTACAATTCAAAAAAAATGCGCTCGGCGAGCATGATTAAAGTTTTTATTTTGGCGACGGCGATGGAACTTGTGAAGGACGGAAATTTATCTCTCGATCAGCCGATGACCATTAACGCTTACAACAAAGTCGGCGGCTCGGGAATTTTGGCAGGTTACCCCACAGGAAGTCAACTGACCATGCGCGAAGTTTTAAGAATGATGATAATTCACAGCGACAACACCGCAACAAATATGATGATTGATTTGCTCGGCATGTCCACAGTCAACGAATATTTGCAAATGAAAGGTTACACCGATACAATTTTGCAAAGAAAAATGATGGACTTCAACGGCAAGGAAAATTATACTTCGGCTCGCGACTTGGGAAATTTTTTTCTGAACTTGTATAATTTGCAGGAAGTCGGCAGTGCCTACGATCAACTTATGCTGGAATTTTTGAAAGACCAAACCGACACCGAATGTTTTAACGCTGCCTGCCCAGACAAAATTATCGCACACAAGACAGGAGCACTCGCCGGACTTTTTGACGACGGCGGAATTATTTTCGGCGGCAAAAATGGCGACACAGTTTTAATTTTGATGACGGAAAATTTCACCGGCGAAAAAATTGTTATAGGCAGAATGAAAAAATTTGCACAGAATCTCATATACTAAATTCAGAAATTGCCATTAAGAAACTGCAGCTTCAGGGAATAAGATTTAGTTTTCCCTTCCCCCTGAAACTCACGGAAATCAATTTTTGAATATGAGTTTCATGAGAAAATAAGGATTCATCAAGC
>CALEPR010000116.1 GCA_937910665.1 uncultured Selenomonadales bacterium
CGTGAGCTGGGTTCAGAACGTCGTGAGACAGTTCGGTCCATATCCATCGCGGGCGTTAGATACTTGAGAGATTCTGCTCCTAGTACGAGAGGACCAGAGTGGACGAACCTACGGTGTTTCGATTGTCGCGCCAGCGGCATTGTCGACAAGCTGCGTTCGGTAAGGATAAACGCTGAAAGCATCTAAGCGTGAAACCCCTCTCAAGATGAGGTATCTTTCTAAAACACCTTACAGATTATAAGGTCGATAGGTCGGAGGTGTACGCACGGTAACGTGTTCAGCTGTCCGATACTAATATGTTGTTCGTTTTCACCCCACTCTCCCTAATGCGTTTCTTTCCTGTGTGTTTTTCAGCGAACTGCTTTAACAGTTCCTTCGGCGTTGATTGGAATGCGGCTCACCTGTTCCCTTTCCGAACACAGCAGTTAAGCGTATTTCCGCCTAAAATACTCCGCTGGCGACGGCGCGGTAACATTGGTTTTCGCCGATTAAATTATGCGGCTTTGGAGTCCTTTCAAAGTCGTTTTACTTTATCTCGCCCGGCGGCTCTGGTGAAGTGGTCAACACGTCGGATTGTGGCTCCGATATGCGTGGGTTCGATCCCCACGAGTCGCCCCACTCAGGGGTATAGCTCAATTGGTAGAGCAACGGTCTCCAAAACCGTAGGTTGTGAGTTCAATTCTTACTGCCCCTGCCATTTTTTTATTTTTGAAAAAAACTTTCTGAAGTGACAACTTTTGCACTGATTGTTTGCAAATTACAGGTGTTTCTCTTGTACTTTTATAATGCTTTTGACTTACAAAAAAGTTGAAAGATTTTTTTGTTTTACATTCCTGCGTACTATTACTCCGGCATCAATAAATTCCACGTCATAAAAATTAAATCACGAGCATATACGGAGCTTGAAAAGACTTAAAGATTTTTTTTGGTTATTTTTAATCGCCGGAGTAATAATTTACTATGATGGAAATTTCCTTTGTTTCGGTGACAACACTTTTACATGGAAAGGCGATAAAAGAAACTTGACAACGAAAAAAATTGAACTTACCAACTTTGAGGAAACTCAGGCAATTTTAGGCGAACGAGATGAATTTTTGCAAATGGTTGACAGAAAATTCGGATGCAGAGTTGTCAGCCGCGGAAATTTTATCGAACTTCATGGAGATTTTTCCGAAGTTAGTCGGGCAGAGAAGGTTATCTTGGAACTTCAAAAACTTTATCGAAATGTAGGTATCATTTCTATAGAGGATGTGTCGGGCGTTATTAAACTCGTTAAAACTAATCGGTCGGACGAGATGCAGAAAATTTTCGGTGAAACGATTATTGTTGCGGCGAATGGCAAACACATTCACGCGAAAAGTTTAGGGCAACAAAATTACATTGAGGCACTAAAAAAAAATGTTGTAACTTTCGGAGTAGGGGCGGCAGGTACAGGGAAAACTTTTTTGGCGGTGGCAATGGCAGCTTACTATTTGCGTGTTCGTGGAGTAAAAAAAATTATTTTGACGCGACCGGCTGTTGAGGCGGGGGAAAAATTAGGTTTTTTGCCCGGCGATATGCAGGAGAAAGTGGATCCTTATCTTCGTCCACTTTATGATGCGTTGCAGGAGATACTTGGCTTTGATATGTACCAAAAATTTTTTTCGCGCGGAGTGATTGAAATTGCTCCACTTGCTTATATGCGTGGGCGAACTTTGAGTGATGCTTTTATAATTTTGGACGAAGCCCAGAACACCACTAGTAAACAAATGAAAATGTTTTTGACGCGACTGGGGTTCAATTCGCGTATGGCAATTACGGGGGATTTAAGTCAAATTGATCTGCCACACGGGGTAAAATCGGGACTTGGAGAAGCAGTTGAAATTCTGAAAGGCGTTAAGGGTGTGGGCATTTGCGAAATGGATTCGATTGATGTTGTTCGTCACGAGATTGTTTCAAAAATTATTGACGCTTATGACAGGTTTGATGCGTTTATGGAATTTTGAAAAATTGTTCTGCAGAGAGAGATGTAGATGTAAAAAATTTTTCTGTAAATAACGTCTTCCATAAAATCGAGTTGGAGTTCAAATTAGCAATCATTCCTCAGACGGAAATGTAAAATGGTTTGTGTAAGTGAAATTATGCAAACTATTTTTTTTATGGAGTGAGTGCCATGAAAAAAATTGGAATACGTTGGGCAGAATAATAGCGGAGACTGACTAATTCGTTGTGAGGGTAGAAAGTAAATGAAATTTTTAACGCCGCAAAAATTTTTCTTGCAAAAAAAAATTTACGCCCAACTCTTTAACGCCGAGATTTTTTCTGATAAAATTTTTTGCAAAGGAAGTGGAAAAATGTTAGTCGATGTCATTACGCTTTTTCCTGAAATGTTTTCTTCGCCTTTCGCCGACAGCATAATTAAACGCGCCATTGACAGAAAAATTTTGCGGATAAATTTTACTCAGCTCCGCGACTTTGCTTTTGACAAACATAAGCAAGTTGATGATTCTCCTTTCGGCGGCGGCAGCGGAATGGTTTTGAAACCTGAGCCAATGTATCGAGCTGTCAGAAATGTTTTAAGTCGCGATGAAAATTTGTCGCGAAAAATTATTATTACCGACCCGAGCGGAAAAGTTTTCAATCAGTCGAAGGCAAAGGAACTTTCAACTTTCGACAGACTGATTTTTATTTGCGGACATTATGAAGGCTTCGACGCAAGAATTTATGACTTGGCAGATGAATTGATTTCGATCGGCGACTTTGTTTTGACAGGCGGCGAACTTCCTGCGATGGTGATTATCGACGCGGTTGCAAGAATGTTGCCGGGCGTTTTGGGCTCGGAAGATTCTGCGCGGACTGATTCATTTTTCGACGGACTTTTAAGTTTTCCGCAATACACCAGACCGCAAGATTTTGAAGGCAAAAAAGTTCCTGAAATTTTACTTTCTGGACACCATGCGAATATTGAAAAGTGGCGGCGTGAAAAATCTTTGGAAATTACAAAACTTCGCAGACCGGATTTACTGAAATAATTTTTCCATTACAAAAAAATATGTTATACTACAGAAAAATTTTTGTCTTGTGAGGTAGAAAATGAGCAGTCAACTTAGGATAGAAAAATTGCAGGAACTTATCAAGCAAGAAATGAGTAAAATGCTCCTGCGCGAAATTAAAGATCCGCGAATTGGTTTTGTCACCGTCACCGACGTAGAAATGACAGGCGACTTGCGCGACGCGAAAATTTATGTCAGCATTATGGGCGATGAAAAAAAAGTTCAAGATTCTCTGAAAGGTTTGCAAAGTGCGCTGGGATTTATTCGCCGCGAAATTGGCAAGAGGATTCGACTTCGTTTCACGCCTGAAATTTCTTTCGCGCTGGATACTTCACTCGATTACAGCGAACACATTCAAAAAATTTTACTGGAAATTGAAAAGGAAGGAGCGAAACAAAATGAAGATAACTCTTGATGAAGTTGCAAAAAAAATTTCCGACGCTGAAAAAATTTTAGTCACGGCACATATCAATCCCGACGGCGACGCGATCGGCTCGACGCTGGCGATGCTTCAAATTCTCCGCACCATGAATAAAAAAGTTTTCGCCTACATTGATGACAAGTTGCCAAAAAATTTTGTAACGCTTCCTTTTGCCGAAGAAATTCAGCGTCCGCAGGAGAATGAAAAAATTTCTGCCGACCTCTTGATAATTTTGGACACCGCCCCCGACAGAATTGGAAAAGTTTTGGAAATTACCGACGCACCAATTTTAAATATCGATCACCACATCACAAATAAAAATGAAGAAAATTTTTTGTATGTCGAGGCGACGGCTGCGGCAACTTGCGAAATAATTTTTCACCTTACAAAAATTCTCGGCGCGAATATTACAGAGGATATTGCAATTTGTCTTTACACAGGATTGGCGACTGACACAGGATTTTTCAATTACTCGAACACAAAGCCTGCAACTTTTCGTGCGGCGGCTGAACTTGTTGAGTGCGGAGTTAAACCGAATTTGATTGCCGAAAACGTCGAGAAAAGAACTGCCCGGGAAGTTCAAGTTACTTCTGCCGCACTTCAAACGGCAAAACTTTTTTACGACGGCAAAGTTGTCGGAATGTTTATTGATGAAAATCTTGCGAAGAAAACGGACACGACCGAAGGCTTGATAGATTTAATTCGCGTGATTGATTCTGTGGACGTGGCATTTTTGCTGACTTGCAAGGGCGAAAAAATTTGTCGCGTTTCGATGCGTTCAAAGACTGTCGATGTTTCAAAAATCGCGCAGAAACTTGGTGGCGGCGGTCATGTTCGTGCGGCAGGTTGTACGCTGGAAAAAAGTTTTGACGACGCGAAAAATATTTTGATTCGCGCGATTGGCGAATTTATGGTTGAAACAAAAAAAATTTCTCCCGCCGAGTTCGAGGAGGACAAAGAAACTTTGCTTGCCGATTTTGAAAATTAGAAAGTTATGGATGGATTTATAAATTTAAACAAGCCGAAAAATTTTACAAGTCACGACGCAGTTAATTTAGTGCGAAAAATTTTTCAGACAAAAAAAGTCGGTCACGGCGGAACTTTGGATCCGGCGGCTGAAGGAGTTTTACCTGTGGCAGTCGGCAGGGCAACGAAGTTTCTTGAATACATTTCGGACTGTGACAAAACTTATCGCGCAGAAATTTTTTTCGGACTTGAAACTGACAGTGGGGACTTGGACGGCGAAGTTATTTTTCAGACAGAAAATTTTTCAATGCCGACACTCAATAAACTTCAGGCGGCGGCAAAAAATTTTGTCGGTGAAATTGAACAGACTCCGCCGAAATATTCCGCGATAAAGATTTCAGGTCGCAAAGCGTACGACTTGGCAAGAAAGAATGTTGATTTTGAAATTCCTGCGCGACTTGTAAAAATAAACAGTTTTAAAATTCTGCAGGTTGAAAAAAATTTTGTCACAGTCGAAGTTGACTGCGCGAAAGGAACTTACATCAGAAGTCTTGCAGTTGACTTTGGAAAATTTTTTAAAATTCCTGCTACGCTGAAAAGTTTGCAGAGGACGCGCGTCGGAAAATTTTTTCTGGAAGATTCTGCAGGTATTGAGGAATTAAAAATTTCTCCGCAAAAATTTTTACAGCCGATTGAAAGTTGTCTAGAGTTTGAAAAATTTAATTTGCCTTCGCACAGAGTGAAAGCATTTTTGAGCGGACTTTCCACGACCGTGAAACTTTCAGACAAAATTGTTAAAGTTTATGACGGTGAAAAATTTTTAGGCGTTGGCAAGATTTTGGACGGCGAATTAAAATCTGAAAAATTGGCTTGCATCTGAAAAAAGTTGCAAGTTTTTTTATTTGACTTGACCAACTTTAAAAGATTGAGTAAAATTTTTTCCGCAAATGAAGGGAGTTTGATAAAAATGATTGTTGTAATGTCACCAAGCGCGACGAAGAAAAATATTGATAATGTTATAAAAAAGTTGGAAAGTTTGCATTTGCGTACGCATCTTTCCGAAGGCGAGGACAGAACTATTGTCGGAGTTATCGGCGACAAAAAAATTATTGCCAACCTCGAAATGGAAATGATGGCAGGCGTTGAAAAAACTGTCCGCATTACAGAAAAATATAAGCTTGTCAGCCGCGACTTTCATCCGCTGGACACAGTTATTGACGTGGACGGCGTGAAAATTGGCGGCGATGAACTTGTTGTCATGGCTGGACCTTGCAGCGTAGAAAGTTATGAACAACTTCACGCGGCGGCAGAGGCAGTTAAAAATGCAGGTGCTAAAATTCTGCGCGGAGGAGCTTACAAGCCGAGAACTTCGCCGTACGACTTTCAGGGACTTGGCGAGGAAGGTTTAAAACTTTTGCGTCAAGTGGCTGATGAATTTGGAATGAAAGTTGTTACTGAAATTGTTGACCGTGAGGACATTGAACTTGTTGAAAAGTATGCAGACATTTTGCAAGTCGGCGCGAGAAATATGCAAAACTTTCAGATGCTCAAAGCGTTGGGAAAATCTTCCAAGCCGATTATGTTGAAGCGCGGACTTTCTGCAACAATTTCCGAGTGGCTGAACGCTGCTGAATATATCATGGTCGGTGGAAATGAAAATGTAATTTTCTGCGAGCGCGGAATCAGAACTTATGAAACTTACACGCGCAATACTTTGGACTTGTCAGCAGTGGCGGCGATTAAAGAACTTTCACACTTGCCGATAATTGTTGATCCAAGTCACGGAACCGGACGGCGTTCAATGATCGCGCCGATGTCTAAAGCAGGAATTGCGGCAGGTGCGGACGGTTTAATGATTGAAGTTCATCCGCATCCTGAAGTTGCACTTTCGGACGGCAACCAATCTTTAACGCCGGAAGATTTTAAAATTTTAATGTCGAACTTGAATGAAATTGCAAAAGCTGTCGGCAAAAAAATTTAGGAGTTAAAATTTAAATGCTTACAAAAAGAATTATTCCCTGCCTCGACGTTAAGGAAGGCAGAGTTGTGAAAGGAACAAATTTTGTCGGACTGCGCGACGCGGGAGATCCAATCGAACTTGCGAAAAGGTATGACAGCGAACGTGCGGACGAACTTGTTTTTTTAGATATTACTGCAAGTCATGAAAAGCGAGGAACGATGGTTGACGTTGCAAAAAATTGTGCGGCTCAAGTTTTTATTCCCTTCACTGTCGGCGGAGGAATTAGAACTGTAGAAGATATGCGCGTAATGTTGAAGGCGGGAGCAGACAAAATTTCTATCAACAGCGCGGCGGTGAAAAATCCTGAATTGATTTCCGAAGGCGCGAAAAAATTTGGCAGTCAATGCGTTGTGCTTGCCGTCGATGCAAAAAGGCGCGAAGATGATTCAGGTTGGGAAATTTTTTTGAACGGCGGCAGAACTCCGACAGGAATTGACTGCCTTGACTGGGTGAAAAAAGCTGTCGCACTCGGCGCAGGAGAAATTTTGCTGACTTCAATGGACGCGGACGGCACGAAAGACGGTTACGACATTGATTTAACTCGCGCAGTTTCGGAGGCGGTGAATGTTCCTGTAATTGCCAGCGGCGGCGCAGGTGAATTGAAACATTTTTTGCAAGTTTTGGTGGACGGCAAAGCTGACGCAGTTTTAGCAGCTTCAGTCTTTCATTACGGCAAATATACAATTCGCGAAGTTAAAGAATATTTAAAAAGTCACGGCGTTGAAGTTCGGTTTTGAGGAGGAATTTGTATGACTTTTGAAGTTAATTTCGACGACAAAGAAACGCAAATTGTTGAAGATTACATGAAACAAAATGAAATGAATTTTTCTGAGGTTGCAAAACAGGCAATTTTGGAAATGATTTTTGCCGATGACGCAGATTTAACTGCTTTTAATCAAGCAATGGAAGAATATAAAAAAAATCCGACAACTTACACTCATGCCGAAGTAAAAAAATGGTTGGGCTTGCAATGAAAAAATATAAACTTGATTACACCATTGACGCAAGAAAGGCATTGAAAAAATTAGATAACTCAATTAAAAACCGAATTATAGGCTGGATTGAAAAAAATCTTGAAGACTGTGAAAACCCCCGACAGCATGGAAAGGCATTGACAGGAAATTTAAAAGGCAACTGGCGTTATCGCGTCGGAGATTATAGAATTATCGCCAAGATTGAGGACGAGGAAATTTTAATAACTGTGGTTGATGTTAATCACAGGCGCGAAGTTTATCGCTGAAAAGCTTTTTTGAGGAGGCTTTGAACATGGAAATTGATATTGAAAAAATTAAATTTGATGAGCGCGGACTTGTCCCGGCGATTGTTCAGGAAGAAAGCGGACAGGTTTTAATGCTTGCTTACATGAACGCCGAATCACTTCAAAAGACAGTTGAAACAGGTTACACTCATTTTTACAGCCGCAGTCGCCGAAAACTTTGGAAGAAAGGCGAGGAAAGCGGCAACGTCCAGAAAGTCAAAGCACTTTATTATGATTGCGACGGCGACACACTCCTTGTAAAAGTTCATCAAACAGGCGTGGCTTGTCATACCGGAACTTATTCCTGTTTCAGCGGCAGAAGACTTGACGCGAATGAAAATCTTCCTGCCGTCGTCGAACAGCCGCCGCAAGAAAATCTTTCGCTTGTACTTTATGAACTTTATTCCGTCATCAAAGACAGGCAGCGTCACCCTGTCGAAGGTTCTTATACAAATTATCTTTTCGGCAAGGGGCAGGATAAAATTTTGAAGAAAGTCGGAGAGGAGGCAGTTGAAACAATTATCGCGTCGAAAAATGGCGAGGAGTCAGAAATTTTGTATGAAATGGGCGACCTCTGGTATCACTGTTTAGTTTTGTTGGCATTTCATGGAATTAAGCCGGAAGATTTATTTGCTGAACTTATGAACAGGCGCAAAGGTGGAAATTATCACAAGTTTACAGGCAAGAGCGGCAAGCGTCCAAATGATTAGGAATGAGGAATGAGGAATGAGGAATTTTTTGTCTTACCACTTACATCTTATCCCTTACACCTTAAAACTTTTTGTAACTTTAATTTTAATCTTGGCGATAATTTTTGTCGGAAATAAAATTGACAAAAAAATTTCCGCGCAGGACATTGAAGAAATTTCAGCCGGGCCAAAAATTTTGGTTTTAAATTATCACCAAGTCAGAAATTCTTTCAATTCGCTTGCAATTACTCCAAGCGACTTTTCAATGCAAATGGCTTACTTAATTAACAATGGATATGTTCCAATTACTCCGGACGAACTTGACGGCGGACTTAGCGGAGAAATTGAATTACCTGATAAGCCTGTGCTGATAACTTTCGACGACGGTTACGACGACAATTATCAAAACGCTTTTCCAATTCTGAAATCTTATGGAATCCGCGCTACAGTTTTTGTTGTCCCTGCCTTCGTCGGGAAAAATAATTATTTGACTTGGGAACAAATTAAAGAAATGTCCGAAAACGGAATCACTATTCAGTCGCACACTTTGAATCACACAAAACTTGAAGAACTTCCCGACGATGAAATTCGCAGCGAACTTTTAAATTCAAAAATTGTTCTGGAAGAAAATCTCGGCAAGCCTGTAAATTTTTTGGCGTACCCGACAGGAACTTATAATTTACATATCGCGGGAATTGCAAAAGATGTCGGCTACAAAGGCGCATATACAATCAAATATGGCGGCGTGGATTTAGGGAGCAATATGTATGCTTTGGAGCGTGTGCCAATTTTCCAGACAGAAAATACAATGAAAGATTTTTATTCGCGCATCGAGTATCGGCAAAGTTTTGAGGAGTTCGGTTGGATAAAAAAATAATTTAAGATTAAGATGCTGTATTCAAAGTTTCAAGTTCTAAAAGTTTAAAAGTGACAGGGAAAAATTTTTCATTGAGGGAGTGAAATTTAAAATGTTGCTCAAGGTTTCAAACTTGGACATTTCCTACGACAAAAATGTCAAGCCTACAGTTCAAGATGTAAATTTTGATCTGGAGGAAGGAAAAATTTTAACCATCGTCGGCGAGAGCGGCTCGGGAAAAACCACAGTCATTCGCGCAATTTTAAATCTTCTGCCCGGCGGTGGAAAAATTTCTAACGGCGAGATTATTTTTGAAGATAAAAATTTGTTGGAACTCAACTCAAGTGACTGGCGAAAAATTCGCGGCAAAGATATTTCCATGATTTTTCAGGACAGCGGGAATATGTTGAATCCCGTTCAAACGATCGGCAAACAGTTTATCGAATACATTCAAGTTCACAGCGACTTGGATAAAAAATCTGCGTATGATATGGCGATTGAAAAATTGACGCTGATGAATTTGCCGAACCCGGAAAATATTATGAGCAGCTATACTTTTGAACTTTCGGGCGGCATGCGTCAGCGCATCGGAATTGCGATGGCGATAACTTTTCAGCCGAAACTTTTGCTTGCTGATGAACCGACTTCGGCTCTGGACGTGACGACGCAAGCGCAAATTGTCGGCGAACTCATGTTTGTCACTCGCGGCACGGGAGCGTCAATGATCATGGTTACTCACAATCTCGGAGTGGCAAGTTACCTGTCAGATAATTTGATGGTTATGTCGCAGGGAAAAGTTGTCGAGTACGGAGAAACTTCCGCCGTGATAAATAATCCTCAAGCCGATTACACAAAAACTTTGTTGGCGGCAGTTCCTGAAATCGGAGGCGAAAGATATGTCTGAAACTATTATGCAAGTTCAAAACTTTACAAAAAAATTTCCCGTCGCCGGAGGAAAATTTCTGACTGCCTGCGATAATATAAATTTAAATGTCCGCAAGGGTGAAACTCTTGCCGTCGTCGGAGAGAGCGGTTGCGGAAAAACTACTTTGCTTAAATCGATTATGAATATGCAAAAACCGACTGCAGGAAAAATTATTTTTCACGACACGGACATTACGAAACTTTCAGGCGAGGAGAAAAGACAAAATTATCGCCACATACAAATGGTTTTTCAAGATCCGACTGCCGCCTTCAATCCAAAAATGAAAATCAAAGAAATTATTTGCGAACCTCTTTTGAATTTCAATCTGGTTTCAAAATCTGATGTCGAAAGTAAAGCAGCAGAACTTTTGCAACAGGTTGACTTGCCTACTGATTTTATAAACCGCTATCCTCACAACATGAGCGGCGGACAAAGACAAAGAGTTGCAATCGCCAGAGCGTTGGCACTTGAACCTGAAATTATTGCTTGCGACGAGGCAACTTCCGCGCTTGATGTTTCGGTTCAGGACACGATTATAAAACTTTTGGTCAAACTTCAGCGCGAAAAAGGTATCACATATATTTTTATTTGTCACGATATGGCTCTTGTCAGTTTATTCGCGCACAGAATCGCGGTGATGTATCTCGGCAATATGATGGAAAAATTTGACGGCGACAAATTAAATCAAGCAAAGCATCCATACACCCGCGCACTTTTGAAGGCAGTTTTCTCCACCGATCAAGAAAAAAATCAATACATCGGAATTTTGCCCGGAGACATTCCGAGTCCGCTCGATATTCCGCCCGGCTGTCCTTTTCAAAATCGCTGCGAATCTTGTCAAAATCTTTGCAAGGAAAAAAAGCCTGAGTTCCGCGAAGTCGAAGAAAATCATTTTGTCGCCTGTCACTTTGTTTGAGAAATTTAAAATGGAAAAAAACTTTTCACCTTCCCACTTTCCCGCCTTTCCACCTAAAAAAATTTTATTGCATATGTGTTGCGGCCCATGTTCTTGCTACACTGTAAAAAAATTGCGCGGGGAAAATTTTGAACCTGTCGGCTACTTTTTCAATCCAAACATTCATCCTTATCAAGAGTGGAGGAAAAGACTTCGGACGGCGCGAGAATTTTCCGAAAAGGTAGGAATAAAATTTTTTCATGACAATCACTACGGCTTGAGAGATTTTTTGGAAAAAACTTCGAGCGTTGTCGGAAAAGTTTTTGACTCGGATACTTTTCAAAATTCCGACGGCTTTCATGCGCGTTGTAAAATTTGTTACGCTTGGCGACTTTCTGAAACTGCAAAATTTGCGGCAGAAAATAATTTTGAAATTTTTTCCTCGACGCTTTTTTACAGTATTCACCAAAATCATGAGTTGATGAAAAAAATTGCCGAAACTTTTGCAAAAAAATTCGGCGTGAAGTTTTTTTATGAAGATTTTCGCGTCGGCTGGCAAGAAGGAATTGATTTAAGTTTGCAGCTTGAACTTTATCGACAAAATTATTGCGGTTGCATTTTTAGCGAAGAAGAGAGATTCAGCAAGGAAATTAAAAATCTGCGCCGAAAAAATTTTTCCGCTCGGACTTGAAGATGAGTTCGAAAAATTTTTTTGCTCAGTGTCCTGCGAGGACACCACAAATAAAAACTTTTATGTTACAATCAGAAAAAAATTTTTAAAATTTCAATTAGGAGGTTTTTCAGATGATGAGAAAGATTTTTTCGGCAGTTTTAATCGCGGTGTTTGCGCTTGGGGTGTCGTCGGTAAGTTTTGCGGCTAGCTTCAGCGATGTTCCTTCAAATCATTGGGCATACGGTTCTGTGGAAAAACTTGTGAAGGACGGAGTTATCAAAGCGGACGGCAAAAATTTCAACGGCAACAGTAACGCGACGCGTTACGATATGGCGATAATGTTGGCAGGACTTTTCCAAAAAGTTTCTAAAGAAAAAATTTCTGCCTCAAATCCTTTCAACGATGTTCCTGAAAATACTCCGGCGTATGAAGCGACAAAAATTATGGCGGCACTCGGAGTAATGGAAGGTTACGGCGATGGATCTTTTCAAGGCGATAAAGAAATTGACCGACAAGGGTTCGCGCTCACGCTTGATCAATTTCTCAAAACAGGCGGCTTAGAATTAACTTCTGCATCCGTTTCCTATAGCGATGTCCCGCAAAATCATTGGGCATACAAAGCGATTAGCAGAGTGACCGGCGAAGGATTTATGGACGGCTACAGCGATGGAACGTTCAAAGGCTCAAACAAAATTACAAAGTTTGAGCTGGCGATGATAATTGCGAAAGTGGACGACAAATATTTTTCATGAAAAAGTTTGCTTGCTGAAAATTTTTGAAAATTTTTTTACTCGGACTTGAAAATGAGTTCGAGATTTTTTTTGCGCTAATGAAAAAAATTTTTATTGCAGGGAAAATGTTTCAAGCGTCGAAGTTTAGCGAATATGGGACAGGTTATTATTACTTTTAAGCGAAGTTACAAATTTTTTTTGGCAGTCGCGGCAATGATGGCGATTCAGTTATTTGCGGCAGGGAAAATTTATTTGCTCGGCTCAATCTTGATCGGCGCGATTTTAAATTTTTTTTGGTTTATATCTTCAGCGGCGAGGTTGGAAGTGGCAGCGAAAAAAAATTCCGCGCAGGCAAAAAGAATTATGCTGATTGGCATGTTGCTGAGGCTGGGAATGGTTTTTATAGTTTTGGCAGTTGCGGCGCACATTTCGACAGAACTTTTTTTGTCAACGGCGGCGTGTTTTGTAACTTTTTATGTTGCTTCGCTTTGTGCTTTAATTTATTTCGGAAGGAGGAAATTTTAATTAAGCAGTGAGGAGTTAGGATTGAGGAGTTGAAAAGGAGGTGAATTTATGGAACATATCGGAGTCCGCGAAACAGTAAATTTTTTAGGTTTTACTTTTAACTGGGGAACTTTGACAATGACTTGGCTGGCAATGGCAATCGCGATACTAATTTCCTGTCTCGCAGTCAAAAGTCTGAAAGTTGTCCCGACCGGCTGGCAAAACTTTTTGGAAATTGTTGTAAGCTGGTTGCAAAATCAAATTTCTACAATGATGGGCAAACGCGGAAAAATGTTTGAACCTTTCATAGTGTCACTGTTTTTATTTTTGCTGACAAGTAATTTGCTCGGCTTGATACCATTTCTTGAATCGCCGACAAATGATTTAAACACAACACTTGGCATGGCACTTATGGTAGTGTGTATGGTTCACTTTTTTGGCTTGTACTTCAGGAAGGGACATTACATCGCACATTTCTTTCAACCGTTCGCGCCTTTTGTGGTGATTAACTTGGTTGAGGAAATTGCAAAACCTATCACGCTGGCTTTTCGTCTATTTGGAAACATTCTCGCGGGCGAAATTTTAATTGCCGTTTTGCTGTACTTGATACCGATTTGGATGCCAATTCCAAGCGTAATTTGGCTGGCTTTCAGTATCTTTATCAGCTGTGTTCACGCAGTTATTTTTACAATGTTGAGTATGGCGTACATCGGCAACGCGATAAGAGATTAGTTGCAGGAAAATTTTTTCTGTGACTGAAGTTTTTTTTAATTTTATTACTAGGAGGAAATTTTAAATGGAACATGCAATTATGGTAGCGGCAGCACTTATCGGTGCAGGTATTACAGCAGGACTCGCGGCAATCGGTGCGGGCATCGGTGACGGACTTGTCACAAGCAAATTTATTGACGGCATCACTCGCCAACCTGAGGCGCAAGGAACGCTCTTCACCAACACTTTGATTTCAGTCGGCTTGATTGAGGCTTTGGCTATTATCGCTGTCGTTGTTGCGTTGATTATGCTTTATGCAAATCCGCTCATCGGATAAGTAATTCTCAATAAATCTCAAAGGAGGTTGAATTACTTTGATTGAAATTAACGCAACAATGGTCGCGCAGGTTTTAAACTTCTTAATCTTGGCAGTAATCTTGCGTGCGGTAGCTTACAAACCAGTTGCGAGACTTCTTCAACAACGCAGTGACAGCATAAAAAATTCTATCGACAAGGCAGAGGCAGACAAAAAAGCTGCCGAACAAACTTTGGCGGAATATAAATCAAAACTCGCCGACGCACACAAACAGGCTCAGGCGATTGTTGACAAGGCTGAACTTTCTGCGCGTCAGGAACGTGAGGCTTTAGTCGCTGAAACTAAAAAGGAAATTGACAGAATGAAACAAAATGCGCAGGAAGAAATTCAGAATGAAAGAAACCGCGCTTTTGAAGAAATGAAGTCGGAAATTGTTTCCTTGAGTTTGGCGGCGGCTGAAAAAATTGTCGCAAAAAATCTCACTTCAAAAGAAAATGACAAACTTGTCAATGATTTTATTTCCGGTCTCGATAAAGATATGCTGGAAGGCGTGAAGTAGGAGGCGAGCTAAATGTTAAATATTCAGCTTGCCAACAAGTACGCGAAGGCAATTTTTGAACTCGCGCAGGACGAAAAAAAACTTGACGCTTACGACAAAGATTTAAACAAGGTCGCTGAAGATATTTTTGGTTTGCCGGAAGCTGTAAAGTTTTTCCAAAATCCGCTCGTCCCACACACAGCGAAAAAAGATTTGCTGACTAAAGCACTTAAAAAAGAAGTTTCGGAAACTGTGATGAATTTTTTGCTTTTGCTTGTGGACAAAAGTCGCATTGGCATTTTCAGCGAAATTTATGAAATTTTTACCGGCTTGAAAAATCAGGCGCAGGGAATTTTAATCGCTGATGTCACAAGTGCATTTCCACTTTCAAAACAGCAGGAAACGCAGCTTAACAAAAAACTTTCCACGTTGAGCGGCAAAAAAATTCAGATTCGCAAACACGAAGATAAATCTATTCTTGGAGGACTTATCGTGACGATTGGCGACAAACGCATTGACGGCTCAGCTGCCGGGCGTTTGCGCTCACTCAAAAGTACTCTTGCAGTAAATTCAATCGCCAATGCTTAAAAATGTTGGCATTGAGTCAGAGGTGAAGTAAAAAATATGAAAATAAATCCTGATGAAATTACTGCCATAATCAAGAGTCAGATTAAAAATTACAACGTCGATTTAAATGTTGACGAAGTTGGAACTGTTATCGAAGTCGGCGACGGCATAGCGCATATTCACGGACTGGATAAAGCTATGGCGGGCGAACTTTTGGACTTCGGCAATGATATTTTTGGTCTGGTCTTGAACTTAGAGCAGGACAATGTCGGTGCAGTTATTCTCGGTCGTGACAATGAAATTAAAGAAGGCACGACTGTAAAACGCACGGCAAGAATTATGCAGGTGCCTGTCGGCGAAAATATGATCGGTCGCGTTGTTGACGCACTCGGTCGTCCAATCGACGGCAAAGGCCCTATCAAAACAACCCAATCAAGACCTGTCGAATTTAAAGCTCCAGGTATCGCGGACAGAAAATCTGTTCATGAACCGCTGCAGACAGGTTTAAAAGCTATCGACGCACTTGTTCCTATCGGACGCGGACAGCGTGAATTGATTATCGGCGACAGAGGAATTGGTAAATCTGCAATCGCTATCGACACAATCATTAACCAAAAAGGTCAAAACTGTATCTGCGTTTATGTTGCAATCGGTCAGAAAGCGTCAACAGTTGCGCGTGTCGTGAAAACTTTGGAAGATCATGGCGCGATGGAATATTCAATAGTTGTTGCGGCGACGGCGGCGGATTCTGCACCGCTCCAGTATCTTGCACCTTATGCAGGCGTTGCAATGGCTGAATACTTTATGTATGAAAAGCACGGTCACTGCCTCTGCATTTATGATGACTTGACAAAACATGCTGCGGCTTATCGTGCAATGTCACTGCTTTTGAGAAGACCTCCGGGTCGTGAGGCTTATCCCGGCGACGTTTTCTATCTGCACTCCAGACTTTTGGAACGCGCGGCAAAACTTTCTGACGAACTCGGCGCAGGTTCAATTACTGCCCTGCCGATTATCGAAACTCAAGCCGGCGACGTTTCAGCTTACATTCCGACAAATGTTATCTCAATCACGGACGGACAGATTATGCTTGAAACAGATTCTTTCTACTCAGGAATCAGACCGGCTATCAGCGTCGGCTTGTCAGTTTCGCGCGTCGGTGGTTCGGCACAGATTAAAGCAATGAAACAAGTTGCAGGTACAATGCGTTTGGACTTGGCACAGTATCGTGAGCTTGCGGCATTTGCACAGTTCGGCTCGGACTTGGATAAAGCAACTAAAGCACAACTCGACAGAGGTGCGAGAATGGTTGAAACTTTGAAACAGTCGCAATATTCGCCACTTGCAGTTGAAGACCAAGTTTTGACAATTTTCACGGCGGTTAAAGGTTTCTTGACTGATATTCCTGTCAATAAAGTTGTTACCTTCCAAAATGACTTTATTAAATTTATGCACACAAGCCACCCCGAAGTCGGCAAGAAAATTGCTGAACAGAAAAAACTGGACGACGCACTCGAAGCCGAAATCAGCGCGGCTATTAAGGAGTTCAAGGAAACAGTTACTTACAAGACTGCGGAATAAGGCGGTGAAGTAAATGGCAAATTTACAAAATATCCGCCGCCGCATTAAAAGCGTCAAAAACATTCAAAAAATCACAAACGCAATGGACATGATAGCGCGGTCGAGATTCAACGCGGCAAGGGACGCACTTTTAATGAACTTGCCTTTTGTCGATAAAACGCGCGAAATTATCCGCAGACTTATGGCGCAAATGCACGGTCAAGAAGATGAAAGTCCTTTCATCATGACGCGTAAAGAAATGATTGAGCGCGAACAGGAAGGCAATGGAAAATTTTTGTTCTTGGTCATTGCGTCTGACAAAGGTCTTGCAGGTGCGTACTCCAGCAACGTCTTCAAGGAAGCGCACGATACTATTGAGTACGACGGTTCGCCTGATGACTCCAAAGCTGCGACGGAAGAAAATTTCCACAAGAAAAATTTCGACGCGATTAAAGACATCAGAAAAAGTCCGCAAATGGGACAAATGCGTGCTGCGCGAAGTCATGTTAAAGCTACAGGAACTTCACGCCCGACTTCAACAGGCGGCACGGCGACTTCGACTGCAAATATTTCTGTCGCACGTGAGTATCACGATGAAAATTACATTGAAGGTATTGAGCTTATCACGGTAGGCAGGAAGGCGACAACGCATTTCAAACAGCGCGGTTACAACATTATCAGACATTATCACGGTATCAGCGAGCGTCCGCAATATCAGTACGCGAAAGAAATTGCAGACTTGATTGTCGAAAGATTTATGAGCGGTGAAATTACTGACGTTACAATGATTTACACGCGATTTGTTTCAGCGATTAGTTGTGTGCCGGACGATGTAACTTTGTTGCCGCTGATTACTGATGACTTCGTTTCAGAAAATTTGGCGACGAAGGAAGAATACATTTATGAACCGGGCGCGGCAGAGATTTTAAACAGTTTCCTGCCGCAGAGATTGGCGACAAGAATTTATGGCGCAATGTTGCACGGCGCGGCATCTGAATTAAGTTCCAGAATGAACGCGATGAGTAATGCAACTGACAACGCGCAGGAACTTATCGGCAAACTCAATCTGCACTACAACAAAGTTCGTCAAGCCGGCATCACTAACGAAATTAACGAAATTGTCGGCGGCGCGAATGCGTTGGAGTAATTTGAGAGATAAAAAAAGGTGGTGATTACAATGGCTGAAAATGAAAATAATCTAAATGCAGGTGTTGAGGGTCGTTTGACAAATTTGGAAAATAATTTTTCGACTTTCGAGCGCAGGTTTGATATTTTTGTTCAGGAGATGAAGGACTTCAAGGAAGAGATGCGTGCAAATGTCGTGCGACAAGATGCCGATATGCGTGAACTTCGCGCAAATGTGAACGGCACAACGCGAAATATGTTTATAGCCGTTGCTGTCGCCGTCGGAGGAATGTTGCTTTCAGTTTGGTTAAAGTAACTTAAAAATAAAAATCGGCAATAAAGAAGGAGGAATAGAATTTTGGCGAAAGGAAAGGTAGTTCAGGTTATCGGCGCGGTCGTCGACGTGGAATTTCCGCCCGGCGAACTGCCCAAGATTCTGAACGCAGTACATATAACAGGCAAATCAGGCGATGTAAAAATTGATTTGATTGCTGAAGTTATGCAACATTTAGGTGACAGTGTTACGCGTTGCATTGCGATGAGTTCGACTGACGGACTTGTTCGCGGTATGGAGGCTGAGGACACAGGCGCACCAATTACTGTACCTGTCGGTGATGCTTGCTTGGGACGCGTCTTTAATGTCTTGGGACAGACAGTTGACAACAATCCTAAACCTGTCGGCAACAAAGAAAGCTGGCCTATTCACAGACCTGCACCGACTTTTGAGGAACAGGAAACTTCCACACAGATTTTGGAAACAGGTATTAAAGTTGTTGACTTAATCGCGCCTTATGCTCGCGGCGGTAAAATCGGACTGTTCGGCGGCGCAGGTGTCGGCAAAACTGTTTTGATTATGGAGCTTATCCACAACATTGCTACAGAGCACGGCGGTTACTCGGTCTTCTCAGGCGTTGGTGAGCGTACGCGTGAAGGTAATGACTTGTGGAATGAAATGCGCGAATCAGGCGTTATTGATAAAACTGCGCTGGTTTACGGACAGATGAATGAGCCGCCTGGAGCGCGTATGCGTGTCGGTCTTACAGGTTTGACAATGGCGGAGTATTTCCGCGATGTCGGCGGTCAGGACGTTCTGCTTTTTATCGACAACATTTTTAGGTTTATTCAGGCAGGTTCTGAAGTCTCCGCGCTGTTAGGTCGTATGCCTTCAGCGGTCGGTTATCAGCCTACTTTGTCAACAGATATTGGCGCACTTCAAGAGCGTATCACTTCGACTAAAAAAGGTTCAATTACTTCAGTTCAAGCAGTTTATGTCCCTGCGGACGACTTGACTGACCCTGCACCTGCCGGAACATTCACGCACTTGGACGCGACAACAGTTTTAAGTCGTCAAATTGCTGAGCTTGGAATTTATCCTGCAGTTGATCCGCTCGATTCGACTTCAAGAATTTTAGATCCGAACATTATTGGGCAAGAACATTATGAAGTTGCACGCGGCGTTCAGTCAGTTTTGCAGAAGTACAAAGAATTGCAAGATATTATCGCAATTTTGGGTATGGAAGAACTTTCAGAAGAAGACAAACTTACAGTTTCACGCGCAAGAAAAATTCAGCGTTTCTTGTCACAGCCGTTTGCAGTTGCGTCGCAGTTTACAGGCATGGAAGGCAAATATGTGCCGCTTAAAGATACAATTCGCGGCTTTAAAGAAATTCTTGCCGGTAAATATGACGACTTGCCAGAAGGCGCATTTTATCTGGTCGGCGGAATTGAGGAGGCTGTCCAAAAGGCGGAGAAACTCAAGGAGGGCTGATGATTTATGGCGACAATCAAACTTGATATTGTCAGTCCCGACAGAGGAGAAATTTTTTCAAAAGACATTGATATGTTAATCGTCCGCTCGACTGCAGGCGAACTTGGAATTTTGCCGAGACACGCCAGACTTTTAACTGAACTTTTGCCGCACGCCATGAGAATTAAAATTGGCGGCGGAGAAAATTTAATTGCGCTTGGCGGAGGTTTTATGGAAGTCACGCCGGAAAAAATTACAGTCTTGGCAAGGTCTGCGGAACTTCCTGACGACATTGATATTGAACGCGCACAGCGAGCAAGAAAACGTGCTGAGGACAGAATTGCGGAATATAAACAGGCGACTAAAGAATCTTTAATTGATATTGGTCGAGCAAATGCCGCACTTGCCAGAGCGAAGGCAAGATTGTTGGTAAAAAATGTTCCGTTCAACTGAAAAAATTTTTTTGAAAAATGAAATTAAAAAAATCTTCGACAGAAAATTTTGTCGGAGATTTCAGACTGTAGACAAAAATTGAAAAACACCTTCCGATGTGATATAAAATAGTCGAGAGGTGTTTTTTATGTACCGCAAGAAAGACAGAAAGTTGCAAAAAGAAAATGTGA
>CALEPR010000117.1 GCA_937910665.1 uncultured Selenomonadales bacterium
ACAAAACCGGCGAATCTTTTCAAAATTTTTCTTGACTCTTAATAGTTAGTCTCAATATTGGTGTAAGTTTTGAGCGGCAGAAAATCTAAATCTTTGTGGACAATTTCAGCTGTCTCAGCAAGCATCTGACTTTCTGCAATCCACAGCGCAGTTTTTGCAACAGTTACAGCAAAGTCGTTAATCTCAATTCCATAAAACTGACTGATTGACACTTTTATTGGATTATCCATTTCACCAAGCAAAATTTTATCGCCGAGCAGTTCACGCAATATTTCATTTTCAAGCCGTCTCAATGACAAATAACTTTCAGTCAAAAAATTCCCACTTCCACACGCCGGGTCGAAAAATTTTAACTTTGAAATTTTGTCTTGGAAGTCGAGAAGTTTTTTGTTTTTTGTTGCGACTGGAATTTTTTATTTGCAAAAATTCTGCTTGCAAGTCATTTAAAAAAAGATTGTCGATAACCTTGTGAATGTTTTCAATCGAAGTGTAATGCATTCCGCCACTTCTTCGCGTCGCTGGATTTAATGTACTTTCAAAAACCGCGCCAAAAATTGTCGGACTTATTCCGCTCCAATCAAATTCTTCGCTCGCTTGGTGAATAAGCAAATCAATAATTTCAGTCGTCAACTTCGGTATCTCTATGTTATCTCTATCGAACAAACCGCCATTGACGTATGGAAATGCTGCTAAATCATCTTCCATGTATGGATCGCGTTTTTCCACAGGTGTATTCAGCACCTCAAACAAATCAATCAAAGCTCGGCGTATATTTTTTTCCCGAAAACTTTGCAAATACTCACGGAACATATTGCGCTTATTAAAAATTCCTGCACTTTCTGCGTACAAACAAAAAACAAGCCTCACACACAACTTGTTGAGACTTTTCAGACTTTCTTCACTGTTTGGAGTGAGATATTGTTTGTGCAGTGCGTCATAAATTTTGCCGACTATTTCTCCAGCCTTGATTGAAAGTTCCAACTCGCGTTTAATACTGTCGCTGGTCTTATCAATTAGGAAATTCAAGCGATAATATTCTGTCTCCAAATTTTCCAACAAAATTACTTCTGGTTTGGCTTGCGGATTTTCCATGTCATAAATATGGAACTCGGCAAAGTTGCAGGCAATAATCCAGCGCGGTCTTTTAGAATAGGGTAGTTCTGCGGCGTAGCGTTTTGCCTGTTGGTACGGTGTTAAGAAAGTACCGTCAGACGGTAGTGTAAAATAGTTTGTGTAAGTGAGAGTATGCAAACTATTTTTTATGGAGTGAGTGGAATGAGAAAAAATCGAAACACGCCCGGCAGAAGAATCGCTGAGGCAATAATAGCC
>CALEPR010000118.1 GCA_937910665.1 uncultured Selenomonadales bacterium
AAAAACCGCTCATCGGCGGCTAAATTTTATCCTACAATTTTTTCAATGTCTTCGTGCTTTATAGTATCAGTTTCAATACTGCCATCTTTTTTATCAATGTCGGCTTCATATGCAACTCCTTGCTCCCAAATTTCAACAATGTAGGCTGTTTCGCCCGTTTTAAGTAAAACTTTGTCGTATTCTTGAAGAATCAAAATTCTCACTCCAAACTACTTTTTGTCTACATAGATAGTAGTCAAGCGCATTTCACCTGTCTTATTATCAATAATCCAGCCTGTTAAAACTTTTGCAGTTTTTCCATTTTCGCCGACCAGCTCCACAACAATTTGAAAACGTTTACCATAACCTGAATCTGGCTTTTCCACAATCGGAAAATCATTGATATTGCGTTCAATATTTTCAATCAACTTTTCCGCATTACTGAGATTATACCCTAACGCGAGTTCAAATGCTTTTGCTTTGTCTGGACTTTTTCCAGGATTTAAGGCATATTGTGTCAACTTCGCCATTGGAATATGCGCTTTGCCGAGACCATTTATATTTATACTAACTTTACCATTTGTTGCAACATTATTCAAGTTATTACTTTCGGTAGTGTGAGAAGTATTTTTCCGCCAATCTTCAAGCAAAATTTCTTTCTTGACGTAAACTTTCTGGTAGTCAGTATAATTCATTGCCGACGGAATATCAATATTTTTGCCGCCAACTTTAGCAATTCTTGTGCCTTTCTTGCTTGCTCCTTCAATGAATGGACAAACTGTCGAACGACAACGCGGATGTAACGGCGGATAATTAAAGCCGACTGATTTTTCTTCAAGCAAATAAGTTTCGCCGTCGCGTGTCCTGCACTTCTGACTTGTTCTATTGTCCAGCGTCGCTATAAATTCATACGCCGCAATTTCCGCGTCCTTCATTGAATCAAAATGCGCTTGATTGTTTACAAAATTCATTTCAGTCCGCACAAGCCGAACTGCATTTTTGTAACCGCCTTGCATTTTGTCTTCAACAATTCGTGACATCTGAGGAATTGATAAGCCGCGATGAACGCCGTTTGCCAATGTGTCTTTCAAAACGCCGTTCAATAATTTTGTATTCGTCCAAATGCGCTGGCTGAAAGTTTTGCCGCTCCACCTGCTTGCTAAAACTTTTTCGACTGACAAAGTATCAAGTTTGGAAAGCGCAACCGATAAGCCGCCGACTTTCACCAAGTCAAAAATATTTCTGTAATAATTTTCCTTGTAAGCGTTCGACAAAAAATCTTTCAAACTTTTATCAACGTCGCGCCCGAGTTTATCCAGTTCCTGCAATGTCTCAGAGTAAAGTTTTTCAAGGCGCGTAATTCGCGGTCGCATTGCCAAAGTATTCAGCTCGCGCTCCAAGCCAACTTCGCCGTCCGAAATTTTCTGCAGATATTCCTGCATACTCATTCGCCACTGCTTGTATTCTCGACCTTGCAATAGTTTTCGCGCTTCGTCAAAGTCAAGTCCGTTGTCTTTCGCAAATGTGCCGTACAATTTCAAAATATCTTCTTGAATTGCGCCAAGTGCTTTTTGATAATGTTTCGACAAATCTTTTTCCACAGTTTCTTGACAGCGATTATGCCATTCTTCCTCAAACTTTATCGCTCGCTTTCGCCAATAATTATTCTTCTTCGCCATAGCCGACCTCATCGCGCAGAATTGCGTCTGATTCTTCTTGCTCGCGCTTCAATTCCTCAATTTCGGCTACCGGGTCTTCGATAAAAGGCAAAAGCGACAAGCGGCGTTTCTGACTGATTATGCCGTCCAAATCCTTTACTATTTGCGCCTGTTCTTGAATATTTGCAGGAATATTCGCGGTAAAAGTAACTTCAACGTCGCGAAAATCAATCGCCGCAATGCTTTTGGTTTTCAACATTCCGCTGATTAACTCAATGCGCCTTTGCAGTGCCTTTTTAAATTCGCGCTCTTTGCGACTGCGTATTTGTTCCAAGCCAATCAGTTTGTACTTAATCGCCACGCCTGACGCATTGCCAGCAAAATTTGTGTCCGACATATCCGGCACATTTGAAAATTTGTGAATATCTGTCTGCAAGCGATTTTTCAAATTTTCAATATAAGTGTCGTTGAGATTTTTAATCAGCCATTCCGCGCCGCCCTTATCGTCGTCGAACTCCAGGATTTTGTTGTTGCGCATTTCTCGGATATTTTCTTCATCTAAGTCGCCGAAACCGCGCAATATCATATAACACTCCGTGAAATCCATTAAATCATCGAGCGAAAGACTTTGCGCCATATTGTAAGCGTCCACCAGCGTCAAAATATTTTCAAAATCGCCGCGTCTTTGCTTGTTGTTCGGATATTCGATTATCGGCACGTCGTCAAAATAGTGCGGTTTGCTGTCTATCAGCGTAAATCTTCCTGCGTTGTAGTCGTAATATCTGATTTCCTTGTCGTCGTAAATTTCCACAAATTCTTGATAAGTCGCGCCATCGAAACTGTAAACGCGATAATGGCGAATCGCGCAAATAATATTTTCTTCCAACGTCGCGTCGCAAACCAAAATCATTTCTTCGCTCGGTATTGATTTAAATCTGATTTCAGCGTCCGTGTCTGTGTACAATATTTCAAAACTTTCACCTGTGATTGACGCTTCCTCCGCCAGTTCCAAATTGTGCGCCGATTCATCATTGTAGCGAAAAATTTCAAGCAAAATGTCTAATTTATCCTGCGACTTTGCTTGCGTTGTATATGCTACTGGCTTTCCAATAAAAAATCCTGTCGACATATCTGAAATGTACGAACAGAAATTTGAAACTATTTTATTATTAGGTGCGCCGTTCGGTCTGCCTATTTTTCTTAAAACATCGTGCTTGCCGACGTAATAATTTTTCAACTTGATTTTGCGCCGATAATCTTGCTCGTGCGTCGTCAAAATTTGCTGAAAATCTCGCAAGTCTAAATTTGTTTTGTTTGTTAAAATTTTCATAATCACACTCCGAATAAATCACGGCTTAAAGATTTTGTTCTTGCATAAGCCACAGCTGAAAATGCGTCACTTGCCGCGTCAACTTGGTCGTCGTGCAATGCGTCTGGAAATCCTTCAAGTTCATCAAGAAACGCTCCATTCCAGTTTCCTTCCAATAAAAGCACGTTGCCTTGTTGCCACTGCGCCGCGAACGGTTCGGCTCGCGTTATTTTACTTCCGCTGACGGTTTTGCTTTTGACATTGAATCCTGCCAAATTGCGGATATAACTTTGCGCCTGTTCCTTACCTGCTTGCCCCGGGTCTTGCGGTATTAAAATTTTTTTGCAACCATACTCAGCCTTGTCAGTTTCAGCTGTACTTTTGACAATCGCACGAACGTTAGCCGCGTTTGCCGCTATTCTTTTCACGTCCAAAACTATGTATTGTCCGTTCTTCATTCGCGCCATTAAAACTCCAGCTGTCCTGTCTGGATTTTTATTTGCAAAATTTATTTCAGTCGCCGCCAAATCCCACGCTCGCACGATTGCTATCAATTCATCCGGCACTGTTTTCACGATTCGCGTTTGCTCAGTTTTGAAGTACAATCCTGCCGCAGGACGAATTTTCCAATTTCCGCGCAAAAGTCTTTCCTTCTCGACAAGCGACAACGCTTTTAAACTCGAAAGATAAGTCGGATTAGCTTTCAATAAAATTTTATTATCATAAACGCTCGAAGAAATAAACGTCGCTGTTTTGCAATCCTGCGGAAATATTTCTTCGTCCGAAATTTCATTTGCCTTTTCGCAAACTTCAGCTCGTGAATTGCCCCAAACAACATTTCCGTCGCCGCTCCGATAAAAGGCACGAACAACTCCGCTCCGCTCTGGTATCGCATACCCTGTTTCCGAATTTATCCACCAGCCGATAAAATTTCTTACCCAAGAATCTGAATCTGGATTGCACGTCGCTCGCACAAACGGCTCTACTCCGCAAATTGAACGATTCCTCGACAGCATATAGAAAAATGTAAATTCGCTGAAATGTGTCAACTCATCAAAGCCTAAAAAACAAATTTGACTGCCTTGCCAAGCATAAACATCAGTCTCACGCGAAAGATAATCAAACGCCAATGTTGACTTGCCGTCGAAATTCCAACTGTATTTCGGAGAACGCAACGCTCGTGCGCCTTTGATTCCGCCGTACATTTGCAATGATGTATCCCACAAGCCTCCTGCCGCCGCTACTTGCGTGTAATTTTTTCTAAAAATCACCGCGTTAAATCCCGGCACATTTTTATAGCGCAAAGGCTCAAGCAAAAGCGCATAAGTTTTGCCGCCTCCTGCCGCTCCGCCAAATATCACTATATCTGCACAGGATTTTGCAAATTCTCTTTGCGGTCCGAGTTGGGGTCTTAAAATATTTTTCATAGTTTTGGATCCTTTTCAGGTAGTTCAATAATCACGTCATCTTCTACAGAATTTTCTTCAACATTTGTCACGCCGAGTTTTTCCAAAAGCGACCAATGCGCCTGTAGTGCCGCGTGATACATTTCATTCAGCGACTTCACCGACGCTTTCGTCAAATCTTTTTGATTCAATCCGTCCGCCGCCTTCGCTTGAAAATTCTGCAGGTCTTTCAGTTGCCTTTTAAAAGTTTTGGATAATTTTTGTTTTTCTTGTTTCCGAAGTTCTTCAAGCAACGAATTATCCCAAGCTATAGCGCGATTTTTCCAATCATATTCTTTTGCCCAGCGTTTTATCAAAGTCAAACTTTTAGATAACTTTTCGGCAACTTTCGGATAATTCCGCTCATCAAGTTCAAGATAAATTTTAAACGCAGAAAAAGCCGCGTCCGATTCCTTCTCTAATCGCTCCCACGCATTTTTCATCTGCCTCCTCTCCTTAAATTTCTTTATTTTTTGGTGGCAATTCTATTATCGTTACATCTTCAAATTCGTCATTAAATTTTTGCTCCAAATCCAACTTTCGCGCTGTGCGCTCAATTTCTACTCCGACGCTGATTGCATTGACCACACTCGGCAGAGATTTTATTGAAACATTTTCAAAGTCGATGTTCTGTATTGCTTTCGCGGCTTTCGCTTGTAGCATTTTGCCAATGTTTATTTGCACTTCAAGCATTTTTGCATATTCCTCAGCCGCTTTTTGTGCCGCCTTTTCAGAAATTTCTTTATCCCAAGCGTCCGCTCGATTCTGCCAATCATATTTTTTCGACCATCGCCGAATTAAATCGTAACTTTTTTGTAACTTTTCTGCTACTGCAATTAAAGTTCGTCCTGCGCCTAAATCGCGATAAATGCAAAACGCTTCATACGCCTTGAAACTTTCTTTTCCCTGCCGCTCCCATAATTTTTTCACTTTTGCCGTTCAGCGTAGAAGATATTCTTGCCTTCGCGTTCCACAAAAATATTTTCGTGACTGCCGACTTCCGCCGCATATCTTTCAACGGCTACGTCGATAAATTTCGGTTCAAGTTCAATTCCATAGCAAATGCGATTTAATTTTTCGCAAGCAATCAAGGTTGACGCAGAGCCTAAAAAGCTGTCCAACACTAAGCCGTTTGCCTTCGTACTTTGTTTTATCAAATACGCCAACAAGGAAACCGGCTTGCTTGACGGATGTCCGTAGCCTTCGACTTGCGAGCTTTTTGTTCTCGCAAATTCAAACACTGTGGTCTGCTTTTGGTCGCCGTACCAATTATGCTTGCCGTCTTTGCGCCAACCAAAAATTATCGGTTCGTGAATGTATTTCCAATCAGTCCGCGTCAAAACTAAGCTGTCTTTCTTCCAAACAAGTCCTGCACCAACTTTAAATCCTGCGTCTTCAAATGCGTCGTGAAATATTCTTGCCTTCGCCGTCGCATAAAATACATAAATTGACGCGTCTTTTGTCATCGCCGAGTGAAAATTTCCAAAAACTTTTTTCAAAAATTCGTAGCCGTCTTTGTCGTTCAAATCGTCATTTGCAATTTTTCCTGAACTGCTTTCAAGATTTACAAAATACGGCGGATCTGTGCAAACTAAATTTACTTTCGCGTCGCCTAAAAGTTTTTGATAAGTTTCCGGCAAGGTTGAATCGCCACAAATTATTTTATGTTTGCCGAGCGTCCAAATATCTCCGACTTTTGACTTGCACGGCTTTTGCAATTCTTCTTCAATGTCAAAATTATCTTCCTTAATCTCGACTTCTTCATTAAAAATATTTCCAATTTCTGAATCATCAAAACCTGTAAATGAAATATCAAAATCCAAGTCCTTCAGATTTTCCAATTCGATTTTCAAAATTTCTTCGTCCCAGTCCGCGTCAAGTGCAAGTCTATTGTCAGCTAAAATGTACGCTTTTTTCTGCGCTTCAGTCAAATGCTCCACAAACACGCAAGGAATTTCAGAAATATTTTCTGCCTTTGCCGCCATATATCTGCCGTGTCCGGCTATTATTCCAAAATTTTTGTCTACAAGCACTGGATTTATAAATCCAAACTCGCGGAGCGATGAACGCAATTTATTTATCTGTTCCGGTGAATGTGTCCGCGCATTGTTCGCGTATGGAATAAGTTTTTCAATCGCCACAAGTTGCATTTCCGTCGTCGTCTTCATTTTTCCTCCAATAAAAAAACTCCCGAAGGAGTTAAATTATTTACTTATTTTTTCAAATCTGAATTTAAATCTTTGTTGGCATCGTCAGTAGCATTTAATAACAATTTTTCTACCATAGCAGAAAGGCTTAAACTTTCATCTATTGCTTGCTTTTTAGCCGCTTTTACAACTTTTTCGTCAAGTGTAAAAGTATATCGTTTTTTTCATTGTTATCAGCTCTCATTTGCAAATAGTTTCTCATGTGATATAATTCGCAGAGCGGTTGATATTTTGGCACGACCTCTGTGGAAAGGAGGAAATGCCAATGGCGACGTTTGAATTTTACACTCTACTTGTTTCGGCGAGTTGCCTTGTTGTTGCAACAGGTGCGCTTGTCATTTCGGCTTTGCAGTATCTTAAAAATTAAAAAATCCGCTTGCAAGCGGAAGAAATCAAAATGAACGAAATACAAAACAAACAGAGCAAGTGATTTGAAATATCAATCGCTTATTTTTTTGTGCAAAGATTATAACGGTTTTTCCTTTTCAAGTCAAGATAATCAAAAAACCGCCTCTCGGCGGCTTAATTTTTCCGTGCATAAATTTTCAGTCTGACTATACCACACTCTGCCAACTATTATCAACTATTATCAACTATTATCGACTATTAAGTTTCGCAAAATTTCTCTGTGCAAAAAGTAAACGTGTGCTTCCGAATAGCCCATTAAAAAGCCGATGTCACGAAAATATTCACAGGCAACGTAGCGATAAATCAGCAAAGTTTGTTCAGCCTTGCCTTCCACTTCGGCTTGAATCTTTTCAGTAAGGCGCGACACTGCCTTTGTAAGTTCGCCTTGCATTTTTTCAATTCTGCTTTCAGTGTCGGCAATTTGCACCACAAAACTTTCAAACGCTGACTTTGCCACGCCGCCTGAACTTCCACCGCTATCTGACTTGCCATATTTGTGCGGAAATGCGCCGACTACTATTTTTAACGCCTTCAATTTTTTCTGCTCGCTCTCAATCTGTTTTTTCAAACTCCGAACTTCATTTAATTCCTTGAAAGTCATTTTTACCGCTCCTTGACAACACAAACACAAAACTATAAACTTGCGTTGCGCTGTTATCGGACGGCGTTTTTTTGTTGCTTATTTTTCCACTTCCTCACTCTCCAATGTAAACATATTCACTTGCCCGAATAGTTTCAACAACCATATCCTGCGGTAGCCTTTTAAGTCCGCATCTTTCCGCCAATCCTATACTTGCAACGTTATTTTTATCCACTCTATATGTCAAAGTTTTAAAACCGTTTTCCTTGAAACTCTTTACGACTTCTTGAACAAGTTTAAAACCTAAACCACGCCGACGATATTTAGGCGCAACGGCGATATAGACAATGCAATCGCCTATAATTCCGCCTGGTATCAATCCACAATCGCCGACCTCACAAAATCCTGCAGGTTTGCCGTCAACTTTAATCAATCTCCGGCTGACTATATATTCCTCGCCATCATCATACATACCAAACCACTTTTTCTCTTGGTCGCTAAGTGTATTGTACACTCGCAAACATTCGGCAAAATTATCTTCAACTTTAAATTTCATTTCAAGCCATCCTAACCGGCGTAACTATATATTTGAAAGATTCATTATCGACTGGTTTTATTTCTATCGGCTTTAAAGTTTCAGTCAAACCAATTTGAATTTTGTCTGCGTCTATTACTTTCAATGCGTCTGTCAAGTAGTTGTAGTTGAAAGAAATATCCAATTCGCCGCCTTCAATCACTGCCACTACATTTTCTTCTGCTGTTCCGATTTCAGGCGAAGTTGAAGAAATTTTTATGTCGTCGTCAAAAAGCAAGTCCACTGTCCGATACATTGTTTCTTTGCCGATAACTGCTACACGCTCTAACGCTTGCAAAAATTCTTCGCGAACTACTTTTGCAAATTTTGTTTTTTCTTCGTTCAAAAGTCTTTCAAAGTTTGGAAAATTTCCTGCTATAAGTCTCACGCTCACAAATAAATTATCGAAAATAAAGTTTGCACTTTTGCCTGTATAATTTATTTCAATTTTTCCTGTGTCATTGAGCATTGCTGAAATATCTTGCAAAATTTTTGCCGGTACTATGAATTGAAAATTTTCTACACTTTCAGGAAGATTATCTGTGGCAACTGCCAATCTGTGAGTATTTGTCGCCGCCAGCCTTATTTTTTTGTCCGCAAAATCAAATAAAACACCTGCAAAAATTGGTCGCGTCAATTCTTTTAAATTATCAGCCGCAAATGCCGTTTGCTTTATCATCTTTTTCAACGCAAATTGTCGCAGATTAACTTTTTGCAAATTTTCTTCCTGCTTGATTTTCGGAAAATCTTCAGGCTTAAAAGTCAGCAATTTAAAATTACTTCCTGCGCTTAAAATTTTTGCACAATTATCTTCAGTTGAAATTGTCACAACTTCGCCTGTCATTTTCTGAACTATTTCAAAAAGTTTTTTGCCGATGATAACAGTTTCGCCGTCCTCTTCCACATTCGCAGGGACTTTTGAAATTATCCCAACTTGATTATCTGTCGCTTGCATTTCAAGGTAACTGTTTTGTGCTGAAAAATAAATCCCACTCAGTATCGGTGTTTGCGCTTTTACTGCTACTGCTTTCATCAAAATTTTCAAAGCATCTTCAAATTCATTTTTCGCCACTATAATTTTCATTTTCTTTTCTCCTCAATCATAAATGAATTTCCATTCGCCAATTTCTTTTTTACGTTTTGACAAATACTCTTCCAAAGTTTTCACTGAATATTTTGTTTTTGGACTTAGAAATTCCGCGCAAGATCTCAACGACTTGAAATAATATTTTTCACCACTATTATTTTTGCAAATGACCGAAATAGGTCTGCTGTTTTGCCCTTTCGGCTTTATTCCGTGTACTTCCCACAACAAACTTGCCACAGTTCTTGAAGTTTTCGGTTTCGCAAAACTAATGAACGGTTGTAAGATTCTTTTTGTACTTGTGTTTCTCACTATTCCACGCTGATTTATTTCATATAAATTATTCAGCGAAGGTATCGGTGAATATGTTTCTGACATAATTTTTCACTCCGTGTTTCACTCTTTCTGTTTCTTCAGCTTTCTTTGCGTCGTTCCAACGATCCAACGTACCGACTAGATACAATTATGTTATCGCCGAGCTTTTTATCTCGACTTCTGCAAGTCACCCTGCAGTTCAGCATATCTTTTCACGCTTAAAGCCGTGCGTGGCGCGGTCTCGTGGCAAGTTTATTTCACTTGCTATGCGTTGCTCCTGACTATTTTTAGCCTTCGGTTCGGGTTATCTCAAACAAATAAAATTACCATAAAAATATTTCGAGTGGCTGACCCTCTCTGGCGTGTCATTTAACTCCGATACGTCTACCTACGAAGCACCACATTTGAGACTTTCCTGCTTAATACCGCGCTGTTCACTCCCAACTTCTTTCGGCTTGTTGAAAGGCGGCAATCATTCACCGGTAATTCTTCTGATACGTTCAAACTTTTGTCCTTCAAAGCGGTAGTTCAAATCTACTCCGCCGTCATCTGCAAGTTTCACTTCCAAATATGTCAATGTCATTTTCGGAAATTTACTTTTTGCAACTTCCACATAATATTTCAGTTCATCGACTGAAAATTCTTCGTCTGCCTGAACTTCTACTCCGTTAATTTTCATTTCATTTAACCTCCTCAAAGTAACCGCGCTTTTCATTCTTCTCATTCACGCTCCTAAAAATCTTTGTTTAAACATTGACAGGCGCGAATATTTTTCCAGCGTCTGATCTGTGCTTTTGTAAATCCTGTGATAATCTTCACCTTCCGCCACCAAGTCTTTTATTGATACTTCCGCCATATCCTGAAGTTTTTCAACTTCGTACAATTTGCCTACTGACAATTTATCGCGGCTTTTTGACTTTATACCCAGCCTTTTGTTTATTGACTTCGCATAGTGCATATAGAAAACTTTTTCATCTGCTGTACTGCCTTGCTCTCTTGCCAATGGTATTAAAACTTGCTGAATCGTATCCGACAACTTTTTATAGCCGGAACTAACCGCACTGCGCACTTCAAGATATTCTGCATTCTTCCTTTGCAACAGAATTTCGCGCATTTTATAAAACTGGTCTACCAATTCGCTTTTGAAGTCGAGGACAACATCAGTATTGCGCAAAAGCGTTATCAAAAACGTTGCTTGCTGTTCATTCAAAAGCGCAACTGTCATCGGTCTACCGCCGAGTGGGTTTTCGGATTTCAAATCCACAAACCTTATTTTGCCCCAGCGATTAAATTTTTCTTCGTAACGCTGAATCAAGCGAATAATTGAGCGGTGTTCATTCTCCGTTCCTTCCGCTATCACCAAGCTGTTTGTGAAAATATTTTTTCCTTGCAGAATTACCAAGTCTTTCATTTTAAATCACGCCTTTCAAAATCTTGTCATAGTCATAAAATTTGTAGATTGGCACATTCAGCCGGAAATACAATCTCACTCCTGAGCCGTGTATCCAAAACTTTCCGAACCTGTCACGAAAGATTTTCACTGCGTTCACTCCTTCAAATGCCATTCAATTTCTTTGCTATTGAGCGGCAAATATCCAGGCACTGAGTAGCCGGATAACACAACGAAACACTCGCCCAACTCTTCGCAACGACAGATGTCACCTTCATAAATTTCATTGCCGTCCGCGTCATAGCCGACAAACTGTTCGACACTTTCTGGCTCTACTACTTGTGCATCAATCTCCGTGTAAATTTCAACTCTGCCGTTTTTGTAGTGAATCAAGTCGCCGTAATAATATTTGCCGTCTTTGCCTTTTCCGCGAAACTTAATTTTTCTCATTGCGATAATCTCCTTTCAATCGCGGCTTCAATTTCTGGTCCTTCATTGCTTCATTAGCCATCCACAGTTCACGCCGAACTTTCAAAAATATCAGCGTCAATTTCTTTATATTGTAAATCGCCAACTTAATCACGCTCCAAGTACTGAATATAAATTTTGTCGCCTACCTGCAACTGATTTTTCCGCTCCTGCAAAAACGGATTTAATTCTTTCACTTCGTCCATATATTCAAAAATGTATGGGTGGCGGCAATCTAAATTCTGATACGTCCAGCAAATGTCTATCAGCGTGTCGCCTTCTTTCACAACGTACATCGTGCTGACAACGTGCGTTTTCGGCTCTAACGAACTTTCCACGCCGATTCCTATTCCTACTCCGGCTATCACAAATACCGCGAACAACAGCGCAAATTTCAGCCAAAATTCTTTCACAAATTCTTTGAAGTCCTCAAACATTTTTTGCACCTCCACAATTTTCAACTTTCATCTGTTCCAAGACTGACAAATATTTTTCCTTGCACTCAGCCCGAACATACCAGTCCACAATTTGACGTTTAAATTTTGTGTAACTTTCTGCTTGCTTTCCGTCGCAATCGTTATATCTGCAAAAATTATGAAAATCTCTTGTGACTTCCATTCGCAAGTTTTCATAGTCATCAATGATTTTCTCAACTTCGGCAAGTGAAATTTTATCCAGCCGTTCAAGCTCCGAAATTTTTATCACGCCGTCACTTCCTCAACCGTCTTTCCCATAATCCGCATATTTTTTTTACTCGCTCACCTCAATACTTCCAAAATATTTTCATTCCAACAAATTTGATAACCGCTGTGACCATTCCGCATAAACGGCTTTAACTCACCGTACTGCTTGCCTTCTTCTGTCAGCTTGTAACACTTGCCATCTTTGACTTGAAATCCTTTCGCCACAAGTTTTTTGTTTATTTTTCTGCCGGAACTGCCACCAAGTTTTTCACCGATTGCCGTTGGTGTCAGCGTTCCGACTTCGTGCCTTGCCGCAGGAATTAAAACTTTCAACTGCGTTAAATCTTTTCCGAAAAATTCTTCAACCATTGACGTTGCCTGTGCAAGTGCGATTCCGTCTTTCACGCCGAAAACATTTTTGATTGAATCTCTCGCCAAGCCAATTTCTCCAACGATTGCGG
>CALEPR010000119.1 GCA_937910665.1 uncultured Selenomonadales bacterium
AAATATTATTCACGGCGTTGGGGATAGTCAAATTTGCAATTTTAGTTTCAGTGTCGAAGGAAAAAGTCCCGCCCGAAATTAAAATTTCATTTGCCGCAGCTCCATTCACAGAAAATTTTTCAGCGGCAGGGATAGAAATATTCAAAGTTCCTGCGTCAATACTCGCCGCTCCTGCGCCCTGCAAACTTACAGCGGATACAAAAGTTGAAGTATCGATACTCCCGCCGCCGCCGCCGCCTGAAATCGAAATAAAAGCAGTGTCACTTTCCAATGACACAGAAGCCGCACCAGTCACAGAAATTGCGGTGACTTCCGCGCCATTCACAGAAAAATTTTCGGCGTTGGGGATAGTCAAATTTGCAATTTTGGTTTCAGTGTCAAAGGAAAAAGTTCCTCCAGAAATTGAAATTTCATTTGCCGCAGAGCCGTTGACTGAAAATTTTTCTGCGTTGGGGATTGTCAAATTTGCAATTTTGGTTTCAGTGTCGAAGGAAAAAGTCCCTCCTGAAATTGAAATTTCATTAGCTGCCGAGCCATTGACTGAAAATTTTTCAGCGGCAGGGATTGAGACATTTGCAATTTTGGTTTCAGTGTTAATTGCAACTGTGCCGCCTTCAATCGAAATATTTTCAATGATATTTACCTGCGCACCTGACTCAATGCTTGCAAGTTTATTTTTGTCGTTGGTGGTGTAGTCGTTGGTTGAAAGTCCTTTGCCGCTTTCGATTGTCACAAAAGTTCGCTTAAAATTGTTCCTCAAAAGCGGCGTGTAAGTATTGAACGCATTTTTAATTTTGTCATTAACTGAAATTTCAGCGTCGGTTAAAAGTTCTGCCATAAAAAAAACTCCCTTCTAATAATTAGGAGTGAGGAGTGAGGAGTTAGGAATTAAATTCCTCATTCCTAATTCCTAATTTCTAATTATTTTCAACATATTCTTTTAAAGTGACATTTAAATTTGTAGCGATATGTTTTCCAAAGCCGTCAAAATAATTCACCTCCTCTGACAAATCAGTTATAACCATTTTATTTTCTGTGTAAAGGTGATTATTCAAGATAAAAAATTCTGCAGTGCCGTTCCACAAATATTCGCGGAACTTGTGAGCCTCCATCAGCAAATCAGAAATTCCAAGACTTTTGTGCAGGGCGACGGTAAATTTTATAACTTCCAAGTCACGCCCAAGAAATTCTAAAATCGCAGGATTATTTAAAATTTTATGCTCGGTGTAATTTGCTTTACTTTCTCTTGAAAAGTCTGAAAGAGTTAAAATTTTCCCTTCCGAAACTTCAAAAACAATTTCGCCAAAACTCCCGACAAGCAAGAAAATTTCCCCCCCTCTAATAATTAGGAGTGAGGAGTGAGTTTAATTAGGAGTGAGGAGTGAGGAGTTAGGAATTAAATTCCTAATTCCTAATTCCTAATTCCTAATTCCTAATTCCTAATTCCTAATTATTCTAGTCCCTAGTTCCTAATTCCTAATTCCTAGTTCCTAGTTCCTAATTCCTAATTCCTAGTTCCTAGTTCCTAGTCCCTAATTCCTAATTCCTAGTTCCTAGTTCCTAATTTGCAAAAACATTTTGACTTCCGCTTGCATGACTTCCGCCCAAGCCGCAACCTTGACAAGTTGTCGCGTCGCCTATTCTTGTTAGCGGCAACTTATTAACAAAAACTGTCGCGCTCCCCGCCGTACTTGAAAAAGTTCCTCCATGCGGGCAATTTGTCGGACCTGTGTCTCCAAGTCTGTGTGCGGCTTTTGAATTTATGAAAACATTTGGACTGCCTGAAGAATTTGTCCCCGCTCGCCCATGCGGGCAGCAAGGCAACCCAAGATTACAAGTTCCAACTGTCGAGTCTCCTATTTTTGTTGTTGCAGGCAAGAAAAAAACTCCCTTCTAATAATTAGGAGTGAGGAGTTAGGAGTTAGGAATTAAATTTCTATTTCCTAGTTCCTAATTCCTAACCCCTAAAATAAATTCTGCGCGGCTAAATCTTCTGCGTTATTGTCCAGTCGGTCGAGTTCATGAAGATAAATTTGCGTTATAGCAATGTTGGAATGTCTTAACATTTGCTGAACTTGTCGGAGCGACGCACCATTTCTTAAAGCATTTGTGGCGCAAGTATGTCGCAAGCTGTGAGCGGTTAATCTTTTGCTATCATAACCTGCGCGGCGCATCGCAGTCTTCACAATTCTGCTGACAGAATCTGCGCGAAGTCTGCCACGACTCCCGCAAAATAAAGGCGCAGAACCTTCAAACTTTCCGCGCCGCCTTAAATATTCCTGAATCAATTTATAAACAGCGTCGGGAACTTTTATCGACTCATCTTTTTCATCGCGTCCCTTGCCTTGAACATATAAAAAAAATTTCCCCCCGCGCCTGATTAAATCTTCAACATTTGCGCGACTAACTTCTATCGTCCTAAGTCCGCCTGTCACCATGAGCGCGAAAATTGCCTTGTCGCGGCAGCCTGTCAAAGTCGAGGTGTCAAAGTCTTTCAAAATTTTTCGCGTGTCCTCCGGCAAAAATGCGTCCTTCTTGTGTCCTTTTACTTCCTTCAAGCCTTTCAAATGTTCGGCAGGATTGTTTGAAATATATCCTTCAGTATGCAGAAAAGAAAAAAATAATTTCGCCGCCGTGATTGCAAGGTTCGCCGTCGCCACAGAATAATTTTCTTTCAAATATTCCCTCCAAGTCAAAAAATCCTCACGCTTAGGAAAAGAAATTTTTTTCGCGGAAAAATATTCCGCAAGTCTTTTAATTCCGTCGCGGTAACTTTTTTCGCTTGACTCTTTGACCTGCGCGAACAAAATCCATTTGTCAAAAATATTTTGCTCCAGCAGTGCAGGCAAATTTTTTTGCGTCGATAATTTCTGCATAATTTTTTTTGCTGTATAATATTCCTTTGTTGGCGAAAATTTTTTTTAGAAGTTAGAAAAAAATTTCGGCTACTAAACTTTTTGAAATTTGGAAATTGGAAATTGATTTTAAAAATTTTTCTGATAAAATGATTTTATCTAAATTCCGACTGAAGGGAGGAAAAATTTTCTTGGCTGAAGAAAAAAATGTTGTTCGTCGGGGGATAATTTCCGCGATTTATCCTGAAAGACATTCTGCGCGGGTGACTTTTGAAGATAAAGATGAAGTAGTTTCTGCCGAACTTCCAATTTTGACAACTTATGCGTCGAAAAATAATTTGTACCATTTGCCTGACATTGGCGAAACTGTTTACTGCATTTTTGAAGACAACGACGCGCAGGAGGGCGACGGAGTAATTATTGGTTCGATTTACAATGACGAAAATTCGCCGAAAATTTCCTCCCTCGACAAATGGAGAGTAGACTTTGACGGCGGCAGTTTTATCGAGTTCGACAGGTCAACTGGAAATCTTGAAATCTCCTGCAAAGGTGATATTATTCTTAACGGCAAAAAAATTTATCTTAATTAGGAACTAGGAATTAGGGGCTAGGAATTTAACTCCTCACTCCTCACTCCTAATTGGAAAGAAGGGAGTTTTTTTCTTGACACAGGACACTTTTTCATTTCGGAGGCAGAGCGTCCTTTTGACAACTGTGCCTTTTGACTTCGCGCAGGAAACTTCAATCACAGGCTTCACGATTGGAGGGGCAGAGCCGACCGACTCGAAGAGAAAAATTTTGTTCGAGGTGGACGGCAAACTTTACAAATTTTCCGGTGATAATTTGCTTGAAGTCGAGTGTGAAAAAACTGCGGCTGACGTTTTGGAAAACGGAAACACAGTCGCAGAACTTTTAGCTGTCACTGATATTTCTGATTGGTGTGGGCGTTATGTTTACCCGATAATCGCGATTGACGCGCCCGCCGATGCGGCTGTCATGCCCTCGATAAGTTTGGCGGCAAAAGTAAAAAGTTTCAATGACATTTTCCAAAAGTCTGAACTGTCGCCTGTCTTTGAACTCGGCAGAAATGTAAAATTTATCACCGTCAACTTTGATAAAACCGTGACAGGTGGAGCTACAGCAAATATTCAAGTTCGACTTCGCCAAAATAATTTGTGGAGCTCTTGGTTAAATCTTTCCGACGCAGAAAATACTATCTGTCAAGCTGTCCAACTTCGCGGAAATTATACTGTAACTTCAACTTCGGGAAGTTCTACAGCGAAAATTGACGACGCAGAAATTATTTATTCCGCCTACGCCGATGCCGTGACAAGTTACACTTCGACTTTGTACCTTAAGCCGGAAGATTTTTCCGAAGACTTGCAAACTTGCTACCTTTTGGTTGAACATTCAGTTTTGATTAACTGTGACTTGCGGGCTTTTGTTTGCTATGATGATGCTCCGCTTGAGAAAAAAGAAGTTTTGGGGATTGGTTCGGGAGCGTCGCAAACTTTTTTAATCGAGGACGGAATTGACTTTGATTCTTTGCAAGTGCAAATTGACGGAATAAATACTTTTGACTTCACTTTAAACGCCTCCGCAAAAACTTTGTCGTTGACTGCGCCGAGCGGTTCAGAAATTTCAGTTGTATATCTATATAATCTCGCTCCCGAAAATTGGTTAGAAATGGAGTTACAGTACACAGAGTTTGATACCAATTTTAATTCCGGAAACTGGAAATCGCGTTTTGTACACAGATTGGATACTCTGGAAAATTCTAAAGTCATTAAATTTAAAATCGTCGCGAAAGTTAGGGAAGGCACAAAGGAGGAAACTTTCACGCTGAAAAATTCCAACACCATTGTCAACCTTGAACGTTTTGCCTTGCCCGATTCTATCTCCTGCGACAAAGATTATTTTTACTGTGCAGAGACAAATTTTTTAAGAGTTTCGGGAAATGTTGGAGACACTTGCAATTTGTCTTATAAGTGGCAGGGCAGACCAATCGAAATTTATAATGTCGCGTCGGCGGCAAGCGTTTAGTTTAATTAGGAGTTAGGAGTGAGGAGTTAGGAATTGGGGGAAAAAGTTTTCTCAAAAAAAATTGTTTCGTGAGAAACTTTCTTTCTAAAAAAATTAGGAGGGAGAAATAAAAAATGTCATTTGATTTGAAAAGCGTTTATGGTTTTGGAACGGGCGCGCTGAAAGATGTTGAAGTTGAATCTGGAAAACTTCATGACGATTTTAATTCTTATGCGCGGGTGACTGCGATTGACGGAAATATAATTTCAATCGATGAGGAAAACAGTTTCAGCGGCATTTTTGAAAAGTTTGCCGCGGGAACTGATATTTTGATTCACGCCTCTGCAAGTTTGAGTGCGACCGCGAAACTTGGGAAATTTATTTGCGCGAAAATTACTCTTGCAAATGCAGGAGCCTTGACGCTTGACAAAGATATTTCAGGAACTTTCGACAGCGCGGACTTGAGCGAATATAAAATTCAAGCCGTGACTTTTGCAAATTTCCACTGTCTGAAAATAAATTCAGGCGGCTTGGTTGCTCCTCAACCTTATTCAAGCGTAAATTTTTATGGCGGGATTTTGGCTATAAAATGTTCGCACAGTCTGGAACTTCGCGGAGGTCACATTTATTTAAGTGATTGTGGTATCCCGACATATCAAAAAGATAATTTGCGTCCTCAAACTCCTCAAGAAATTTTAGGGACTCTCGACGCTGATGAAAGAGCAGGGGAAGAAAATTTTTGCAAAGAAAATATTTTCCCGCTCAATTCCGGAGACGGAGCAACTTTTATTTTTGCGAAAGAAATTATTCCTCAAAAAGATTCGCGAATTGGAAATATCAGGACGCACGGCAAAGAAAGTTGTCGCGGAGCGGAAGACTCAAAATATAAGCCAAGCAATATTACAAACGTCGGCGGCAGTTCGATTTTCATTGCTTATCAGAAAGGCGGCTTGTATTTTGAAAATCTTGCGAAGTACAGGCAAATTTCAAACTCCAACGCGACGAAGGGGCAAGGGCTTGCTCGCTGTTACATTGCTAATAACGGAATTATGCAGGGCGACGGAAATAAACTTTATTGGCGCGATTTAATTTCCGATGCAGTTCGCCCGAGTCGGGAAAAATTTATTTATGATTTTGGCTCGGGAAATTACGGAGATGAAGAAAATCCAAATTACCCTCTTAACAACATTGTAACTTTGTTTGATGTTGATGTTGAAAAAAATTCTGCAAGGTTTAAGCTCACCACGACGAACGCCCGCGCGGCTTTTCAAGTTGGCGCAAAATGTTTAATCGAAAACGCAGAAGATTTTATTTTTGCTGATGTTGTTGACTTGGACGGGGACAAAGTTTTTTTCAGCGTTCCTTTGCCGGAAGGAAGTTTTTTGGCTTTTACTGTCCCCGAATTTGAAAATTTTATTTTGTCGGAAAGTTTCGCGAGGAACCCTTTTATAATTTTTGTCAGCGATAAATGCAAAATTTCAGGAGAAATTTCAGGGGCGTGTGCCATTGTCGCGAAAAATTTTGAAGTCTCTTCTACTGCAAAATTGGGCAGTTCTTTATATCTTCTCGCAAAAAATATTTCAGGTGACATTGAAAACGTCGCGCCGAAATATTCCACCATTCTGAGCGGGAAAGAATAATTAGGAATTAGAAATTAGGAAGGAAAAATTTTTTTCAATTTCTAAAAAAAATTTGTTGACTTTTTCTAAAACGCAAATTAAAATGCAAAATGAAAAGTAAAAAACACGCAGGTTTTAGAAGGAGGAAACAACCATGAGAAAAGGAGAACCAATCGTCCGCAACCCCATAAATGCGCTTAATGTTGCAAGAGTAGCGGCAGGTTTGTCTACGAGTGATTTGGCGAAACTTTTGGGAGCGCCCTATCGCACAATTCAAGACAACTGCGACGGGCTTCACTCGGTTCGCGCGCCTTGGATGGAAAATCTTATGTTGCGGGAAATTGTGCACTACATGGAGGAAAATCCCGAAGCCGTTGCGACCTATCGCGACAAAACTTTTTTGAGGGACGGCAGTGGCAAAACTTACGACTATGAGCGGCGCGACAAACTTATTAGAGATTATGTCTCGCGCGAAACAGGAAAGTTAAAAGTTTTTTATCAAAAAGTCGTGGACACTCGGGAAATAATATCAAAAATCGGGATGGAAGGTTATCTCGAAGAAGAAGTTAAAAAAATCATTGAGCGAGCGGAAAAAAAGGAGCAGGACGCCGAAGGAGCCAAGGAAGCCGCAGAAGCAAAAAGACTTTTGCAAATAATTAACAACGATGATAAAAATCTTGACGCTGCCAACATTGTTGCTTCTCTCTGTGAGTATATCGAAAAATATCAAAAGGCGGAGAAAAGTTAGCCGTTAGAAATTAGGAGTAAAAAAATGTTTCGCAAGGAACATTTTCCGGAATTTATAAACTGTAGATTAGGGGCTAGAGGAAAAAACTCTAACCCCTAAAAATTTACATTGTAAAAAAATCGTTAGAAAAATTCGCGGCGGAGTCTGTTTTAAAGGCGGCGAAATTGTCGCAGCTAAAATCTAATTTTGTTTCGCGGGGAACATTTGAGGGATAACCTTGAAAAGTTTCTCGCGATTTCCATTTTCTGGACTGAAGTGGAGCACAACATTTTACAAAATTTGTTCCGTGAGAAATATTGGAGCGCAGCAAAAAAGTTTCCTCAAGGTTGTAACTGTTGACTAAATTATTTTCCAGAGTCAAAACGTATTGAGAGTTGTTGATTAAAATTTTTGAGTTGGAAATTTGAATATTTATAATTTTGACTTGCTCACAGTTTGTGCCGTCGGTCAAAAAATATTCCGCTCCAATTTTCGCGCCGTCCAAACTTTTGGCAGAAAGTAAATTTCCACCTTTCGCACAGGAAGTAATTTTTATTTTTGTGTCGTCCATCAGCGTCGGAGGATTGAAATTTTCTATTTGCAAAATGTTCGGCTCAAGTAAACCGAGTTCAGCTTTTGCCGTGATAAATTCCTGCAGCTCTGAAAGTTTTTTTGTTTCGAGAGAAACTTTTTCTTCAATTTCATCAAGCAAAATTTTCTTGACGTTGTCGACGGAAATTTTATGCAAGTCGCTGTCTTCATCAGTCGCCCAAAAGTTAGAAGTTGTTTCAACGTCGTCGTAATGTGTCGGAGTGTTCGGGTGAGGAGTTTCTGAATTAACGTGAGCATCAAAGTCGATTGTCTGGACATGCGCGAAAGAATAATCGATATTAAATGTCACGTTCGGAGCGTCCTGAATTTCAATCCAGTAGCCGAACTGAATATCTTTTTTGACGACAGAGCCGCCGCCCGGTATGAAATTATATTCGTCTCCTGCGTTTCGGTAGGCGTAAAGTTTTTCCGCTCCTGTGTCGGGGTCGAGTGCGAAAACTCCAATCTCTTTTGCGGGGAACCCGTCCTCAATGGTAAAATTTTTCAGCGCGGCAATAATTTTCACCATACCGCCTTCAAGAACTTTATCGACAATCGGTAAATCAATTTTCCAATCACGCAGCGCGGTCAAGTCTGAAACACTTTCTGTCGAATAATCAAAGTCACCCGCGCCGAAGGCAACTTTGCTGAAATGAATTTCTTTCCCGAGCAGACCTTTCGACAAAATTTCTTTGCCGTCGGCTGTCAGATACATCCCGGGATTTGACATAAAAATTCCTCCCTCCTAATAATTTTGCATTACGCATTACCAATTTTTTTAAAAGAATGTTCCTCGCGAAACAAATTCAAAATTAGTAATTGACTAAGCATTTTCTTAAATCTAAATTGCAAGTAAAACCGCTGCCAACTTTCCAATCGGCACGCTCAATAATATAATTTCCTTTATAAAAACCAAAACTTTTATCGAGTTCGACAACATTTCCGGACAAGAAACAAAAGTCACCTATAACCTCTAAACGGACTTCAATTTCTTTTTTGTTTTTGTCGCGGAGTGATTTTTTTGCGAGGTCATCGGCTTCAGTTTGGCTAGAAACTTTTTTCTTAATTTTTAAAGTTTTGCCGCCGGGCTTTGTCGCGTCCTCAAATTTCCCCTTGAAAGTTTCTTTCTTCTTTCCGTGAGAATACTCGACTTCTGCGCTTGAATAAATTTCCGACAAAGTTGCTCTGCCGCTGAAAGATTTTATTTTTGTGTCGCCGTAGGAAAAAGTTTTAACGCTTTCGGCAGATTCTAATTTTTCTTCGTCGCAAAGAATCAGTTGCTTTTCGCTGACGCGCAAAATTAAACCATGCTTTTTGGCGAGTTCGTGGAGGAATTTTAAATTACTTTCATTTTTTTGCTCGGCGCGAGAAATTTCGGGGTCGTTCGCGCTGTCAAAAAAAAGTTCAAGCCCTGCATCGGCGGCAATGTCGGAACAAATTTTTGAAAGTTTTGTTTGTTCCCAACTCCTGCTAAAGTCGGAACTTTTTAAACCTGAACTGCTCGCGACTGAATTTAATTTTATTGTGCAGGTATTCGGAGGAAATTTATTTTCTATTTCGTCCACTTCAAAATTATCAAGCGAAAAAGTTTCGACTTCATTGTTGCCGCTCCAATTTTGCCGGGTGAAAGAAATTTTAACTGTGTCGCCGCGCTGAGGGAACCAATCATTTACCCAAAGTCTTTCGCGGTCTTCAAGTTCGATTGTCGCAGAATTTGTTTCACCGTCCAAAACGTCCGAGACAGAGACAGACAAAAGGTAGGGCGAAATATTTTTTGTTATGTCTTTGGAATTTATAAAAATTTCTGTGGTGATTCTTCGCGCCAAGCTCAAGGAAAAAAACTCCTTTCAGTCGTTTTTTTAGGGGTTAGGTTCTAGGGATTAGGGATTAGTTTAATTAGGAGTGAGGAAGGAGGAATTAGTTTTTAGTTTTTAGAAAAAAAATCTAGCCACTAACAACTACCAACTAACCAATAATTTTTCCACGGCGGCGTCTTTGTTTTTGAAGTTTTGTCAACGTCTGGGATATTTAATTCAATTCCTGCAGAGAAAATAAAAGTTGTGAGGTAGTCGCGGTTTGCATTGATTAAATCTTCGACAAAACGACTGTCGCCGAAAAAATTAAAAGCGATGCTGTCGAAACAGTCACCGCTTTTTGTAATATATTTTTGCAAGGAAACTTTCTCCCCCTTTTTTCAATTAGGAGTTAGGAATGAGGAATGAGGAATTTAATTCCTAACTCCTAACCCCTATAAGTGTCTAACTCTTTCTGATTCTTCGGAGCGTTTTGAGTCGTTCCAGGTTTTTAAATCACCGGTTAAGTATCCCGTTATTCTTCTTATGCGTTCAAAGGGAATATTTTTTACTTTGTAGGAAACGTCGCACTTTCCATCATCGCAAAGAATAACTTTTATCTGTGACAAATTTTCGGGTTCGTCAATGCGAGTGCGAACAAAATTAACATAATTTTCAAGTTCCTGCGTCGAAAAAGTTATAGGGTCGGCAAAAACTTTCACACCGTCAATTATCAAGGAAATTTTCTCCCTTCGGTCGAAATTTAGCTGATTAGAAAAAATTTCTAATTCCTAACTCCTAACTCCTAGCTCCTAATTATAAAAAGCTTCTGCGTTGTTTTTCGTGGTCTCTGTCCCTGAACCAAGACTCAATTTTTTTCTGTAAATCAAAAGCCATTTCATTACTTGCCGTCCGCATAGTTTCTGCGTCTGCGTTGCCATTGATAGTAATGCTGATATTTATCGGCGGGAAAGAACCGCTAAAATTTTCTGAATTTTGATTGGAGGCGACAGCTAATTTTTCAAAAAGTTCCCCGCCGACAATTTCACCAGCATCATTTTGAGAGACATTGAAAAGAGTGCTATCAACTTTTGGTAACTGCGGTAATTTTACACCGCCACTAAAAATTTTGTCAACATTCGGCAAGTAATTTGTTTCCGGCAAGTAATTTGTTTCCGGCAAGTAATTTGTTTCCGGCAAAATATTTTCTGCATCAGAAATATTAGGAGGAGTTGACCAACGCAGAGACAAATTTTCATTCCTAACTCCTAACTCCTCACTCCTCACTCCCAAAGCTTGCCCTGCTTGTGCCCAAAGTTCTTTTGCGCGGTTGGAATTGTCGAGGGGAATAGCCGCCTCAGGAGATTTTTCAGCGAAGGTCGTCAAAAATGCGCCTTTCCTATAAATTCCTCCGCTTGCGTTCTGTGCGATGGGCGCGGCTGAAACAGTTGGCGCAGAAATATGAATACTGGAAATTTCTGTTGCCTTCGCACTCAACGCCGCCGAAACTTGTCCTGCCGCTCCTTCAATTTGCGATAAACTTCCTGCCGCCGAACTCGCCGCCGAGCCGAGTTGCTGAATCATTCCCGCGCTTTGAGTTGAATCATTTCCGAGTTGTTGAACTTGCGGGGAAGTCGAAGTTAAATTTGTCTGAAGGTTTGTTAATTCAGTCGCGGAAGTCTGTGCGTTAGTTTGCAAATTTAAAAGTTCTGGAGGAACGCCCTGCAAATTTGTTTGAAGTTCTGTGACTCCCGCTCCGACTTGCGAAAGATTATTTTGAAAATCTGTGACTCCCGCTCCAACTTGCGAAAGATTGTTTTGAAAATCTGTGACTCCCGCTCCAACTTGCGAAAGATTGTTTTGAAGTTCTGCAGCTCCTTCTCCGACTTGCGAAAGATTGTTTTGAAGTTCTGCAGCTCCTTCTCCGACTTGCGTGAAATTTTGTTGTGCTTGAGCTGCGCCCTCTGCCGCCTGTCCGACTGCGTCAAGCCCTGCCTGTGCTTGAGAGGTGTCAATTTGTGTTTGCGAAGTTTGTGCGGCTTGAGCTTGTGGAGTTTGCGCCGCGCCGAAAGTTCCGCCGCCTGAAGGAGCTGAAATTTCTCCACCAAAAATTGATTTTATTGGGTCGAAAATATGACTGACAGTATCAAAAATTCCGTCAAAGGCAGTGCTGAAAATATTTTTTATGTCTTCGATAGCTTGACTTGCAGCATTTTTTAAACCGTCAAAAGCTCCTGAAAAATCAAGTGCAAGCAAACTCGAAATGATTCCTCCGAAATTAGAAAATAAATTCGTGACGAAAGAAATTACTGCCGAGAAAGTTTGAATAATTGCCGCTCCGACTCTGACAGCCGAATTTAAAATCAAAGCAAATGCGCCAAAAGCCACTCCGCCTATTACGCCGAGCGCAGGGGCGAGCCTTTGAACTGTTTCGACTAAATTATTAAAAGCAGGTTGCAAAGTTTGAACCGCGCCTGTTAAAGTTCCTGAAATTACACTGCCTAAACTTGAAAAAATTGGGCCGACTTTTTCCCAATTTTGGTAACAGTACAATCCCGCTAAAGCTAAAGCAGTTAAAACCGCTCCGACAGGGGAAAAGACAAAAGCCATTGCCGAGCGTCCTGCAGAGGCAAAAGCACTTCCTAAATTTCTGATAACATTTACCGCCGCACTTGAAGAACTTCCTGCAGTCTGCGCTATCCAAAAAGCGCGGACACTTGCCGCCGCTGAAATAACTTTTGCCTTCAAGAGGTCGAAACTTGCGCTTAAATAAGTTACTGCCGAACTAGCCAAGCCGAATCCCGCAAGCCCGACTGTAACCGCGCTGACTGCCGCCGCCAAAAGTCCCGCCGCCTGAGCCGCCGCAGGATTTTTTTGTATAAATGAATCAAGGAAAGTAGCAATTTTTGTGGCGAACTCTGCCGCCGCTCTTGCTGCAGGCAGGAAAATTTTTCCGAGCGAAATTTGGACAGACTCTGACGCAGATTCTAAAGTTTTCATCGCGCCTGCAAGATTATTATTCATTGTCGCTGCCATTTGGTCAGCCGCGCCGTCCGAATTTTTTATAGCGTCCGACAATTTTTTATAATCATCTTCAGAGGCGGTCGCGATTGCCAAAGCTCCCGACATTGCCTCCTGACCTGCCAACATTGCGGCAGTTTCAGCTTGTTCTGCAGGAGTTAATTTTTCAAAACCTTTTCTTATGTCGTCCATAATAGTTTTGAAAGGTTTCATCTTGCCTGTAGAATCAGTTAGCGAAAGTCCGAGCCGGTTCATCGCGGTTTCTGATTCTTTAGTTGGCTTTGCTAATCTTGTAAACATTGAGCGGAGCGCAGTTCCTGCCATTGAGCCTTTAATTCCTGCGTTCGCCATTAAACCTGTAGCAAGTGCCACGTCGTCAATGGAGTAACCTAAACTTCCTGCGACAGGCGCGGCATATTTAAAAGTTTCGCCCATCATCGCGACATTTGTATTAGCGTTGGAACTTGCCGCCGCCATTACATCAGCAAAGTGCGTCGTTGAATCAACCATTTTGCCGAAGGCGTTGGGGATTTGTGTACCGGCAGTCAAGCCCATCGCCGTCATTCCGTCGGAAACTATGTCGGCGGTTGTCGCTAAATCTGTTCCGCCTGCCGCCGCCAAACTCAAAAGACCGGGCATACCGCCTATAACTTGTTCTGTTTTCCATCCTGCCATTGCAAGATATTTCATTGCGGAGGCGGCTTCAGATGCTGAAAATTTTGTTGTCGCGCCGAGTTCGCGGGCCTGATTTTCAAGGCGTTCAAAGTCTTTGCCGGTTGCTCCTGAAATTGCTTGAACTTCAGACATAGCCGCTTCAAAACTTGCGGCAGTTTTAATTGAGCCCGTGAAAGGCGACATTAAATTTTTTGCGGTATCAACTGCGCCTTGAAAATTTCCGTAAGCGAAAGAAACATTTTGCGATGCGTCGTTGACTCTGCCGCGAGCGGCGGCTACTCGCTCCTGCCTTTCAAGCGCGGCTGTTGTCCTTTGTATTTCGGCTTGAAGTCTTGCCTCGTCTGCCGCCAAAGTTCGTGAAGAAACTCCTGCTGCTGACAGTGCCGCGCGAACTTCCTGCAACTTTTGCCTTTGCTGTTGCAGTTGGTTTGTTAATTTATTGACTTCGCCATTACTTTGGAAATATGCCTTATGTGAATCGCGGACGGCGTTTTCTTGCGCTGAAATTTCCGCACGCATTGCCTTCATCTGCTGCCCCATCAGCCGATATTGTTCAGCAGACATTGAGTTTTTATTTTCGCGGCGGACCTGTTTAAATCTGTCGTAAGCCGCGTTCATTGCTTCAAGCTGTTTTACATTTTCTTCATAGACTTTTTTCAGCTGTGAATTTTTTGCCTCTGCCGCAAATCTTTTTCGAGCGGTTTCACCTGCTTGCCTTTGAAGGTCTCTGTATTGTTGTATTTGCGCCTGCGTTTTTTTTAAGCCTCTGGTGTAGTCGTCAAGTTGGCGATAAGATTGTGACGATGCCCGCGCCGCCGCTCTGACTGCTTCGGCTCCAAGTTGCTGAATTTGCGATTGTGCCGCGCGCATTACTGAGGCAAATTGTCCACTGAGCGCAGCATTTATTTGCATTTCAACTGAAAAAGCTCTGGACATTTTTTCACCTCGATTTTTAGGAAGTTTTCAGACAAGGAAAATATAATAAATCGTTAGTCGAGAAGGAGGTTATTTTTATGAAGGACATTGATACAGAATATCATGAAATGATTATTCGGCGAAGAAATGAATCAATGGAAGACCGCGCATCATTTTATTTTAACGGCAGAAATTGGTACACCGATGATAATTGGCGCAACGTAGAGAAGAACAATTTTTTTAAAAATGTTTCGCCGCGCCAATTTTGTTGGGAAGGAAATGCAAGCCACCCAAAATTTTGGGAGTGTGGAAAGTGTGCCGAACTTTCAACTTGTGAACTTGGAAAATTCAGAATGGCAAAAGCGGCGAAGGCGGAGGAAGAAAAAAAACTTCAAGCCGAGCGCAGAAAAGAAAAAGTCAAAAATTTTTTTGAAAAAGTTTCTGACACATTCGACAAGTTTTTTTCTAATTAGGAGCTAGTTTAATTAGGAGTGAGGAGTTAGGAGTTAGAAAAAATTCCTCATTCCTCATTCCTAATTCCTAGCTCCTAACCCCTAATTCCTAACCCCTAGTTCCTAACCCCTAATTCTTAACCCCTAGTTCCTAGTTCCTAACCCCTAATTCTTAACCCCTAGTTCCTAGTTCCTAGTTCCTAACCCCTAATTCTTATTTTCTCCCGACTTCTTTAATAATTTTTATCCAGCCGTTGAGGGAAGAAACAGGTCGCGACATCCAAAATTTCAAGTCGGCGAAGTCTTTTAAATTTACTGCGATTGTTCGGAGTTGTCGGAGGCAGTTTCCGCGCTTTCCAAATCGCTGAATAAAAAACGCGACACCGCATTTGTAATTTTGTAATATTCTTTCAGCGGAAGTTCTTTAATGTCGTGGACGTTTTCGCCGAGTGCCTTTGACGCAAGCCGCGCCTGAAAACTTTTGCTGAAAGACATTTCAATCGCGCTGTTTCCTGCTGCTCGCTCCTCTGTCTCTGCCTGTTCAAAGTCAAGCCCGCGAAGTGCGTCAAGTTTTTCTGTCAAATTTGTTATGTCAATTTTTTTTGCCACTGTGAATTTTCTCCTTATATAATAAATTTAGGGGTTAGGTTCTAGGGGTTAGTTTAATTAGGAGTGAGGAGAGAGGAGTTAGAAAAGAAAATTAAATTCCTCATTCCTCATTCCTCATTCCTCATTCCTCATTCCTAATTCCTAGCCCCTAGTTCCTAGCCCCTAGTTCCTAGCCCCTAGTTCCTAGTTCCTAGCCCCTAGTTCCTAATTCCTAGTTCCTAGCCCCTAGTTCCTAGCCCCTAGTTCCTAGCCCCTAGTTCCTAGCCCCTAGTTCCTAATTAAACTTATAGCTAACTACTAACAACTTTTAATAATTAGGAGTGAGAAGTTAGGAGTTAGTAATAAAATTTCTCATTCCTAATTCCTCACTCCTCATTGGAATTAAACTGCAGCCAAGTCGAGCTTTTTAACAATCTTAGTTTTTTTGTTTGCGCTCTTGAGCCCGACAACTGCTGCGCCTGCTTTATCTCCAATAATAGGTTGTGAGCTGACGGCAAGAGCACTGACAACTTTAACTTCGCTTGCAGTCAAATCAGCTCTGGGATTTTGCAAAGACAAAGTGCGGTCGTCGTCGTCATAAAATCCCCAAACAAGTTTCAGCTCACTGGAGCTTTTTATTGTATCAGCCATTCAAAAATCACCCCTTGTCCTTAATCGTCGTCGTCGTCTTCTTCTTCGGCGGTCGAATCATTCAGACTTGTTTTATCAATTCTGATAGTGTCGATATAAGTATTTTGTGTTAAGCTGTTCAATGCTTTTGCGAAAGCGTCAAGAGCTGCATCGGTAGCGTTGGGATTAGCATTGGAGACAGTGGTTGAAAAATCAGTGCCGCCGGGCGCAGTAGCCAGCAGTTGAAGTGTTGTTAATTGTGCCATGTCTTTGCGCCTCCTTAATCATTCAAGTTAATAGGTTCATCGGTCTCGATAGTCACAGTCGCCGCCGTGATACCTGTGCAGGTTGCATTTCCTTCAGAAATGTACAAACCTTGCAAATCTTCAATATTGTTGTTGAAAGTCGCAATGTTGGCTTTTGCGTTGGTGACAGCCGTGCTGCTTGCGTCGAAAGGTCCGAGTTCAACTTCGCGGGTAGTTTCGTCCGCAAATGAGGTTGTCAATTTCAAAATTGCGTTAGTAATTGCCGGCATTATTCAACCACCTCCTGAGTAATAGTCTTAACGGCGGTCAAAGAGTCATAAGTCGCGCCGCCGATAGTCCCATAAAAAGCATTAAAAACAGTTTTAGCTTCTGCTAAAGTTGCCGCCGCTTTAATTCCTGCAAGCGAGGGGGTTTTTGCGCCTTTGACAGTGTCACCGGATTGAGCAATTTTGCCGTCGGTGTTCAAGTCAACTTTCATTTTTACCGTTGCGGTTGTTGCGGTTGAAAATTGAGCCATGATTTTCACTCCTTTTTGTTTTTTTGTTTGAGGATTAGATATTAGTGATATCTAACCACTAAAAAAAGCGTTGTTAGTAGTTAGTTATAAATTTAATTGTTTGTAAAAAAATAGTAAGTAGTTAGTGATTTTTTCTAACCACTAACTACTTTTTTTATCTGCCGACAGCGTCGCGCGTATCAGCAAGATAATCAGTTCCGTTAATTCGGCAAATATAATTGAATTGATCCAGCTCGACAAGTTCGGAACCGTCCACTTCAATTTTTAAATAAGTGATACCGAGTTCTGTTTCAGAGTCTGTTTGTTCGCCCGGTTCAAATTTTCCTAAAGAAGTTTTATTCGGCATACCGGTGACAGTAATTTTTACAGGAGCAACTTTTACAATATTTTGTCCGCTGTCGTAATTTTGAATAGCTCCTCTGAAAGTAAGTTTGTGACCGAAAGGCGCGGCAAATTCTGTTAAGTCTGTATGGATTGTTCGCCAATGAATTGTTACAGTCATCGCGCTATAGTGTCCAATGATACTTTGCGAAACTTCTCCTAAAATTCCCGCGCCTTTTAAATCTGTCGAGAGCGGTTCAAGTTCCGGAAGGTCAATTGACGCAGTACCCAATAATCTTTCAGAGCCTTCGGTCTCGTCGTAAACTTCATAGTTAATTAGACTTCCGCGCACAAGATTTACATTCATAATTTTTCACTTCCTAAAAAAAAATCAGCCTTTTCAGCTGAATAAAAATTTTTTTAAATTACTGATTCAATTTTTTCAACAATCAATTTTGTAAGCCATGCAGGCGGTTTTCTTGCTCCGCTATTCCAATCCTGCACAGTTCTATAAGGTGCGCCGAGTATGTTTGCAAGCTCCTTGATTGTTATTCCTGCTTGTTCGCGTGCCTTGCGAATTGGATTAAATGACGCCTTCCAAACCTCAGGATTAAATTCAATAATGTTGACAATCGCGCCGGGATATTCGCTTAAGTCAAGGTCTTCAACTTTACTGGGCTTCGGATAATCTTCCTCTGCCACGCCGTCAAGCATTGTCCCAATAGCGTCGACTGCCCAATACATCGCCTTTGTTAAAGTTTCTCCCTGCGTCAAGCAACCTTGAATGTCGGGAACTACCGCGCCAAATCCTGAAGGTTCGTCAGGAAAAAAGATTGTAGGGTAATAATGACTTGCCATAATTTCGAAAAACGCCGAATCACTTCAAACCAATTTGCTTTAAAATCGTGCGTTCAATTCCTTTACCAAGTTCTTTTGAATGCACAGGAACTTCTGTAGTTTGACCTGTCGCAGGATTGAACATTTTTTGATGCCCGCCTTTCCCTCCGCGTCGCTTTTCCATTCCATTTTTCAGCAAAAATTTTACCATTTCTTTTCCTGTCATCGGCATTTTTCTTTCACCTCCTCGACGCTGATTTTATACGCAATGCGTTTTAGTGTCAAGGTTAGCTGAAAAGATTTGCAAGATAATCAGAATCATATTCCAAAGTAAATTCAATTACTCTTGCAGGACTTGGAACATTTAAATAGAGGTGGAATTTTGTAATACCGTCCATCAAATCTGTTGTCGGGTTTTCGCCTTCAATAAATTCAATTCTGCCGCCGTTCAAAATTCCGCGAGCCGTTAAGCCATTCAAGAAAATATTTACAGAATCAAGGACGCTGTGAATAAATCTTTTGTTCATGGGATTATCAATTTTTGAAAAATATGTCAGCGTCAATGTATTTCTTAACCAATAAAAACTTCTGCGAATATTTATAAATGCTTCTTTCGGGTCAGTGGAGGAAGGATAAATTGAAGTGCGGTTTCCATAAGCTGTCCAGCCGTTTGCAAAATTCAGCGCGGTAACAATTCCTTGACCATTTAAATAACTTGCCTTGTCTAAACTTAAAAATACTTCCGTGCCGTCCGCTAAAACTGCGCTATCCATTTGCAAATTTTTATTTGACGGGGAAATATAAGGAATCCCGTCGCCTTTTTCGGAGTCAACTTTATTCATCAGACTTGCAAGTTGCGTTGATAAATGATATTGCACTCCACCGAGAGAAATTTTCGGATAGCAGACAATCAAAGAAGTATCGACAAGATTTTTTAAATTTTTATATTCAGCCGCCGCAGTATAAGTTTTAACTTCGTCTGTCGGAATATCGACGCAAGCAATAGCATTGAAAACTGAATTTATGCCTGTAGTTTTCGCTTTCATCGCAGCGGCAACTGTCACGTCTGTTGAAAATTTCGGCGCGATAATAATTCCAACTGTCAATCTGAATTTCGGGAAAACGTCTTCAATAGTTTCTAATCCTGTGTTCTTTCCTGTCACTAAATCATAGCCGCCGATAATGTCTGCCGTAGTGACTTTTTCGGGCGCGGACTCATGATATTTTATCTGAACTTTGTCATTAAAAATTTTTGTGTCGTCCAGAATTGTAAAGACAACGTCTCCATCAGAATTGTAAGCCGCAGTGAAATCTTCATTGACAGTTAAAATATTTTCAGGAGTGACCAAAGCGGCGACAGAAACATTTGACGCGCCAACAGGCAAATCGAAAGGCAAATCTGTAACGCTTTTAGTTACAGTTGTCGTGCTGCCGTTAAGGTCGTAGGAAATTTTTAAATCGTCGCTAGGCAAATTTGCATCGACAACTAAATCGATTGTCAAATAAGTATCAGAATCAGTGTTAATGTTTGTTTCGGCAGTGTAATCAGTATTTTCTGTTAAATCGACATCTGTCAAATTTCCAACACTTTTTACTTCCAAAGTGTCAAGAAACATTTCAGACTGAATTATTGTAGAATTTTCAGAAACTCCACCAAGTTCTTTTGAAACTTCGTTATAATGTTTGCTCTTGTCCAGAACATTTACAAAGACAGTCGGACTCACTCCGGAAAGTTGATATTGACTGCTTGTTACTTCGTCCAAAGTGTAAGCGTCAAAATTCCCTGTGTAACCGAATTTAGAAACGTATTCCGAAAGGTCATAACAAAGCACAGGAGCATTTGTTTCTGCAGGTTCTGTCGCGAGGTGAATTGGAGCAGTTCCCACAGCAAAAACTAAGCCGCTTTCTAATTCGATTGAGGGTACTAACTTTGTTGGAATTTCTGTGTTTTTTATTCCGTGAAAGTAAGCCATTTAAATTTTCTCCCCTTTCTAATATTTAGGCGTTAGGAATTAAATTTTATTCCTAATAAAAAATTAGCGCCTAAGCTGTTGAGCTGCGACAAAAATTGGTGTGCCGGGCTTGGCAAGTTCTTCTTGCGCCGAGTTTAAATCATTTATCGCGACAAAAATTTTATCTGCAAGTGAAAAACCTTTTTCTTTGAGTTCTTCAATAATTTCTTCCGGTCTGTCGGTGTAAATTCTATTATGTTTTAAATCAATGTCGCCAACTTTGCGATTGGGCCCAAGATAAATTGTTTGCATAAAAAATTTCTCCTTTATCGAAATTTAGCTGATTGTTTTTTAATTCGCTAACTTAAAATTGCTGATATTCGACGAGAAAGGCAAATAATCCAAGTCCATCGACAAATAGACTTTGTACTCGCCGCCGTTTTGCGTATCAACAACTGTATCGCCGGTGAAAACTTCTTTGCCGTCCGCATCCTTGCCGACATAAATATCAAACTCGCGGTCTTCAAGCAAATTATTTAAAAATTCGCTGTCTTTGCCGCGCAATTTTATTTTCATCTTATCACCTCAAAATCTAGGTGTGCCAAGTTTATATTTCACTAAAATATTTCCAAAATAAAACGGTTCAGGTTGTTCGGGGAGCGGTTCAAATTCCGGCTGAAAGTCCAACAAAAATTTTTTATCAAGAATAGGAGTTGAAAATAAAAATTGGCTGATTCTCTCAGCCAAATTAAATAAATCCCGCCAGCCGTCCTCTTTGTCGCCGCCGTAAACGCCAATAGTTAATAAAATTGTTGCAACTCTGTCGCCGTCAAATTTTGTGTCCGCATCAAATTCAATATTTCTGCAACTCACAATCACCAGAGGATAAAATGTATCGTCCTCAAATCTGTCTGTCGGCAAATATTGTTCGTAAACCGTGACAGGTTTCGGCGGCTGAAGTTCTGCTATCAGTTCAAAATCTTTCACGACTTCCCGAACTGCCTCAGCTACTGCCTTAATCAAGTAAATTGCTGTCATAAAATCACCTAATACCTTGAAATATGGTTGACAAAATCAAGTCAATTTGCTATACTTCAGTCATTGAAAGGGGGTGACAGTGTGGATGGTAACTGGACGGATATAATAATAAGCGCGGCAAACCTTGCAACTGCAGGGATTCAGCTGGTGACTGCAATCCTTATGTACAAGATGTACCGCGACAATAACCGTCATTAACTTAACAGGCAGGATTCACACTCCTGCCCCCGCGACTGCGAGTAAGTTATTTTATCATTCACGCAAGTCAAATGCAAGAATTAACGTTAATCTTGACCGGCGCGGCGTTGGCAATTACCGCATTCACGCTTTGGAAGGTGATTAAAAATGAATGGCTGGGGCGGTAAACGCGAAGGCGCAGGTCGTCCAAAAATTGACAATCAAGAGCGCAAGCAAAGACAATTTCGCCTGACTGATGAAGAGTGCGAATTACTCCGCGCCTTTCAACAAATCCTGAAGTACGGCGATAAGCAAGCCGCTATCGACTTTGTTAATCAGCACAAAAGCTGATTTTTTTTTACAGAAACTGACTAACTGCAGAAATAAATTCACTGCCGAAACGACTTTCAATTTGACGCATAACAGGTTCACGAACTTGAGGAACACCGAGCATAGAAGGCGCAGCAACAGATTTTAATTTTTTAATTGGAAGTCTTGACGCTCCAATTCTTTCAAAAATACTTTCGCCGCCTGACTTCCTGAACGCTTTTTTCAAAATCCCGCCTTGCCCTTGAACAACAGTAGCTTTTATATAATTTCCGCGCTGATTTATTCTGCCTTTCGGCGCGGTTTTAAATTTTTCAAGAGGATTTTTCGCGCCTTTGGAAATTAAACTGCCGCCCATCGCCGACGCTTTAATTTGCAAACTCCGCGTAAAAATTCCAATAGGCGAAGTGTAACGCTGCTTAACTTTTGCAACGGCATCTTTTTTCGCTCCCTGCAAAGTTTTTTTGACAGAAATTTTAACTGCCTTTTCCACTGCGCCGGGTATATGCGAAATTGCCGCCGCAACTTGTTCTAAATTTACAACTTGAATATTCAGCAAAAAAATTTCTCCTAAAATAAAAAACCTCTTTGAATACGTCTTGACATATTCAAAGAGCTATGATATACTTCACACACACTAAAGGAAAGGAGTTGATGCCTATGGAAGTCGATAAATCAGACATTGAATGGGTGTTGATGATGATTGTAATGTTAATTCAAAAATTCCCGATTGACATAAAAATTAACATCAACATAGGCAGTAAAAAACCTTGCAAAAAGCGTCGCAAGTCTCACAAACGCAAACGCTAAAAGCAAGGTCGGTCGTCAGAAAGGAGGCGATGCCTCTTTTCTTGATAGCAAAATTTTAGCACAAGAAAAGGAGTTTTGACAATGAAAAAATTTCTGAAAAAACATTCAGGCAAAATCACTCTTGCCGCTTTCGCTTATGGTCTTTACTTAACCTGTGATTGGCAATGGACAAATATTAAGTCTTTCATCAGTGGCGCAGTGTTTTGGTGGGCTTTTAAGCAGGAGGTGGGCAAAAATGTCTAAAGGCGGAGTCAGACAGGGCGCAGGTCGTCCGATTCAAGCTGAGGAAGTTAAAAAAATGCGTTCACTTCGCGCAACTGATAAAGAATGGGAAATTATTCTTGCCTTCGCGAAAATTTTAAAGTCCGACGACAAACAAGCCGCCATTGACTTTGTTAATCAGCACTTTTTCAATTAAGAAGGGGGAATTAGGAATAAAATTTAATTCCTCATTCCTCACTCCTCATTCCTAATTATATAAAATATTTCCGTCAAAAACTTTGCCGCCGATAACAAGATTGTCTGTGTACTGCCACATCATACCTTGCAAAAAATCTTGTTTGCTCCATTGTGCGTTCCAAATTGGGCAGCCCAATTTTTTCCAATCAATATATTTTTCAAGCCAACTGTATGACGCATAAACGCCGCTATTCAAAGGTTTAATTTTTTCAAGAAACTTTTTGCAAATTGCGGTGATATTTTTTTTGCTGAAATCGAAATTATGACGTAATTTATAATTGTCCGCGTCCTCCATATCGAACCAGACAGGGAGTTCAAGCAAAACGCCGCTTTTGGCAATAATTGTTTTGCAAAATTCAGCTTCAATAGCGGCAGCGGCAGGGCTTAAAGCGTAAGAATAATGATAAGCTCCGCAAATTAAACCGGCCTCATGTGCTCCGGCAACATTGCGCTGAAAACTTTCATCAGCATTGGAGATGCCATAACTTGACCGGCAAATAGCAAATTCAATTCCCGCCGCCTTTAACGCCGTCCAATTTATTTCCCCGTTGTGATAGCTTACATCTACGCCTTTTTTCATAAAATTTTTCTCCCTTTTTAGCCGAGTACTTTTGATTTAACATTGCCGCGAGTGGTATTTTGCCTGTAAGTCGAAAGAGTCAAACAAGTAACTCCGAGTTCGTCCTCTGCCGAGACAACTTCAAAACGCTTTTTAAAATTTTTCAGCTCAATATAAACAAATTCCCCTTGTCGGGGGATTCTTTTTCGCTTATTGGTGTAGTCTTTTGTTTTGAAGTAAAGCGTTGCAAAGTCTCCATGAAGACCTGCATAGTTGTCGGACTTCGCGTTTGATTTTTTTTCAGTGCTTGGGACAAATTGACACGCCAGAGTTACTCCGTCCACTGTCAAATATTCAGCAAATTCAGTGACAGACATAATCACTGCCGCATCAATTCCAAGCAAGTCTTTAAATATTCTTGCCAAAATTTTTTTCCCTTTCAGTCAGAAAATAGGGGTTAGGTTTTAGGGGTTAGGGGTTAGTTTAATTAGGAGTGAGGAGGGAGGAGTTAAATTCCTAGCCCCTAATTCCTAATTCCTAGTTCCTAGCCCCTAGTTCCTAGCCCCTAGTTCCTAGCCCCTAGTTCCTAGCCCCTAATTCCTCATTCCTAATTCCTAATTATTCTAGCCCCTAGTTCCTAGCCCCTAATCAGAAAATAACTTTGAAAGAATCAATACCAATAGAATATTCACCTTCAAAATTATTGATTTTTACTGTGACAAGGTGTTTATCTTGGTCAGCAGTCATCAAAGTCTGCTCCGCGATAAAAATGTAATTTGTTCCTTTGACTTCCTGCAGCCCGACATACAAAATGGGTTTGTAACTTGCTCCGACAATTCCCGCTCCTTCAAATGCGCTCCATGCGCTCGCCGCCTCCTGCGGCATTTTGGTTAATCCTTCAAATTCCTCAAATTTAATTTGTCCAAACATAAAAAATCTTCCTTTCTAAAAAAAAATTCTACACTGTTAAAACTGTTACCGAAAGCTAAAAAGCAAAAAAGTTTCAAGAAAAAGCGCAAACATCGCAAAAAGTAAGCCTTGAATCTTGAAACTTTGTGGGGCGAAGGGAATCGCCCTTGCTTTTGATTCTACCATAGCGCGAGTATGTTTTCAAGAATTTGCTTAATTATTTACGCCGTGTGCCTGTTGGCGTTTGTTGCGAATTTGCTTTTTGGTTCAGGCATTAAAGATTTTTGGCAGTGGTTTGAAGGTTTTGCCGTCGGTGCGTCTTTTGTCAGAGTCAGCGACTTCATTTTGTCAATCAAGGAAAGCAGGTGATTAAAAATGAATGGTTGGGGAGGTAAGCGCGAAGGCGCAGGACGTAAGCCGCAAGTTGGCAGCGAAGTCAGAAAAAATTGTACACTCAAAGCCACTGAGGCAGAATGGAAATTGATTCTCGACTTCGCAAGGATTGTCAAGCACGGCAATAAACAAGCCGCCGCCGACTTTGTTGCAAGTCAAAATTAACTTTCAGTCTTTGGACTGATTTTTTTTTAGTTGCAAATCAGCCACAAGTTTTAATAACATACCAGCTTGAAATATCATTTGGCACAAGCAAGCAACGCGAATAAACCGCAAGCGACATTGTATTTGCGTCTTCATTGATAGAATATTTCGGGACAAGCTCCGCAGAATAAGTTTGCACACCTGCAGTTTTGTCCATCAAACTAATTGCGCCGAAAAGTTGTCTCCCCATTGCGGGACTAATAACAAGCGCGGTTTTATCGGGAATAAAAGGTTTTACAGTTCCTGATTCACTGTCGTAATAAGTTTCAAGATAACTGTAAATTTCCAGACCGAGTGCAGGAATGTAGCCAAGATAGCGAGTTTGCGGGGAAGTATAGCGCGGTTGAAAACTTGCCATAGTCAAATTTTTATTGTTGGAGACAAGGAGCCAATCACGAATTTCTTTATTTGCAATTAAATATTCCTCAACATTCGGGCCGCACAAAAGCATAGTTGGCAAAGTTCCCGTGTCCTCCGCAATTTTATCGCAACATTCTTTCAAATCTCCGTAAATTGTCGCGCTTGAATTATTCCACAAAGTTGAGGGAGTTTTTGTATTGGAAAAGTTAAAATCAATTTCATCTTCAATTACAACAACTCCGTCGTCAGCGTAACCTTGAATTGTGACTTTGCCTGTTGAAAGAATATCAGCCGCCATTTTATTTTTGCGATTGTAGATAATGTCGGTTAAGTCTTTCAAGTCTTGAGCTTGCATCGCCGCTGCTCTGTCTTGAGGTGTGAGCGTTGAAAAAATTGGAGTTTCTCCGAATTGCCTCATCTCAAGTTCTTTAATTGTGATAATTCTCTTGCCGCCCATCATCGGCGCGGAATAAAATTTTGCGTCTGCGGTATCGCGATTTATTGAAACTCCTTTACTGCCTTTCACAATGTAGGGCGCGAGGAGTCTTTTGCCTTTTTTATATTCAACGCCGACATAAGAAGTCGTCGCAACAGGCATCTTTTGACTGAAAAAAGTGTCTGCCAAATATGTCGCTCGTGGTTTAAACTGTGCGACTGCGTCTATCAGCGTCACAGTTTCTTTTACTGCAAAGGGATTAAACAAAAAAAATTTCTCCTTTCTTGTTTAGATTGGTAGTGAGTGAATTTTTTCTAACAACTAATCACTAACTAAAAAAATCCTTGACCGGCAAGGATTGTGTTTTCTATAATTGAGAAAGCCTGTTGATGGTCGGCTTCCTCTTTCGAGAGGGGGTGTACGGTATGACAAAGTACGAAAAATTTTCACTCATTCTTCAAGCACTTGAAGTTGCCGCCGTACTCTTTGAAGTGTTCGTGAAATAGGGCACTGAGAAAGCCGCATTGCGAGTGCGTTTTTCTCTAAATAGCAAGTTTTAAATTTTAGAGGAAGTCGACGCTCCAACGTCAACAGGCTCTATTTTTGCAATTTTATTCTGCAGGAAAATTTTTGTCAATCAGAAAATTTCGTGAAGTGAAGTTTCGATAATGTCCACTTTGCGGAGCGGTTCTTTGAAGTCTGCCGCGCTCACGACGCTTGAACCTGTGGAAAGTTTTTCTGTGTGGAAATTGCCGCTTGTGTAAACTGAAGTCACTGCGCCGAGACTGTCAGCTTGTACATCTTCGGACGCGATAACCAAAACTTTTGTCGCGTCAACTGAAGAATTAACAGGCGCGAAAACTCCCCCTGCCACGCTTGCCGCCAAAATGCATCCGCGACTAAATTCCGCTCCTCCTGAAACTGATACATTTTCCAAACGAACAGGAATATCAGTCCCCGCAAAAAGTTCGTCGCGTTGGACTGTGTTTTGTGCTTCGCTGTAATATTCTGCCATTTTTAATTTCTCCTTTCAGCCGGAATTTAGGGGTTAGGTTTTAGGGGTTAGGGGTTAGTTTAATTAGGAGTGAGGAGGGAGGAGTTAAATTCCTAGCCCCTAATTCCTAATTCCTAGTTCCTAGCCCCTAGTTCCTAGCCCCTAGTTCCTAGCCCCTA
>CALEPR010000120.1 GCA_937910665.1 uncultured Selenomonadales bacterium
CAAACTTTTGCTTGATGTTATTCTTGCCTAAAATTTATGAAACGCCCGTGATTCAAAAATTAATTTTCTTGACAGGTTATTTTTTGAATGGTATATTGTCTAGGTATCACGGAGAGTTGTCCGAGTGGTTGAAGGAGCACGATTGGAAATCGTGTGTGCGCTGATACCGTACCGAGGGTTCGAATCCCTCACTCTCCGCCATTTTATTTTTTAGCGATTGAAAGTTCAGCCGTGAGTGCAGGATTTTGGTTTCGCCGAACATTTCCCCGTACTGACAATCTCGCCAGGGCATATGCAGCAACGAGAGTCCATTGTAGGCGGTAGGCTTCGGTTTTTGGAATCAAGGTCTTGCGCTGGCGGCTGAAAAATTTTTTTGCTCAAAAATTTGTCTAATATTTCAAAAAAATCTCCCGACAAAGTTGCCGGGAGTTTTTTTGTTCGCGAAAAAATTTTTATTCCAAAACTTTTCCTGCGTTTTCCAAAATTTTCATTTGCTCCATAGTTTGTTCTTCCGTGACAAGTTGAGGTGCGCCGTTAGTGATTGTTTCATAGAGTGCGTCATAAAATCTTGCGTAGTCGCCGCGCTCGGACTTAACTTTTTCTTCGTGATAATTTCCTTCGCTGTCGTAATAAAAAATTGTTCCGTAATTTTCAGGCAAATCAATTCCGAAATCTTCGTGACCTGCGGGAAGATAAAATTTTTTCAAGTCGGCTTCCTGGCGATCCTGTTCAACTTTTATAAAAGTTCCCCGCGTTCCGTAAACTTCAAAACTGGGACGAATTTTCGCGCGGAAATAACTCGACTGAACAGAAACTTTCAAGCCGTCGTAGAAAAAATCTAAATCAAAATAATCATTCATTCTGCCTTTGCCGAGAAGTTGGCGAACATCGCTGCGGACTTCGTTCGGCTTCCCGAAATAGGAAAGAACTTGATCGACAGTGTGACAAGCGTGAGTATACAAAAATGCGTTGTCGCGATTGTAAGTTGTCGAACTTTCCGGAATTTCTGCGCGGTAATAATCGTAGTGCATGGAAACTTCAAAAATTTTTCCAATCTTGCCGGACTCGATAACTTTCTGCGCCGTCAAAAAATCGCTGTCAAATCTTCTGTTCTGATAACATTGGACGGTGACATTTTTTTCTTTCGCGAGCCTGAAAAGATCCGCCGCATCAGCGACGCTTGTCGAGAAAGGTTTTTCAACAACGCAGTGCTTTCCCGCTTCCAAAACTTTTTTTGCCATCGAGTAGTGCCCCTGACTCGGAGTATTCACAACGACAACATCAATTTCATCGTCGCGCAAAATTTTTTCCAAGTCGTCAGTGTACTCTACGCCGGGAATTTTATCCCAGCCTGTCGGGCGAAGTGTGCGCTGATAAATTGCTTTGATTTTAATTTTTTCGGGACGATTCAGAGAAAACGGCAGGTGATAACGATTTGTACTTTTGCCGTTGCCAATGTGAGCGATAACTAATTTTCTTGACATTTCAATTCCTCCCGGGAAATTTTTTTAAGCCGCAGCCTCAAAAGCCTTGCGGACTTCAGATTTAATTTTGTCAAAGTCGTCGGCAGGATTTGCCTCATAAATTTTTTTGTCGCCGACATAAATTGTCGGAACATAATAGTAATCAAAATTTTTCAACTCGGAAGGCGTTTGAGTTTCTTCCTCGACCCACTCGACAGGAATATTTTTCCACGTGGAATTTTCTTCCTGAAGTTCGTTAAAAGCCTTAATTGCCATCTTGCAATATGGACAGCCTTCAAGGTGGAAACAGACAATTTTTTTCATAAAATTTCCTCCCCCAAAATTTTTTTTAGTTCAGTCGTTCGGAAAAACAATCCCGACTTGATCTCTGGCTTGCTGAAGAATTTTTGCAACAGTTTCGCTAATCGCAAGCATTTCATTCATCTTCTCGACGTTGTGATTGTCGATCATTTCAATAAAACTTTCAAATTCATAAATCATTCTGTGATTGTTCGGCGTGAAAATTTTTAATTCCTCGTTGCCGTCGTTATCGGTGAGAGTATAACTTTCAATTCTGTTCGCGGGAATGTTTATGATAATATTTCCTTTGTCGCCCTGAATCGAAGAATTTGTTGGAGCTTGACAATCTTTCGCGCCGACGCAGACAGCTTTAAAATTTCCGTAATCCAAAATCAAAATTCCGCTGGTATCAATTCCGCGCTCAATATTTGCGGAGTAAAAAACTGAGTCGGGTTTCCCAAAAAGTCCGACAACAAAATTTATATTATAAAAATTTATATCCATGATCGCGCCGCCTGCTTTTTTCGGATCGAAGACAGGAAGAACTTCGCCGGCTTTGAAAGCGTCGTAGCGGTGAGAATATTGGCTGTAATTCATGCTGACAATTTTAATGTCGCCGAGTTTGTCCAAGTCAGATTTAATTCCTGCAAAAGCCGGGAGGTAATGGGTCGTTGTCGCTTCGATTAAAATTTTGTCGCGCTCCTCGACTAACTTTTTCAAGTCGTTAAATTCTGCAAGAGTGGTTACGCCCGGCTTTTCGACGATAACATTTTTGTCTGCCTCCAACGCTTGTTTTGCAAATTGATGGTGCAAAAAATTTGGCAGAGCGACATAAACTGTGTCAATATTTTTGTCCTGAAGAAGTTCGGCGTAATCGAAATAAACTTTGTCGAGCTTATATTTTTCCGCAAGTTCCTCAGTATGCTTTTGTGAGCGTTCAGTGCCGAGAATTGCCAAGTAATCAATTTTCAATTTATCGACCGCAGTCAAAAAATCTTGAACAATCATTCCGGTTCCCAAAATTCCCAACTTCATTTTCAAAACACTCCTCAAGAAAAAATTTTTTCAGTGACAGAATAACATAACCAAGATAAAATTGTAAAATAATTTTTTGACTGGAGGAAAAAAATTTGACCGATGAAATTTTTATGCGCGAGGCTTTGAGAATTGCAAAAAATGCCGAAGGAAGAACTTCGCCGAATCCAATGGTTGGAGCCGTCGTCGTTCGCGAAGGAAAAATTATTGCGGAAGGTTGGCACAGACAAGCCGGAACTCCTCACGCAGAAGTTCACGCTTTGAATATGGCGGGGGAACTTGCAAAAGGCTCGACGCTTTATGTAACTTTGGAACCGTGTTCGCATTTCGGAAGAACTCCGCCCTGCGCGAATAAAATTGTTGAGGCGGGAATTTCAAAAGTTGTCGTGGCAATGAAAGATCCAAATCCAAAAGTTGCCGGGCGCGGAATTGAAATTTTAAAATCTGCGGGAATTGAAGTCGAAGTTGGAATTTTGGAAAAAGAAGCGAAAATTTTAAATGAAGTTTTCTTGAAGTGGATTACAAAAAAAATTCCGTTCGTGACGGCGAAATTTGCCTGTTCTTTGGATGGAAAAATTTCCACAGTCACGGGCGAATCGAAATGGATTTCTTGCGAGGAGTCGAGAAAATTTTCTCATCGCCTGCGAGATATTTCGGACGCGATTATGGTTGGGAGCGGAACTGTTTTGGCTGACAATCCGAATTTGACGACGCGGCTTGAAAACTTTTTCGGAAAAAATCCTGCGCGAATTATTGTTGACAGTTTGGCAAAAACTCCACTCGACTTCAATGTTGTTTGCGACAAAAAAGCTGAAACAATTTTTGCCGTGACTGAAAATGCGCCGAAAGAAAAAATTTCCGCGCTGAAAAGTTGCGGAGTTGAAATTATTTTTGCGGGCGGCGGCGATAAAGTCGATTTAAAAATTTTGTTGGAAAAACTTGCGGAGCGCGAAATAACTTCCATTTTGGTCGAAGGTGGAGGAACTTTGCATTTTTCGCTTTTGGAACTTGGACTTGTCGATAAAATTTTTGCCTTCGTCGCTCCAAAAATTATTGGCGGAAAAAATTCAAAAACTCCTGTCGAAGGCGCGGGATTTTCGGAATTAAAAAATGCCGTCGAACTGAAAAACTTGACGACGGAAAAACTTGGCAAAGATATTTTAATTTCTGCCTACGTTTGAGTTTGGATTTTGAACAGAAAATTTTATTGATCTTACAGAAATATTAAATTGCTGACTGAAGGAAATTTAAATCTGTTGCAGAATTTTTGTCGTTGTCGAAGAAAAAAATTTTTTATCGGAGGTGATTTCATGAAACGGACAAAATTTTTTTTCGTGGCGATGATTTTTATTTTTTGTGCGGCGTTAATCGGTTGCGGCGACAGTTCAACTTCCACAAGTCAGAGGTCTGTTGCAATTTGTTTTCCAAACACTACGCCGAGTTGGCAGAGAAATGGAGATTCCTTGAAAAAAATGTTGGAGGAGGAAAATTTTTCAGTCAATATTCAATTCGCCGGCGACACGGAGGAGCAGAAACAACAAGTTACCGAAGTCATTGAAAGCAAACCGAGTTGCATTGTTATCGGCGCGATTGATTCCGCAGCCTTCGCCGAAGTTTTGACTCAAGCGAAAGATTTTTCAATTCCTGTGATTGCCTTCGACAGAATTATTTTGAACACAGATGCAGTCAGTTATTATGCAAGTTTTGACAACGACGCGATAGGCGAAGGAATGGGACTTTATTTTGAATCTGCGCTGAATTTGAAAAATGGCGGAGGTCCTTATAATATTGAACTTTTTGCCGGCGGACCATCGGATAACAACGCACATATTTTTTTCAGGCAGACGATGCAAATTCTTGAACCCTACTTTCAGAGCGGACAACTTATTTGTCGCAGTGGACAAAAAGATTTTGATTCCTGCGCCGTCGCCGATTGGAATTCTTCAAATGCTCGACCGAGAATCCAAAAAATTTTGGCAGACTTTTACGGCGAGGAAACTTTGCATGCAGTTTTGAGTCCGAACGACGATATTGCCGGAGTAATTATTGACGAACTTCAGAAGGCAGGAAAGCCGAATGTTTTAATTTCCGGATTGGACGGAGATCCCGCCGCTTTCGAGCGAATCAAATCCGGCACGCAAACTTTTACCATCAGCAAAGATCCCGACACCTTGACGGCAAAATGTGTGCGAATGATCAAAGCCGTCGTCGAAGGAACTCAGCCCGACATCAACGACGTTACAACTTACAATAATGGCGTGATAACTGTCCCCGCTTACCTCTGCACGCCGCAAATTATCGACAAGACAAATGTTCAGTAAAAATTTTATTTCAAAAATTTTTTTGTGGAAATGTTGACGGCAGGAAATTTTTAATTTGTTGCAGAAAAAAATTTTGCGAGGTGAAAAACTTTGGCGAAGAAAAATGGCAAGGAAGATTTTTTAAGCGGTTGGACGGCAGTCATTATCGGAATAATCGGAGTTGTGCTTGTCTGTTTTCTGGCTCAAAAAGGCGTGGAATATTTTCGCGGCGGCGGCGAGGCAGAATTTTCCGGCGCGAGCTTTTTAGGCGGCTCAAGTTCAAGTTCGGCATCAGAAGAAAATCAGGACGAAGATGAGGACATCAAAAAGGCGAAACAAATGAAAGCCTCAGAAAATTCTCAAGCCGAAAATAATTCCGACAAGTCGAAGGAAAAAAATAAATCTTCAGAAGATGAGAAACAGGCGGCGGCTGAAAAAAATTCCAAGCAAACTCCTAAGCCTGACGAAAATGAAAAACTTTCCATTCAAGACAAAATTACAATTTCAAATCAGAAAGTTCAGGAAGGAAAAAATTTTTTCGCGGAAGGAAATTTAACTAAAGCGTTGGAATCTTTCGACCAAGCCGTTAAACTTTATTCTTTGAATGCGGCGGCGTGGACGGAGCGTGGAAAAGTTTACGTTGAAATGCAAAATTTTGAACAGGCTCTGCGCGATTTTAATAAAGCTGTCGAAGTTGATTCTACTTACGCAGACGCTTACGCCAATCGCGGACTTTTTTATCAAGCATTCGGCGACGAAGAAAAGGCTCAGGCTGATTTTGCAATGAGCGATATTTTGAGCAAGAAACAATAAAAATTTTTTGCAAGATTTTTATTCAATTTTCGGAGCAATTTTTGAAAATAAACAAAAGATTGGCGAGGAAAATTTTTTTGTGTAACGATTAGAAAAATTAAATTTCTGCCTTGCACACGTCGAAAATTCTCGACAAAGTTAAACTAAAAAAACAGCCATCAAGATTTGGCAGTAACTTTTTTTAATTGCTCGAAGGTTGAGCATTTTTTTTTGCTTTTGCGCCGGTATACTTTTTTTGACACTTTTGACTTCAACTGTTAATATATTAGCTGTTAGTAGTTGGTGATTGGTGATTGGTGGTTAGTAAAATTTCCGACAACCGCCGACCCGGCGACTGACATCTATTTTGAAAGGCAGGTAATTTTTTTTGGAAAAATATAATCCTCAGGAAATTGAAAAGAAATGGCAAAAAGTTTGGGACGCACCCGACTATTACAAAACTGAAATTGATAATTCGCGTCCGAAATATTATGCGCTGGAAATGTTTCCCTATCCTTCCGGAAATTTGCACATGGGACACGTCAGAAATTATTCTATCGGTGACGTTGTTGCTCGCTATCGTTCGATGGCAGGTTTTAATGTTTTGCATCCGATGGGCTTTGATGCCTTCGGTATGCCTGCAGAAAATGCAGCGATTGCTCACGGAGTAAAACCGGGCGACTGGACTTTTGCAAATATCAAAAATATGATTGGTCAGCAAAAGGCGATGGGTCTTGCTTACGACTGGGACAGAGAAGTTGAAACTTGCCGCGCAGATTATTACAAATGGACGCAGTGGCTTTTTGAACTTTTTTACAAGCGCGGACTTGCTTACAAAAAAGAAGCCGCTGTCAACTGGTGCGACAAGTGCGGAACAGTTTTGGCGAATGAGCAAGTTATCGATGGAAAATGTTGGCGTTGCGATTCTGAAGTTCACAAAAAAAATCTCGCGCAGTGGTTTTTCAAAATTACAGATTATGCCGATGAACTTTTAAAAGATTTAGAAAAACTTGAAGGCTGGCCCGGTCGAGTAAAAGTTATGCAGGAAAATTGGATCGGTCGCAGTGAAGGTTTGGAACTGACTTTAGATTGTCCTGAACTTGGAGAAAAAATTTCTGTCTATACCACTCGACCGGATACTTCTTTCGGAATAACTTTTCTTGCACTTGCTCCTGAACATAAACTTGTTGAAAAAATTATTTCGCAAAGTCCAAAGGCTGAAGAAATAAAAAAATTCTGCGAAAAAGTTAAAAATCAATCCGACATTGAGCGCACTTCTTCCGAGTCCGAGAAGGAAGGAATTTTTACAGGATTTTATTGCGTGAATCCTTTTAACGGAAATAAAGTTCAGATTTGGATTACAAATTATGTTGTCTTTGAGTACGGCACAGGCGCGGTTATGGGCGTTCCTTCCGAAGACCAACGCGACTGGATGTTTGCCAAAAAATATGGAATTGAAATTATTATAACTTTGCAGCCGAAAGATAAAATTTTAAAACTTGAGGAAATGGATGCGGCTTACGTCGAAAAAGAAGGCGTTTTGGTAAATTCAGGAAAGTTTACAGGAATGGAATTTCACGAAGGTTTTAAAGCGATTATGGACGAGGCAGAGGCGCAAGGTTTCGGCAAGCGCAAAGTTAATTACAGACTTCGTGACTGGCTGATTTCTCGACAAAGGTACTGGGGCGCACCGATTCCTGTAATTTATTGCGACAAGTGCGGGGAAGTTTTAGTGCCTGAAAAAGATTTGCCTGTTGAACTTCCTGACGACGTGGAATTTAAACAAGGCGCACTTAGTCCGCTTTCGACTTCAAAAAAATTTAATGACTGCACTTGTCCGAAATGCGGCGGTCATGCTCACCGCGAAACTGACACAATGGATACTTTCATCTGTTCGAGTTGGTATTATATGCGCTACACAGATCCGCACAATAACAAAAAACCTTTCGACCGCGACAAAGTAAATTATTGGTCTCCGGTTGATCAGTACATTGGCGGAATTGAACACGCGATTTTGCATTTGCTTTACTCCAGATTTTTCACGAAAGTTTTGCGCGACGCTGAACTTTTAGACTATGACGAACCTTTCACAAATTTGTTGACGCAGGGAATGGTTATCAAGGACGGCGCGAAAATGTCCAAGTCTCTCGGCAATGTCGTTTCGCCTGAAGAAATTATTGCGAAGTATGGAGCGGACACGGCGAGACTTTTTATTTTGTTCGCCGCACCTGTTGAGAGAGATTTAGATTGGAGCGATCAAGGCGTTCAAGGTTCCTACAGATTTTTAAATCGCGTCTGGAGGATTTTGGAAATTTTTGAAGATGCAATTAAGTCCGGCAAGGAAAATTACAGCGTCGAGACTTTGACTGATGAAGAAATTTCTTTGCGCCGGACGCTCCACAAAACTATTAAAAAAGTCACTGAAGATCTGCGCGACAGATTTGCTTTTAACACTGCGATTAGTTCTTTAATGGAACTGGTAAACGCCGCGCACAACTTCCAAGACAAGAAAATAAATTCCGACTTGGCGAGGGAATTTGCAAAAGATTTGTTGATTATGCTCGCGCCTTTCGTGCCGCACATTTCTGCTGAACTTTGGAGCAAATTTTTTGCCGGCGACGTTCACAAACAAAGTTGGGTGACTTTCGACGACTCAGCGATTGTCGAGGACGAAGTTGAAATTGTCGTCCAGATTAACGGCAAAGTTCGCGAACACATAAAAGTTGCAAATAATTTGTCGAAGGCTGAACTTGAAAAAATTGTGCCGACCTTGCCGAAAGTTCAAGAACTCGTTGCAGGAAAAAATATTTTCAAAATTATCGCCGTGCCGAACAAGTTGGTCAATTTAGTCATAAAATAAAAAAATTTTTTTCACTCCGAAAAAGCAAAATAAATTGCAAGCGTTCCTTTGCGGACGCTTATTTTTATTTTTTCGCCTTCAAGTCGATTGCTGACGGCGTTGGGAATTTTTTGAAAAAGTTTTGCATCGGAAAGTTTCCAGCGAACATTGTCAATCGTCACGCCTTCGCAAATTTCTGAAACAGGTAGGAGAGAAATTGCAAGCGGCTTGTGGAAAAAATTTACTTCCGCAGTTTCTTCGCCTTTCAGGAAAAAAATAATTTCCCTGTCGTCTGCCATAAAAATTTTCAAATCTGAATTGGCGCAGGAAAAAATCGCGCTGAAAAGATGGTCAAACCTGCCGCCGAAAGTCCCGACAATGACGGCGGAATTTTTTTTATAATTTTTTTCGGCGAAGTTCAGAGCAAGTTGCAGGTCGGTAAAATCTTTGTCGACAGGGTGACGTTCGACAGGAATTTTATTTTCAATCGCCCAATCGAAAGAATTTTTTTCCGCGCTGTCGAAATCGCCGATTAAAATTTCAGGCAAAATTTTTGTTGCATGACAAATTTCAATTCCTTTATCGACAGCTAAAATTTTTCTGTTCTGCGCGACTTCCGAAAAAAATTTTTCGCTCGGTTTCCTTCCTCCCGACGCAATTAAAATTTCTTCAGAAAAAGTTTTCGGCGTGAAAAAAATTTCGCACTGCGGCAACTTCATAAAAAATTCCTCATTACTAACTACTAACTCCTAATTATTTCAAACTTCAGGATGCAATTCGTCGCCGTATTCGCGCAGAAAAATTTTTTGGTATTTGCGATACGCCGGGTCTAAAGATTTTTCTTTCGGACAATGGATGCACCAAAAATCTTCCGTTTGATTCGGCACGACAACTTTTCTGCCGACGCGCTGATTTTCTTTGCAAAGCGAAGTGTCATACAAATGCCAGCCGTCAAATAAATCTTCGCGCCAAAATAAATCATACTGCGTTGCCAAAAAAAGTCCGTCAACCGCCTCGACTTCCTGCCAGTCTCCTTCCGGCTCCATACATTCAGAATCGACGACGCTTTCAGGTTCGCAGGCATGCAAAACTCTGCCGTAAGTTCTCATTCCGTCCCACCAAACTCCGGACTTCGGCAGACAAACGCAACCAATCATTCCCACAACGCCGATACTTTCGTCAGAAAAAATTTTTACCAAGTCGGCGACAATATTTTTATTCACGATAAAAGTATCTTGATGCAAATAAATTTTGTACTTCGCGTCAGATTTTTTCATTGCCTCGTTGTAACCGGAAGTCATGGACTTTGCTCCGCGAATCGGAATAATTTCAGCCGTCATGCCTTCAGGAATTTTTAAACTTTTCAAATACAAAAGACATTCGTCATACCAATAATCGCTGTTCACGCAGGTTATAAAAGCAACTTTTTTTTCATTCGGCATTTTGAAATTCCTCCAATAAAAAAATTTTTCTACTGTCACGAAAAAAATTATAACACAAGGCAGAAAATTTCGCCCGTCGCTTTTGAAATATTCTTCACAGAAAAAAAATGTCCGCAAAATGTAAAAAATTTTTCCCCAAGTTTCAGCAAAAATGTCGCATGGTTAATTGATGATTTTTTTGCAGGAGAATTGCGCCGTTGGAAGAATCAAGAAGAAAATAAAAATTATAGGATTGGGGGAAAGATTATGGACTTAACTTTTGCTGACATTTTGAAAACGATAATTTTGGGCGTTGTCGAGGGCTTGACCGAGTGGCTGCCAATTTCAAGCACAGGACATATGATTTTAGTCGATGAATTTATTAAACTCGACGTGAGCAAAAATTTTATGGATATGTTTTTAGTCGTGATCCAACTCGGCGCAATTTTAGCTGTCGTCGCGATGAATTTTGAAAGACTCAATCCTTTTTCAGATTTCAAAACTAAATTGCAGAGACAGCAAACTTTTCAGCTTTGGTACAAAGTTATTATCGCCTGTATTCCGGCGGCGGTGATCGGTTTGCTTTTCAACGACTACATGGAAGAAAATTTTATGACGGCAAAAGTTGTGGCGGGTGCGCTGATTTTTTACGGAATAGTTTTTATCGTTGTGGAAAATTTTAATCGCTACAGGATTCCAAAAATAAATTCTCTGGAAAGGCTTGATTATAAAACCGCACTGATTATCGGACTGTTTCAAGTTTTGTCGCTTGTGCCGGGAACCTCGCGGAGCGGTTCGACAATTATCGGGGGAATACTTTTCGGAACAAGTCGAGTAGTCGCAGCGGAATTTACTTTCTTCCTCGCGATACCTGTAATGTTCGGCGCAAGTTTTTTGAAATTGGTCAAGTTTGGATTTAATTTTAATTCTGCCGAGCTGATAATTTTGATTCTTGGGATGGTGACGGCGTTCATCGTTTCAATTTTGTCGATAACTTTTTTGCTGAGATACATTAAGAAAAATGATTTCACGATCTTTGGCTGGTACAGAATTGTTCTGGGAATTATTGTCATCGGCTGGTTAATTTTTATCGGAGATCCTGTGTGAGGTAGCGGAATGAAAATTTTTGTCGGGCTGGGAAATCCGGGCGAGGAATATTCAAAAACAAAACATAATGTCGGTTTTATGTTGGCTGACAAACTTTTTTTCGAACTTGGCGCAGAAAGTTGGCGAGAAAAATTTAATGCGCTGGTTGCGGAAACTTTTTTTGACGGCGAAAAAATTTTTTTGGTCAAGCCGCAAACTTTTATGAACTTGAGCGGCGAGGCAGTCGGAGTGCTTACAGATTTTTACAAACTTCCGACAGAAAATTTAATTGTCGCTCACGACGATATGGATTTGCCTGTCGGAATGATTCGACTTCGTCCGAAGGGCAGCGGCGGAGGTCATCACGGAATTGAATCAATAATTCAACATCTCGGCGGAGAAAAAAATTTTTCGCGTGTCAGAATCGGTATCGGTCGCCCGCCACAAAATTGGTCAGTCAATAATCACGTCCTCAGTCCTTTCAATTCAGAGGACGCTGAAAAAATTTCTGTCGCGATTGATGAACTTGTTCCCGCCGTGAAAAGTATTTTTCAAAATGGAATTGATTACGCGATGAATAAATTTAATCCAAGAAAGGTTAAGCAAGAAAAAAATTCTGAATCGGAAATTTTTTCTGCCGAAAATTCTGAAAGGCTGAACGAAAATAGTTGATCTGCAATATTTAATTTTCACGGTAATAATTTTGGCGTTGGTCTTTGACTTCATCAACGGCTTTCACGACACAGCGAACGCGATTGCAACTTCAGTTTCGACGCGAGCACTTTATCCGGTGCACGCAATAATTATGGCGGCGGGATTAAATTTTCTTGGCGCGATGATTTCAACAGGCGTTGCAAAAACCATCGGCGGCGACATTGTAAGTTCAGCAAAAATTGTCGACGAAAAAATTATTATCGCCGCACTTTTCGGAGCGATTGTCTGGAATTTATTAACTTGGTGGTTCGGCATACCTTCAAGTTCATCTCATGCGCTTGTCGGAGGACTTATCGGCGCAGTTTTAATTTCTGTCGGCAACTCGGGATTGAACTGGTGGGGAATTGGAAAAATTATTGTCGCGCTGATTTTGTCGCCTGTCATCGCGATTTTTTTTGGAATCGTGATAATGAATATTTTATTTCGGCTGTTTGGAAGTTTCAGTCCTCACGCAGTGAATCAAAATTTTCGCCGACTGCAAATTTTATCTGCGGCGACGATGGCTTTTTCTCACGGCTCAAACGATGCGCAAAAATCTATGGGAATTATTACGTTGGCACTTTTTAGCGGAGGATTTATTTCTGAATTTGAAGTGCCTCTGTTTGTAAAAATTTTGTGTGCGTCGGCGATGGCAGTGGGAACGGCGACAGGCGGCTGGAGAATTATAAAAACCATTGGCGGAAAGATTTTCAAACTTGATCCTCTCAGCGGCTTTGCGGCAGATTTAAATTCCTCGGTCGTAGTTTTCGGCGCGACACTTTTGCATTTGCCTGTATCGACCACGCACGTTGTCAGCGGCTCAATAATGGGCGTAGGCACGGCGAAAAGAGTAAACGCAGTTCATTGGGGCGTAGCGCAAGAAATGCTTAAAGCGTGGCTTATGACCATTCCCTTGACGGCGATAATGGGTGCGTTGGCTTTTTTGGCAGTAGAAATTATTTTTTCCTGAATTGTTAAAAAAATAAATTAGGTAAGCGCAAAGCCGACATATTTGTCAAAAAAAATTTCTGCCAAAAAATGTTTTCGGCAGAGTTTTGTCAATGATTGACGGAAAAAAGATTTTAAATTCGATAAAAGAAAAAATAATCGCCAACAATGGAAAAGTGCTCCACACTTATTCCGAAGATGGAAAGACAAATTATTTTTTTGCGGCTTCTTTGAGGTCTTTGGAATACATTCCGTGTCCACGATTGGCAGCCGCCTCTGCCTCAGCTGTTTTTGAAATTCCTTGCTGAACGCTTTGCAAATTCTCCTGCATTTCGGTCAAACATTCGTCGCAGTATTGTCCCGCGATAATCGGCTTGCCGCATTTTTTGCAAGGATAACTCAGATTAACGCCAACCTGTTCAAATCTTCCTTCCTCGATCAAGCGGCGAATCAAAGACTCGGGCGCGCCGGTTTCCTCAAGAATTTCATGAATTTTGCATTTCGGATGATCGCGAACATATTCGACAACTATCATTTCCAAATTTTTTTGTTCTTCAACGCAGTTGGGACAAATTTTCTCGCCGTACGACATAAAAATTTTACCACAGTTTGAACAGTTTTTCAGTTTTGCTTCCAAGATAAACACTCCTTTGTAAAATTCATTCAAACACCGAAAAAATTTCTTTCTTCTCAATGTAAAGATAAAAAGTTCCAAAATTTGTGAGAACCCTCAACGCCGAAATATTTTCAGCGACGCGACCAAAACGCGGCGGCTCGGGTTCTTCTTCTACTCCGACGGCGGCGGCAAATTGGACTGTAAAATTTCCTGTAAAAACATTCAGCATTTCGCTCATCGCGTCGAAATCTTCCTCAAGGTCGTCGCTGACAAAGTCGTCGTAAATGTTCGCCATTTTGTGAAAAACTTTTTGATCTGCCATAACCGCGACGACGACAGGCATCGCCCCGGTAATTTTTACGCTTGCGCCAAATTTTTCTCCTTTGCCCAAGTCAGGCGACGGCACAAAAATTACTGAGGTATTCAAAGTTTCGGACAAAAATTCATGCAAACCTTCCGCAACGCCAAGCGCAAGAGGATAGTCCAACCTGTTGGCAAGTTGAACCGAATCATAAAACGACGCAAACGCACTTTCGACAGGCGGAATTTCCACTCTGTAATAGTGTTGCAAAATTTTTTCTAAACCTTCAAGATCCACTGTCGAAGTATCAATCAACGCTTGGACAAGTTTCAGCGAATTATCTTTTTCCAACATGGAAATTCTTTCCAACTGATGCGGCGACAAAAAATTTCCCAAAAAGTCTTCGGTATTTTTTTTGTCTGCAAGTTCAGGAAAAGAAATCAAGCGCAAGAAAAGCGACTGCGTCGTTAAAGTCGGAACAGAATTTTTTGCCGCAGTTATGAGTTCGACAATTTTATCTTCATTAAAAGTTGCGGAGTTAAAAAGGAATTGCCCGAAGTCATGGCTCTTCATTGTGTGAACTCCCACCCTCGCCAATCTCTGAAACTTTTTCCGCTGCCCTTGCAGCTTTCTTCAAATTTTTTTCTCTCGCCTTGCGAATGGCGGCAACTGCCCGCGCAATTTGTTCTTTGGTGTAAGGTTTCTGGATAAAATCTATCGCGCCCATTTTCAAAGTCTGCATCAATTTTTGCGGAGTACCTGCCGAAGAAAGCATCACGATTGGAACTGTGGGGCTGACTTCGCGAATGACTTGCAACGCCTCAATCCCGCCGACCTCAGGCATGACGATATCCAAAATCACGCCGTCCGGCTCCTGTTCCAAGTCACGCATAATCGCTTCCTTGCCGTTCGACGCTTCAATGACTTCGCAACCAAGACCTTCCAATTCTTCGCGAAGTTTTTTTCTAAGTAATTTTGAATCGTCAGTTATTAAAAGTCGCAATTTTTTATCTTCAGGCTTAACCGGCGTACCGTTGGAAACTTGTCCGCCGAGTCCGCGACCGTCTGTGTCATTCATCAGTTAATCCTCCTAAAAACATCGTCAAAATTTTTTTACAATTCTAGCATTAGCCGGCGAAACGGTCAAGAATTTTTGTTAGCAGACAGAATAGTTTCAAATCAGTTTCTTACTTTTTAGGCTTTCCACATTCCGCGCAGAATTTTCCTTTGTTGACTGCGCCGCACTCGCAAGTCCATTCATCGGACGCAGGTTTTGGCTTTCCGCACTCGGAGCAGAATTTTCCGCTGTTGACTGCGCCACATTCACATTTCCATTCGCCGACAGGAGCAGGTTTCGGATTTCCGCACTCCGCACAGAAATTTCCCTTGTTGCCGTCGTGACCACAGGAAGAACATTTCCAAGTTTGAACTTGATTTTGCTGCCCGGCTTGGTAAGCCTGCTGTTGTTGTTGGGCGACATTGAAAAGACTTGCCGCATTTGCTCCGCCTGCCTGAGCCGCCATATTCATCCCCATAAAGCCGACAGCTGCTCCTCCTGAATTATTTGCCGCCGCCTGCATCGCGCTCGCCTGTGCGCCCGTTAAATGCGCCGCAGCCATCGCAGGATTGCGGAGCGCCCCATTTCGCTGCATTTCTTTAATCATATTCGCGTCTTCTTCGCTTGCGCTGACATTTGACACGCCGAAGGAAACAACTTGCAAGCCGCGCAAATCTCCCCATTTTTTGCTCAAAACTTCATTCAAAGCGTCGGCAATTTCCTGAGTATGTGCGGGAAGCGAACTGTATCTGATTCCCATTTCAGAAATTTTTGCGAAGGCAGGTTGCAAAGCCGTCATCAATTCAGTTTTAAGTTGCGAATCAATTTCCGAGCGATTGTAAACGTCGGGAACATTGCCGCAAACATTTGTGTAGAACAGAACAGGATTTACAATTTTGTAACTGTATGAACCGAAACATTTTATAGAAATATCCACGTCCAAACCAATATTATTATCGACTACTCGGAAAGGAATCGGGCTGGGCGTTCCATATTTGTTGCCGGTAATTTCTTTGACGTTGAAAAAATAAATGCGCTGATCTTTTCCTGTATCTCCACCGAACTCAAAACGCTTTTTAATTTCAAAAAAAACTTCCTGAATATTCACCGCCAAACTTCCGCCGTCAAAAAGTGAAGGCGCAGTTCCTTTGTCGTAAGTGTATTGCCCCGGCTCCGCGCACAATTCGACAACTTTTCCGTCGTCCACGATAATCATGCACTGTCCGTTATTGACGGCGATGACTGAGCCGTTGGTAATGATATTGTCGGTTGAAGTATTGGAACTCAGGCTGCGAGTTTTTTTCTGTCCCTTCGCAACCAAAATGTCCGGCGACAAACTGTCGCAATAAAAATATTCTTTCCACTGATCTCCGAGAACACTTCCTGCCGCACTTAACGCCGCTTTAATCAATCCCATTTTCAAATCGCTCCTTAGTTTCAATTTTTATTTTCCTGAATATTATAAAAATCTGCCGTAACTTTTGCAAGGAAAAAACTTTTTTGCCGAATAATTTTCATTGAGCAATCCGAACAAATTCCTAACTCGAAATTATAAAATCACTTCGGTAAAAATTTTTGCAAAATCAATGCAATAATATTTTTCGGAGATTGAATCCCCACGCCATGAAAGTTATGCGAACACCACAGGCATTTAAATTAAATATTGCAAACTGAAATAAATATGGTAAAATGTTTTTCGCCGCAAGGCGGACAGAAAGTTGACAGCGAAAAATTTTTGTCAACATCATGAAGGGAGTAATTTTGTAGATGTTTGGATTGTTTGGCGGTTCGCGAGACATGGGAATTGATCTTGGCACAGCTAATACACTTGTTCATGTCAAAGGTCGCGGAATTGTTTTGCGCGAGCCATCAGTCGTTGCCATAAAAAGTGATTCCGGAGATGTTCTTGCAGTCGGCGACGAGGCAAAGCAAATGATCGGTCGCACTCCGGGAAATATAGTTGCAATTCGTCCCATGAAGGACGGCGTTATTGCTGACTTCGATGTGACGCAGGCAATGTTGAAATATTTTATTCGCAAAGCAATGAACACAAAATCTTTCGTGCGCCCAAGAGTTGTCGTCGGCGTTCCTTCCGGTGTCACGGAAGTTGAAAAACGTGCGGTTATCGATGCGGCTCAACAAGCCGGAGCGCGAGAGGCTTATTTGATTGAGGAACCAATGGCGGCTGCAATCGGCGCAGGACTTCCTGTCGAGGAAGCTACCGGAAATATGGTCGTCGATATTGGCGGCGGCACGACAGAAATTGCAGTCATTTCTCTCGGCGGAATTGTTACAAGTCGTTCGATCAGAATTGGCGGCGATGAATTTGATTCCTCGATAATTGCTTACGTCAAAAGACTTTACAATTTAATGATTGGTGAGCGCACGGCTGAAGAAATTAAAATTAAAATCGGTACGGCTGTTGTGACTTCTCAGGCTGATAAAGCGATGGACATTCGCGGCAGAGATTTAGTCAGCGGCTTGCCGAAAACTTTGACAGTCAAAGCAAGTGAAATTCGCGAGGCTCTCAGCGAACCAATTTATAAAATTGTGGACGCTGTGAAAAGTACTCTTGAAAGAACTCCACCGGAACTTGCCGCCGACGTTATGGATCATGGAATTATGATGACAGGCGGCGGTGCACTTCTTGCAAATTTTGATAAACTTATCTCGAAAGAAACCGGAATGCCTGTTTTAGTTTCGGACGATCCATTGAGTTGCGTCGGCGAAGGCACAGGCAGAGTTTTGGAAAATTTGAACTTGCTTAAGCGTGTGGTAATAACTTCCAAAAAATTAAAACAATGAGTGACACAATTCGCAAAAAAAATAAATCCGGCAAAAAAATTGCCGCACTGGTTTTTATTTTCTTCGCGATCTTCTGCTCAATTTTTTTCGCGGCGAAGGGGAGAATAAATACCTCGCCTGCGAATAAAACTGCGCTGGCTATTGTTTCGCCGGTTCAGAATTTATTTTCTTGGGTGGGAGATCAAGTTAATTTTGTGATTGATACAGTTTCAGAAATTCGCCACCTTTACGATCAGAATCATCAGCTGCGCGAGGAAGTTGTCTTGTTGCGAGCGCAAAATTTAGCTGCGTCTGAACTTTCTGCAGAAAATCAAAGACTGCGTGCGCTTTTAGGTTACAAACAAGTTGCCACGCAATTTGACTTGGTTGCCGCGAGCATAATTGGACGCGAGGCGGCGACTTGGTCGAGCGTCGTTGTCATAAATCGCGGAACTTTGGACGGCGTAGCTGATAATATGGTTGTCGTCACGGAATTGGGTTTAGTCGGTCACGTCATGGAGGCAGGACTAAATACTTCAAAAGTTCAACTGATTTTAGATCCGCGTTCTTCGGTCGGAGCTTTGATTCAGCGTCCCGAGTCCAGAGTTGCCGGAATTGTCGAAGGCGATATAAATAATCCAAATCAGCCGCAAATGGTGAACATTCCAAAAAATGCCGACGTTCAAGTTGAAGATATGGTTGTCACTTCAGGTTTCGGAGGAATTTATCCAAAAGGAATTGTTGTCGGAAAAATTGCCGAAATTCACAACGACGAAGGCGGACTTCTGAAACATGGAATAATTTCGACTTCAGTAAATTTTGAAAAGCTGGAGGACGTTGCAGTAATTGTTGCGTCGAGAGAAGCTCCACCGGAACCTTTGCCGCCTCCTCCGCAAACGCCCGGCACTGAATCTAATCCGCAGGAAACGGCGCAAAAACTTTTGGAGGCTCAACAAGTTCAGCAACAAGCTCAGCAACAAGTTCAGCAAGCGCAACAGCAACAACTTCAACAGGCACAGCAAATTCAACAGCAAGCACAAGTTCCGCAACCTGAGCAAAATTATCCGCAAAATAATTCGGGAGGATTCTCGCAGTGAAGATGATAATTTCTTGGGCGTTGATAATTTTGTTGGCGTACACGGCGCAGACTTCGCTTTTTACTTTGATAGATTTTCACGGCGTGAGCGTAAATTTAATGCTTTTGTTCATCGTGTCGGTCGCCTACATTCACGGCTGGAAAAAAGGACTTGGACTTGGATTTTTGACAGGACTTTTGCAAGATTTTACGACAGGAAGTTTTTTCGGTTGCGCGACTTTCACTTACATGACAATCGGTTTGCTTTTTGGAAAATTTGCAACGCGAGTTTTCAAGGAACAATTTTTCTTTCCTGTGATGAGCGCACCTGTCGCGGCGATAATTTATTTTGCGTTCATGACAATTTTAATTTATCTGCTTGGTTATGAAATTGATGTAACGAGATCAATGAGGACAATTTTATTGCCGCTGATTTGTTATCAACTTGTCTTTGCATGGTTAATTCACAAAATTGTTTTTGACTTTGATAAATTTGCAAAACGTCACGGCTGATTTAGTTGGGAATTAGGAATGAGGAATGGCTTGTGCTGGAAATAAATAATAACAACGACGATTACATCGGGCGGCTGAAGCCGCTCACTTTTTTAGCAGTCTTGGTGATTGCGATTTTAATTGTGCGAGTCGGTTACCTGCAAATTTATGACGGCGAATATTATGCAAGATTGGCGGACGGAAACAGAATCAGAGTTATTCCTTCGGTCGCTCCACGCGGAACTTTTTTTGACAGGAACGGACAACTTTTGGTAACTAATCGTCCCGGCTTTGCTGTTTCTCTCCTGCCGCTCTCGGAGCCGAATCAAGTTGTCATTGAAAAAGTTTCAAAACTTTTAAACATTCCTGTCGAAGAAATTCAGAAAAAAATTGACGCACATGTCGGTTTCGATCCAATCAGAATTAAAACTGATATTACGCCGGACGTTGTGACGATTATCGAGGAACAGAAAAATGAATACCCTGGAGTTGTCATCGAAGTCCAGCCAATCAGAAATTATATTTTGATGCAGGAAGGCGCACACACTTTCGGCTACGTCAGCGAAATTTCCGACGAAGAACTTGAGCGCAAAAAAGAAGAAGGTTACAGGTCGGGAGATATGATCGGCAAGTTCGGTTTGGAAAAAGTTTACGACAAAGAAATTCGCGGCGAAAACGGCGGTGAACAGGTCGAAGTTGATGTCGCGGGTAAACCTGTTCAGATTCTCGGAAAGAAAGAACCTCGCCCGGGTTACGATTTAATTTTGACAATCGACAAAGATTTACAAACTGCGGCGGAGCAAGCCGTCGATTCAATGCTCGCACAAATTCACGCCAACGCCGCCGCCGCTGTTGTTTTAAATCCTCAGAACGGCGAAGTCTTGGCAATGGTTTCGCGTCCTGCATTTGATCCGAATCTTTTCGCTCACGGCATTTCTGAAAAAGATTGGAACGCAATAAATACAAATCCTTATCATCCGATGGACAACAAAACTATTACAGGAGAATATCCTCCAGGTTCAACTTTTAAAATTGTCACGGGAACTGCTGCGCTTGCCGCAGGAAAAGTTACGCCTGAAGAAAAAATTTTCGACAGCGGAACTCACTGGTTAATTCCGAAAGGCAACGCCGGAGGAGAGGCACTCGGTTGGCTGAATTTTCGCGCAGCGATGGCTCACTCGGACAATGTTTATTTTTATGAAATGGGAAATCGTCTCGGCGTGGATTTGCTCGGCCACTATGCAAAAATGTTTGGACTCGGAGAAGTCACGGGAATTGATCTGCCTTATGAATCGCCCGGACTTGTCGCGAGCAAAGAATATAAAATGAAAGTTTACGAAGAAGAATGGTACATTTCAGAAACTTTCGACGCAGCTATCGGTCAAGGTTTCAATCTTGTAACTCCACTTCAAGCGGCGATGGTTATGGGCGAAATTGCTGCGAACGGACAGAGATTTAAACCGCACCTTGTCAAAAAAATTGTCACGCAGGACGGAGAACTTGTCCGAGAAATTCAGCCTGAACTTTCCGGAACTTTGGAGATTGATCCAAGCATAATTCATCTTGTTCAAGACGGTTTGCATGAAGTCACGAAGTCGGGAACAGCGGCTAGAAATTTCGGAGGCTTTCCTTACGAAGTTGCAGGAAAGACAGGCACGGCAGAAAATCCTCAAGGAAAAGATCACGGTTGGTTTGTCGGCTATGGAACTTTTGACAATCCTACAGTCTGCGTCGCTGTCATTGTCGAGAACGGCGGTTACGGAGCAACAAGCGCGGTTCCTATCGGCAGAAAAATTTTGGAGGCAGCTTTTGCAATCGAAGAACAGCGCGGAAAATTTTAAAAAATTTTTATAAAAAAACTCTCGCGATCTCAGTGATCTTGCGGGAGTTTTTTTTTTGAAAAAATTTTATTTATTTAGTCGGCAAATTTTTTCAGAACGATGCAAGCGTTGTGTCCGCCGAAAAAATTTTCTCTCCAAAGTTCGCGAATTTTTTTTCTTGAAAAAATTTTATTTGTTTAGTCGGCAAATTTTTTCAGAACGATGCAAGCGTTATGTCCGCCGAATCCGAAAGAATTTGAAATTGCAATATTGACTTCTTGTTCACGCGATTTATTTGGAACATAGTCAAGGTCAAGACCTTCGTCCTGAGTTTCATAATTTATTGTCGGCGGAATCATTCCTCTTTCGATAGTCAAGGCAGTCGCAATCGCCTCCACGCCGCCGGCAGCACCGAGCATATGTCCTGTCATTGATTTAATTGACGACACAGCCAATTTGTGAGCGTGGTCGCCGAAAATTTTTTTAATCGCCGCAGTTTCCCCTGCGTCGTTGTAGTGCGTCGAAGTTCCGTGTGCGTTAATGTAATCGACTTCCTCAGGTTTAATTCCCGCGTCGTCAAGAGCAAGTTTCATGCATTTGCCTTGATACTCGCCGTCGGGCCCCGGAGTAGTGATGTGGTAAGCGTCATTATTTCTGCCGTAACCAATGACTTCGGCATAAATTTTCGCGCCGCGTGACTTTGCATTTTCTAAACTTTCCAAAATAATAATTCCTGCGCCTTCGCCCAT
>CALEPR010000121.1 GCA_937910665.1 uncultured Selenomonadales bacterium
TTATTTTATCGGTAAATCCTCGTTTTGCAATTCGAGGGTCTTTACATTTTATCTAATTTAATTAGGAATTAGGAATGAGGAGCGAGGAATTTAAAAAAATCCCAATTCTTAATTTTTTATTTTTAATTCTTAATTAAAACTGCTTATTTTCCTGTCACTAGGAATGAGGATTTAGGAATGAAAAATTTTTACTTTCCAACTTTCCAACTTTCCAACTTTCCAACTTTCCAACTTTCCAACTACCCAACTATTTTCCTGTAACTTGAGTTACTGAAGTTCGCAAAAGTTCCTGCATAACCGTCACATTTAAAAGTAATGCTTCGGCTTGCGGACGTAACTTTGTGTAATGAAATTCAGGATTCTGTGAAACTGTAAAATTTGTCGGGTATGGAATTATTTCAAAACCTTGCCGCGAAAAATTTAAAACTGCGCGGCGCATGTGAAACGCCGAAGTCACGACCAAAGGTTTTTGAAAATTTTTTTCGCGCATTATTTCGGCTGAGTAAATTGCATTTTGAGTTGTGTTAATGCTTTTGGTTTCCAGCAAAATTTTTTCTTCAGGAACGCCGAGTGATTTTAAAATTCTTCCGGAAATTTCTGCCTCTGCTCCGCTGTCCGAGTAAACCTGTCCGCCGCTCAAAATTATCGGCAAATTTAAAAGTCTTTGAAGTCTGACGGCAGTTAAAAGTCTGCTTGCCGCGTTTGATGCTAAAGTTCCTTCGCCTTCCACGTCCTGAACGTCGCGAAATGCTCCGCCGCCAAGCAAAACTATCACGTCCGCACCGACGCTTTCAACTTGCTCGGGCGGCTGATAAACTTTTTCCAAATTCCCCATGCAAAAATCCGCGACCAATCCCGTGCAAAGCAAATAAAAAATCAGCGTCCCCAACGCGACAAAAAAACTAAGGCGAAGGTTAATCCTCACCAAGTAAAAAATTAAAATTACCAGCAATATTATAAAAAGTCCGGGCGGCAATATCCAACTCGCTCCGAACTTTAGCAAGTAGACCAAACGCATCGACCTTTCAAAAATTTTTTCCGCACTCAAAAGTTTTTCTCGCCTATTCGACATTGAAAAAAATTTTTCCTGCCGCAAGATTTTTTTATTTCTGCTATAATGAAGAAAAAATTTTTTGGGGAGGAAAATTTTTTATGAAGAACAAAGATGCCGCTCTTCCCGAGCAGGCGAAAAATTTTTTTGAATCTTTGCCTGCTGAAATTTGCGGTTTTAAGTTGAAAAAAATTTTTTCTGAGGACGAGGACAAATTTATTTATTTCACCTTTGAGGACGAAAAAATTCATCGTGCGGCGACGGCTTACTTTCACGAGGAAACTTCAGAATTTAAAGTGCGGGTGAAAATTGGACTGACTGAATTTTGTTTGACTGAATTTTTTACAAAAGACTTTGAGCATTTTGGTGAATTGATTTCCAAAAACTTGGAAGGCGTTATAAAAAATTTGTCTGCCGATAAAGATTTAAATCCTCTGGTGGAGGAAAAAAATTTTGGTGACTGGGAGTATGGAAAAAATCTTCCGAAAAATCTTGAAGGCTTTGAACTTTTTATCAGTCCGAAAAATCCTTTTCCATTTACCAACGGCTCGCACGTAATTATAAATTACAGCGACTTTGAAAATTTCAGCGACCTGACAATTTATTACAATGTTTATGGCGACAATTTTTCAGGCGAAACAAGAATAAAAAATGTTCCCAACGTCATTTACAGTTTTGATTCAAAAAATTTGAAGGAATTGGAAAGCAAACTTGAAACAAATCTTATTTCCGAACTTTCCGCCATAAAAAATGCGGAATGAAAAAAATCTTTATAAACTTTTCTCCTATGTTATAATGTTGGCGAATAATTTAATTTGAGGAGGGAATTTTTTTTTATGACATTAACTAAAAATTCTGTGGAACTTTTGGCACCGGCAGGAAGTTATGAAACTTTTGTCGCGGCGATTGACGCAGGAGCAGATGCAGTTTATTTCGGCGGCAAACATTTTAATATGCGTGTTCATAATCTTCAGGCTTTCAATTTCAGCAACGAAGAATTAAAAAATGCCGCAGATTATGCTCACTCTCGCGGCAAAAAAATTTACATAACTTTGAATAATTTAATCAGTCCTGAAGAAATTCCTGCGCTGACAGAGTATCTCGAAATTTTGGACAAAGAAGTTCAGCCTGACGCACTGATTGTTCAGGATTTGGCAATCATTCAGCTGATTCGAAAACTTGGTTTGAATTTAAATATTCACGCCTCAGTTATGATGAACATAAATAATTCTCACGCGATTGAACTTTTGAAAAGTTTGGGTGTGACAAGAATTGTCGTCGGGCGCGAATTAACTTTGTCGGAAGTTTCTTTGCTGAAAGAAAAAACCGGAATGGAAGTTGAATATTTTATTCACGGAGATATGTGTATTTCAGTTTCAGGACAATGCACACATTCGGGAGTTACTTTCGGGCAGAGCGGAAATCGCGGACGTTGTTTGAAACCTTGCCGCTGGGCTTACAAATTTATTGACGAAGTGAGCGGAGAAATTTTGGACGACACAAGTTATAAACTTGCGCTGGGCGATATGTGTATGCTCAGAAAAATTCCTGAAATGATTCAAGCCGGAGTTTTTTCTTTCAAAATTGAAGGCAGGATGCGTCCGCCGGAATTTGTTCACAGAATTGTTTCGGCGTACAGAAAAGCTATCGACAGTTACCTTGCCGATCCGACAGGTTGGAGTATTGACGAAGATTTTTGGAAAGATTTTTTTTCAAAGCGCGTCAGAGATTTCACTCACGTTTATGCCTTCGGTGCGCCGACAAAAAAAGATATTGGACTTTCAGGTAAACGCGAGCCGAGATTTTTTAGCGCGGGAGCTGTTGAAAAAAGTTTTGACGACGAACAGGCTCAGGAAATTTTTTCTGCCGAAAGAGCGATTAAAAAATTTTCCGACAAGCCGAGTTTGAATGTTCGCGTTTCGACTTTGGCGGCGGCGAAGTCTGCTGTGGAAAATGGTGCAGATTTAATTTACATTGGCGGCGAAAGTTTTCGACCGAATAAACCTTTCACATTCGAGGAGATAAAATCTGCAGTCGATTTCGCGCAGAAAAAAAATGTCAAAGTTTTTTTGAATACTCCGCGAGTCACCACAGACAAAATTTTGAGTGAACTTGCCGAACTTGCAGAAAAATTGAAAGGCATTGAACTTTCAGGAATTATGGTCAGCAATTTAGGTTCGTTGCGCTTGGCGAAAAATTTCAACCTGCCGATTCACGCCGACTTGTCATTTAATTTGTTTAATGAAGTTGCGGCAGAATTTTTGAAGGAGCAAGGCGCAAGTCAAGCGACGGCATCTGTCGAAGTCGCTTTTTCACAAGTTCGCGATCTTGCGGAAAAATCTTCGTTGCCGATTGAAATTTTAATTCACGGCTCAATCGAGTCGATGGTCTGCGGACATAATTTTATAAAATTTTATCATCCCGATTACGACGATTTTGCAACGCCGGAACTTTTGGACAAACATTTTGCTTTTGTCGATTCTGCGGAAGAAATTCATTCTCTGCGAATTGATCAATTTGAACAGACACACATTTATTTTGCGAAAGATTTATGTTTATTGCCTTATGTCGAAAAATTTTTTGGTGCGGCGGCACTCCGAATTGACGCACAAGATTATTCTCCCGAAGTTACAGGATTGACTGCAAAAATTTATCGTGCGGCTTTGGACGGAAAAAATTTTGCATCTGACTTCGAGGAATTGAAAAAAATTTCTCCGCGAAAATTCGGTTGCGGAATTTATCACTTCAAAGAAAGTAAAAATTCCTGACAAAAATTTTTCTGCAAAAAAAATTCCGACCGAAGTCGGAGAAAGAATTTTTCCTCGACCTGCCGAACTTTTTCGACAGGATAATTTTTTTTTAGTCAATGAAAAAATTTTTTTACTTCAGTGCGTCGCCGAGTTTGGAATTGGTGTCGCGGGCTGCTGCAACGCTCTCAGCAAATTTTGCTTTTTCTGCGTCAGAGAATTCAACTTCGACAATTTTTTCGCAGCCGTTTTTGCCGAGAATGACAGGAACGCCGATGCAAAGATCTTTTTCTCCGTACTCGCCGTCCAAGTAAACACAGCAAGGAATCAATTTTTTAGCGTCGAGAGCGATAGCCTCAACCATAGCCGCCGCCGCTGCGCCGGGTGCATACCAAGCAGAAGTGCCGAGAAGTTTTGTAAGTGTCGCGCCGCCAACTTTTGTAGCCTCGACAGCTTTTGTAATTTGTTCTTCGCTAAGAAGTTGAGTAACAGGAATACCGCGATAAGTTGCAAGACTTACAAGCGGAACCATTGTTTTGTCACTGTGTCCGCCGACAACCATTCCGTCCACGTCGGTCGGAGTTGCAGGATAACCGGCTTCTTTCAGAGCTTCGGCAAGGTAATAACGGAAACGGCTGCTGTCCAACATTCCGCCTTGACCGAGAACACGATTGCGCGGAAGTTTTGAATCTTTCAGCGTGAGGTAGGTCATCGCGTCCATAGGATTGGAAATGATGATCAAAATTGCGTCCGGTGAATATTCCAAAATCTGATCGACAACGCTTTTAACAATTTTTGCGTTTGTGCCGATCAAATCTTCGCGACTCATGCCGGGCTTGCGCGGAATACCGGAAGTGATGACGACGACTTGCGAGCCTGCGGTTGCTTTGTAATCATTCGTCACGCCGTTGACAGTTGTATCGAAGTTGAGCATATGCGCAGTTTGCATGATGTCCATCGCTTTGCCTTCGGACAAACCTTCTTTGATGTCGATTAAGACAACTTCACTTGCGAAACCTTTTGTCGCCAAAACATTAGCCGCAGTCGCGCCGACATTTCCCGAACCAACTACTGTAACTTTCATTATGAAAATTCCTCCTCAATAAAATTTAAAAACATTGTAGCACAAGCAAATACAACTTGCTACAAAAATTTTTCACGAACTAAAAAAAAAATCTTACTCTGCCGTGAAGTCATCTTTACCAAGTCCGCAGATCGGGCAAATAAAATCGTCCGGCAAATCATCAAACTTCGTGCCGGGAGCAATGCCAAGTTCTTCATCGCCGAGTGTTTCATCATACTCCCAACCGCAAGGGCAAACATATTTCATTTTAAAAGTCCCTCCTAAAAAATTTTTTAACAATTTTGAAATATTCTACCACAAAAAATTTTTTCTTGAAAGACAAAATTTTTTATGTAGCTTGAATGCGGCGCAAAATTTTTTCAGCTGTGAAATTTAATCGCGCAAATCGGATGCAACGTCACGTTGCTTTCTTGAAAGACAAAATTTTTTCTTCCACAGCCGCATCAAGTCCGTCCAAAAGTTCAAAGCGTCTTTTGTAAACCGCGCGTTTTCGGACAGGAATTTCTTCATAACTTTTTCGCGGTTCGACTAAAGGCAGTTCAAAAAATCTTTTGTCGCTTGTCAAAACTCCTCCGCACTCTGCCCAAAAGTCGCCGAAAGAAGTTTTTAATTTTCTGTCAAGGCGAACATGATTATTTGCATAGTAGCCGTAATTTGTCACGGCAAAAATTTTTTTCAGACCGAGCGCACGAGCCACAGCTTGAGTGGCGTACAGAATTAAATTTTTTGTCCTGTAGGCGTGACATTTTTTTGTCAGCAACTTAATCAATTCTCGCGAGTCCTCGACGTTTGAACCTTGCATCGCTCCGATCCACATCGCCAAATCGCCTGTAGAATTTTTTAAATCTAACAAATTATCCTGAGCAATCCAGAAATTTATTTGATAAATTGGAGAGCCGTCGGAAATTCTCAAGACAGTCGAAATAAGTCCTTCTTTGCGCTGACCGGGAAGAACAGACAAAAATAATTTCAAGTCGCCGCGAGTTTCATCGATCGGAGTTTGCCAAAGTTCAAATTCTTCGCCGCCATAAAGTTCCAGCAAAAAATTTTCGTCCAAAGTTTGCGTAAAAAAAATCATGCTGTCCTCGATAATTTTTTTTCTCACGGGGTAATTCGATTTATAGAAAAAAAATGCGCGGGTAATCTGTTCGTAGAAAAATGGAAACTTTTTTGAAATTGCGGTTAAACATTCCGACTGCGAAAAAAATTTTTTTAAGTTGGTGATTCTTTGCGGATGCAGACAGCAACGCGCCAAAAAAACCGCAAATCTTCTTGCCTCACGCGGGTTGTTCAAGTTATAAATTGTTTTGCCGAGTTCGATAAAATTTTCCATAAAAACTCCTCAAAGGTAAGAATATTTTTATAAAATTTCGCCGCACAGAAAATTTTTTCCTGCAATAAAAAATCCCGACAAAAGTTAGCCATCGGAATTTTTTTAAATAGAAATTTTCAAAGTCGTTTCGGAAAGTAATTTCAAATCAAAATCTCTTTCCGCAGGGATTGAAACTTTCAAAACAAATTTTTCAGGTTCTGCAGGAATTTCTTCCGCGACTTCAGATTTATTTTCTTCCGCTATTGGTTCAGATTTTTCTTGTTCAGGTGGCGGAGAATTTTTTTCTGCGTCGGAATTTTGTTCAGAATTTTTTTCTGCGTCGGGAGTTTCGGCGATGACTTCCTCAACTTTTTCAGGTTCAGGTTGCGAAGAAATTTTTTCTGTCACAGTGCCAGATAAATTTTTGCCGTCGATAGTGTAAGAAACTTTTTTGCCGAGCGAAATTTGATTAAAAATTTCCTCAGAAACTTCTGCCTCAATCCAAACATTTTTGTCATCGCCAATCTTCGCGATAATGTCGCCGGATTTAATTTCTTCGTCCGCCAAAAATGGATAGTAAACAACGCCGTCCACAGGCGCAGTGATTTCTGTCTGCTTGGACTGTTCGACTGCGACATTTAAAGCAAGTTCCGCTTCTTTGAGCGCATTTTCTGCGTTTTGCAAAATTGCCGGAGGTGTCGGCTGAATTGAATCGACAAAATCTATTTCGACAGTCTGACTTTGAGTCGGCGCGGAAGTGGAAGGAGCGGAGGAACTTTTTGCTTTTGCTAAATCTTGTTTTGCTTTGTCGAGTTCGCCTTTGCTGACTGCGCCCATTTCGTAAAGTTCTTCCAGACGCTTGGCTCTTTCCTCCAGAGTTGCGACTGACGCAGTATTTTTGCTTGAACTTTTTGGCGCAGGAGTTGAAGCAGCAGGTTTAGTTCGGCGAACAGGAGTTTTGACATGTTGACCGAGTTTCAAACTTTCATAATTTTTTTTCGCGGCATCAACTGCTTGCTGAAGTTTTTTAATTTCTTCCTCCGTCACGCTGACTTCAATTCTTGCGATAACATCACCTGCTTTAACTTCGTCGCCGTCATTGAAAGGCAGTTCTTTAATTTTGCCGTTCGTCAAGGCGTGAATAGAAATAATATTGCTTGTGACTTTTGCGTTTTCAATCTGCAAAATTTTTTCTGCGTGATAGTGTTGAAACATTCCATAACCAATCGCGCCTGACAAAATTAAAAGTCCGGCAAGTCCGAACTTGATAAAATTTTTAACCTTGTCTGTAATATCTACATTTTCCAAAGTAATATCATCTCCAATCTTGCGGAAAATTTTTATTTTTCAAATCCGCTCTGAAAACTTTCTATCATATGTTGAGCAATTTGCTTTTCTTCTTCTGAAGTATCATAGTTGTAAGTATACTCTATAAAATGACGTTCATTCCTGTCGTAATGATTGTTTATTCCAAAAAAGTTCTTCAGAATAACGTCCCTATAATAGCGTTTGTCTGTCCAAGCAACCAAAAAAACATTATTACCTAAGTCTCTGATATTTAAATTGACATAAAAATGTTCGTTTAAGTCCGAGTTTTTCATTCGCTCCATATCTTTTCTAAAATCACTTACCATTCTAATACTAGAATTAGCAAAATTGATAATATGCCATCGTGCTGATGACGGGTGAGTTGGTTTATTGTCCAAATCTTTTTTGACAATTATATCTTCCGCTCCTGCTGCAGGGTAATCAAATGAAAAACCAAATACAGAGTCTGTAAACCTTTCATAAGTCACATTTTTTTTGACAGGAACAATCTTGGGAGTTGGTTCAGTTTTTTTCTCGTTGCTTACAGATTTTTGCTCATTAGTTACGGATTGTTCGGAATTTATTTTTTCTAGCTTGGCAGTCGATTGATTTTGAACTTTTGGCTGTTCGGTTTCAGCTTTTACTTCAGTCATTTTGACATCTGAAGTTTTTGTTTCTGACTTGACAGTTTTTTTCTCCGATTCGGTTTTATCACCAAAATATTTTTGCATAATGGCTTCTGAATTTAAAGCTATGGAGCTGAAATGATCCAAAAGTTCAACCACCACAATAATTGTGAGTCCGCCACCTCCACCACCGGCAACCATTTGTGTACTTGAACAACCTGAAAAAATTGTTGCTGAGAAAATCAACGCCAAACAAGCAACAAAAATTTTTTTCATAGCATTTTCCTCCGTAAATTCATTTCAGATTGATTATTGTAGCACCTGCTCCGCCTTCGTCAAGGTCTGCAAGATTAAAATTTTCTACAGATTTATTTCTGCGTAAAAAATCGTGCAAGCCTTTGCGAAGTGCGCCGGTGCCTTTGCCGTGAATTATCAAAATCTGTTTCAATCCTGCAAGCTCAGCATCGTCAATAAATTTTCCGCAAATCTGTTCCGCCTCATCAACCATCATTCCGCGAACATCAATTTCACGCTGAACTTCAGAAACTTTTTTCAGCAAATTTTTTGAACCGCGATTTAAATTTTGACTGACAGGCGCGGAAATTTCTTCCGAACTGTGACTGACAAACCTGCAAGCTGAAGATTTAACAGTTGTCTTTAAAGTGCCGACTTGAACTTGAAGTTCACTGCCGCCTTTCTCGATTGATAAAATAATTCCTTTCTGGTCAAGTTGCTTGATATAAATTGTGTCGCCGACTTTCAAAAGTTTTTTGTTAATGCGTTTGCCGACAGATTTATCTGCAATAATTCCTTCAGCGTTTTCAAATTCTGCCGCACGAATTTTGTCGCGTGCGTTTTGAATTGCTTGCTGACGCTTTTTAACTCCCAAGTCGTCGAACTGTTCTTTCAAGCTGGAAATAATTTCTTCAGCCTCACGCTTAGTTTCGCGAACCATCGCCGCAGCCTTTTCGCGTGACTTTTTAATTATATCGCCTTTCGACTTTGCAATTTCATCGCGCATTTCAGAAATTTTTTTCTCATGCTTTTCAATTTCACTTTGCCGCTCGGAAATTTCTAAATTTTTCTGTCGGTAAATTTGTCTTTCAGTTTCAAGTTCAGACAAAACTTTTTCAAAATTTGCGTGGTCGGCTGAAATAAATTCTTTCGCGCGGTCGATAATATTTTTTTCCAGTCCAAGCCGCTGACTGATCGCAAAAGCATTACTCGCGCCGGGCATACCGATTAAAAGCCTGTAAGTCGGTTTTAAAGTTTCAGAATTAAATTCAACGCAAGCATTTTCAATTCCTGAAGTCGAGTAAGCAAAAGTTTTTAATTCTGAATAATGCGTCGTGGCGATTGTGTGAGCCTTGACTTGCAAAAGTTTTTCCAAAATTGCCATTGCAAGCGCGGAGCCTTCGTCGGGATCTGTACCTGCGCCGAGTTCGTCAAGCAAAACTAAATCTGTCGGCTGAACATTTTTTAAAATCGAAACCAACTTTGTCATGTGCGCGGAGAAGGTTGATAAACTTTGTTCGATAGATTGTTCGTCGCCGATGTCCGCAAAAATCTTTTTATAGACAGAAATTTTTGAACCGCTCGCCGCAGGAATATATAAACCAGACTGCGCCATTAACGCAAGCAAGCCGAGCGTTTTCATTGAAACAGTTTTGCCGCCGGTGTTCGGTCCGGTGACAAGCAAGATTGAAAAATTTTCGCCAAGCTGAATATCGACAGGCACAACTTTTTCTGCAGGGATTAGAGGATGCCGCGCAGATTTTAAGTCTGTAAATTTTTCTAAAATCGGTTCAGTCGCGTTTAAATCTTGTGCAAACTTCGCCTTTGCAAAAACTAAATCGACTTCAGCCAAAATTTCTACATTGCTTGAAAGTTCTGCGGAATTTTTTCTGACAGCTTCGCTCAATGTCCGCAAAATTTTTGCAACTTCATTTCTTTCATCAGCCTCAAGTTGTTTGACATCATTGTTCAAATTTACAATCGACATCGGCTCAATAAAAAGCGTCGCGCCTGTCGCTGACCTGTCGTGAACAATGCCGGGAAACTGAACTTTATATTCAGCCTTGACAGGAATAACATATCTGTCGCCGCGCATTGTAATAATTGCGTCCTGAAAAAATTTTTGCTTGTCGGTGTCGTGAAGAAGATTAAAAATTTCTGTCTTGATTTTACTCTGCGCGGTTCTGAGTTCGCGGCGAATTTTTTGCAACTCCAAACTTGCGGAATCTTTAACTGCGCCGTGTTCGTCAATCGCATTGTCAAGTTGCTTTTCAAGGTTGCCGAGAATTTCAATCTGACTTGCGCGAAATTTCAACTTCGGTGTATCAAGTTCGCTTTCTTTAAAAAATTTTTTTACTTCGCGCATCGCATACATCGTCGAAAGAATATCCAAAAATTCTTCAGCGTCCGCCGAACTGCCGAGAGAAATTTTTTTCAAAACTTCGCGAATATCTCTGACTCCTCCGAGCGGCGGAGAATTTATTGCAAAAATTTTTACCGCCTCAGTCGTCAGTGATAAATTTTCCTGCACAGTTTCAAAATCGTCGTCGGGAAAAATTTTTTCTGCAAGTTCCTTTCCAAAATTACTTGTCGCAAAATTTTTTAATCTTTCGCGAACTTTATCAAACTCTAAAACTCCGAAATAATTTTTTGTCATTGAATCCATTCCTTAATAAAAATTTTAAACATTCCAGCCGCCGCTTTTTTTCTGCCGCTCAAAAAATATCTGTCCAAATAAAAATCTCTGCATAATGTCGGCGAAGGCACGCAAAACTTCATGCTCCGATCTTGTCCATTCTCGCGCTTTGTGGCAGTCATCGAAACCGACGCAGCCGAGAAAAATATCGCCGTCCATAATTGCACACTCCAAAAATGCGCGGATATTTCTTTTTGAAAAAATTTCCTGCGCCTTTGTCGGAAGTTTTTTTGTATCGCCGCACTCGGTGAAACGACCGAGCTCAGTATTTTTATAACGCTTCCGCATCTGTCGCCTGACATAAGCGTCATGAGCCACAGTCGCCGTCGTCGCTCCTCCGACAACACAATCGAACAGAGGTTGTGGCCAATATGGTCCGTCCAAGTGCCAAAAAACATAGGCGCGATTGACTTTAAATTGTTTTGCAAAAATTTCCAACAAAAGTCGAACCGCGATTGAAGTATCCTGCGACTTAAAAGTTAATTGGAAAATATAATCCATCGGATTACTCAAAAGACTTTGGAAATCTTTCGAGCCGTTTTCTTCTTTATCTTCCTCTTTCTTAACTTCTTTTTTGTTGCCTTCAAATTCTTCGGAGTAAATAACCTGACTGTCTTTTCCGCGCCGCTTAACTTCATAGAGTGCGGCATCCGCATGAGAAAATAAATCTTTGTATTCGCTGCCGTGAGTCGGAGAAATTGCAATTCCGATACTCGAGGAAACAGTAACTTCGCCGCCTTCGTAAGTGTAAGTTTTTCTCAGCAAGTCGCGCAGTTGAGTACATTTGCGAATAACAATTTCATTGTCGGGAATATTTTTCATCAGAACGCAAAATTCATCGCCGCCAATGTGTCCCAAAATATCTGTCGGGCGAAAAACCATTTTTAAATTCAAAGCCATATCGACAATAACTGCATCGCCGATCAAGTGACCGAGTTTGTCATTGACTGATTTAAAATTATCCAAGTCGATGACAAGCAAAGCATGAACAGTATCAGGCACAGAAATTTCCTGCGTGACCAAGTAAGCAGTGTGAGTTTTTGTAAAAAGTCCTGTCATTGGATCGTGTTCGACCATGCGTTGCATACGCGCCTGTTCCTGTCGCTCAACATCGACATTTTGCAAAAAACCTGTCACCTGTTGGGCGTAACCATTTTCATATCTGATCCTGTAAGACATATGAATCCAAACAAATCCTGCGCCTTTGACATAAACTCTGAAGTCCATATGCAAATCTTGAAATGGATCTCGGCGTTGAGATTTCATATGCAAAATTCTGTCAATGTGATTTTGAAATTCTTTTCTGTCTTTTGGATGAACCATTCTGGCGAGGAGTAAATTTTCTTTCACGTTTGAAGTCGGCGGATCGAGTTGCAGAAGGTGCGACATCATGTCGTCATACTCCAAAGTGTCCGCCGCAACATTCCAGTCAAAAGTTGCCATTCTGTTCAAGTCCAACGAAGTTTTATAAAATTGCAGCCACTTTTCTGACATAAAAATTTCTCCTTTCAGTCGAAATTTTTTTAGGGGTTAGGTTTTAGGGGTTAGAAAAAAAACTGTTCCCTGTAACCTACACCAAAGTTTCATCTTCAAATTCTTCGCCTTCCTCCATTTCCTCCTCCAGACATTCACGGTCTTGGATTCGCAGGAAAGGCAGATAAATTAAAGTTGAGGCAGTTATATTTAAAATTTGAACTACTGAACCATGCCAGCCGTCCAAAAGAAAGCCGGACAAAATTTGTGGCGTTGTCCAAGGAACCATTAACGCACCGAGCGGCGACATAAATCCTGTTGAAATTGCCGCCCAAGTGATGAATAAATTTGACAGCGGCGCGAGGATATATGGCGCGAGCAAATATGGATTAAACATAATCGGTATTCCGAAAGTCAGCGGTTCATTTATGTTGAAAATTCCGGGTATCGTAGCTATTCGCGTGATAGTTTTTATCTGCCGGGATTTTGCCGTGATGAAACTTGCAATGAGCAATCCCATAGTCGCTCCGCAACCGCCGGCTTTTATGAAAATGGTGTTTATTTGGATTGTAAAAGTTTTTGCGTCGGGATTGCCGATTAAAGAAACTCCTGCGTCAATAAGTGCTTGGTTGTCCATCGCGTTCGCCAAAAGCAGAGGACTCACTACGCCGTTTGTCAAATTTGGTCCGTGAATACCGAACCAAAACAGAACGCTTTGCAAAATTGCTATAACTGTTGCTCCGCCGATTGAATCCGAAATTCCCTGCAGAGGAATCTGAATCATTTTAAAAATCAGCGCAGGAAAAGTTGTCGCGCCGAAAGCATGACAAAGACCGGAAACAATCGCCGCCGTCGTGAAAAGAATTGTAGCAGGAATTATTCCATCAAAAGCGCGAACAATATTTCTCGGCACAGAGGACGGCAGAGAAATTACCCATCGCTTCCTTATACAGTAACAGAAAATGTAACTTGTGAAGAAGGCGACTAAAATCGCCGTGACCATTCCATTAGTTCCGACCCATTCCTTTGTCATTATGTTGGTCAGGTGTTCGCCTTTCGGGGTGTTGAAGTCGGGGGGAATTAAAATTATAAAAGTTGACAGCGCGAGCAAAACTGCCATGTGTGCGTCGCAACCTTCTCTTGAAACATAAATGCTTGTGATTCCGATAAGAACAATTAAACCTAAAATGCTGAAAGTTGCGTTGGCGACAGAATTTAGTGACCTTAGAAAAGTATCTCCAAAAACTCCAGTGACAAAATCTGCGTAGCCGGGAATTGGAAGGTTCGCGAGCAACAAAAATAATGAGCCGACAATAGTGAACGGCGTTGTCATTATGAAGCCGTCGCGAAGTGCCGCTACCGCACGCAGTCTTATAAATGCTCCTGCGCGTTCGGATACAACGTCTAGAATATCTTGCCGCATTTTTATTCCTCGCTTTCAAAAAAATAATTTTATCAATGATACTAAATTCAAAATTCAAAAGTCAATTTTTTTAAAATTTTTTCATCTTGCCTGCGCCGAAAAAATTTTTTAGAAGTTGTATTCAAAGTTTCAGGGAATAGAATTTATTTTTCCCTAATCCCTTAACTCTTGAACTATTTTCCCAAACCTTTGAAATTAAATCCTGAAATTTTTTTTCTTTTCGGTTGGACGGAACAAAAATCTTTCCAGACTTCGCGATAAATTTTTTCAAGTTCCTGCATGTATTTTCTTCCATCCATCAGCGGCGATTTCAAAAGATGTTCACGCAGTCCGACATGATAACCTGCAACCAATTCTTTATGCTTGCCAATATAAACCGCTTTATTGATGTAGTCCATAGAATTTTTTGCGATAAGTTCCGGCAAATCTGCGGCAGATAAAATTGACGCTCCAAACCTTGAGCCGTGACTTTTTCCGCGCAGAGAAACTACAGGAACACCCATGTACAACGCTTCGCAAGTCGTCAATCCTCCTGTGTACGGAAAAGTATCCAGAGCAACGTCAATGTCGCGATACTGTTCCAAATAATCGGGACTGTATGGACGCAATTCGATCCTGTCGAACGGCAAAGAAAATTTTTTTAGTCTGTCGCGAATAATTTCTCTGCCGGATTCGATGGAACAAATTTTGCTTTTTATAATCAAAACTGAGTTGGGCGCAGTTTCCAAAATTGCTCGCCACAAATACAAAACGTCGTCGGAAACTTTTGCGAAATTATTAAAACTGCCGTAAGTCACAAAATCATTTTCAAAAACAGGCGGCTTGATTCCCGCTGCGGGCATATCGCGAACAACTCCAGGCGCATAACAAAGATGACAATTCGGCAAGCGAATAATTTTTTCGGTGAAACCTGCAGAATTTTCTTCGCCGGGCAAACAAACTTTATCAGACAAAAAATAATCTATCGCGGCAAGTCCCGTCGTCGCCGTATAGCCGATTGCGGAAATTTGAACAGGCGCAGGTTTGCAAGCCATAATGGGCAGACAATTATTTTGAGAATGACCCGACAAGTCAACCAAAATATCTATTTGATCTTCGGCGATAATTCTTGCCGTCGTCCGCTCGTTTCTGCCGCTGAGATCTCGCCAAGAAACTTTATTGCGTTTCAATCTTTCAGTAACAGCATCTTTTTTTCCGGTATGATAACAGAACACAGAAAAATTATCGCTGTCGAAATCGCGCATGAAGGGCAGAACAAAATTTGCAATCGCGTGTTGTCTGAAGTCGGGAGAAATGTAACCGATCCGCAACTTTTTATCTGCGGAAAAATTTTTTCTGTCGTGAGAATACGAATTGACTGAAGAGAAAAAATTATTGTACTGCGCGGCAAGTTCTTTACTGACGCCCGGGGCAATTTCGCGATAATTTCTTAAAAACAAATGCTTTGAATAAAGTTCGGCGGCGCGTTCATTGTTGTCGGTAAGTTGACTTGCTTCGCTCAAGGCTTCGGCGGCTGATTGAGGTTCGCCGGCGAGATAAAGTCCGTTCGCGATCCAACAAAGTGCCTTGAACAAAATTGAATTCGCCAGAGAAATTTTTGTTTCGACTTCTTTTTTTGCGTCCTCTTCTTCCTTAGTCGGTTGGCGGCGGCTGAAAGAAAATCTGCGCTTGTGATTTTGCAAAAGCATTTTTAAATTATTCAGCAACTTGTGCAAATCATTTATCAAGTTGCCGAGAATTTTTAATTCTTCCTTCAGCTGAAATTTTTCTCCGGCGACTCCACCCAAAACAAGTCGGGCGCGAAAATTATTTTGCTCCAAAGTCAGTGCGTCGTTCGCCAAAATTTCCGCCTCGTCCAAGTTGCCGAGATAGAGCGCGGACTCTGCCATAATTGCCGGACCGTCCGCAGAATTTTTATCCAAGTCAAAAAGTTCACGCGCAACAGCACGCATAGCGCGAGGATCTCCGTCCGTCACAAATTTTTCTGCCAACATTAACCAATTTAATTTTTCGTCCACTAAAATTTTCACCTCGCGCTCAGAAAAAATTTTTTCTGCCACAATAATAAATCAATTTCCAAACAATGACAAGTGAAAGAAATTTAGCTCAACTTCTACAGCGACTTTTAAAATTGTTTACAGCATTACTTCAGTCGAATTCATTTTACGTTCCACTGCCTAAAATTTGTGAAACGCCCGTGAGAGTGACAAATGTTTTTACTCTGGGAGAACCGCGATAGTTTGTATAATGCAGACAGTGACGTTCTTTAGCGTCGGCAAAAACTCTTTCAATAGTTTCCTTGCGTTTTTTGTAAGTTTCTCGAATTTCCGGAGTATGGCGTAAGTGATCAGCTTCCTCAACATATTTTGCCCAAATATGACGAGTGACAACTTTTGTTTTATTTTTGCTCAAAGTACATTTTGAAAGAAAAGGGCAGTCGGTACAAATTTTTGGATCGCTTTTATATTCGCGATAACCTTCGCAATTTGTTGTTGTGTACTTCAAAATTTGATTTTGCGGACAAAGATAACAGTCAAAGTGTTCATCGTAAATGTAGTTGGATTTTTTGAAAAAAGCCGTCTTTAGTTTTCGGTCGAGTGTAGGGAACTGCAGGAAGTTTTTCGGTAAAAAAATTTTTTCGCATAGCAGAAGGAGTTTTAAAACCTGCGTCAAGTGCTACAATTTCATCACCGTAATTGTGGTGACAACTATCGTGCTCGTTGTAAGCACAAAAATAGCCGCCTAAACTTAAAACTTTAGCGGCTAACTCTACTATTTATCAAACTAAAAAATATATGAGAGGCTGACCGTCTCATTGGCACAAATCCGACCGTGAATCGGACTTTTTTTATTGCCGAAACTTTCAACTTCCAAGCAAATTATAATCGCCGAGAATTTTTTTTGCAAGATTTTTTTCAATTTGCAAACTGAAAATAATCTGATATAATTTGCAAAACAAAGGTCACGAGGTGGTCGGCTTACCTCTCAATTTGGGAGGTGATAGCATGGAATACATTATTGTAGTCTGCACCATTGTGCAAACCATCGCTATCGTTTACTCAGTTTTCTTCAAAGACTAAGTAAATAAAAAGCCGCCAAAACTCGGCGGCAACCGATTGCAACTTTTCTATTTAGCTCGAGAGGTAGCCGACGTGGGAACACCGACTGACCTTTGTTTTTTTCTGCAATTTTTTACAAGCAAATTATAATCGCCAAGAAATTTTTTTGCAAGATTTTTTGCAAGAATTTTTTTATCGCGACGCAAAAAGTTTTGCAAAAAAAAATTGTGCCTTCTCCATCGAGAAGACCACATTGGTAGTAAAAATCATTGTTCTATTAAAGCGACTTTCGCCGCATCAATAGCTTTGGAATAATGATGGCTCAAGGTTGGTTAGCTGAAATTTTTTTCAATCCCCGACGGCTAACTCCTAACCGCGAAATTTTGTAGCAAGCAGTTAGTTTTTGATTTCTAGAATTTTTAACAACTAACTACTTTGTAACTAAAAACTATAATTGCAAGGGCAAAGGGCAGCCGACTGAGTAGCCGACAACCCCGCGCCCGGCAGGTCGCCCCGCCTAAAAAAGTTTTTTAACTACCATGAAAAGTGTTTAGCTTTTTATCTAACTAACTTTGAACAACTTCCTGAACAGTTTCAGATTACTGGAGCAAGCTGAGAACTGCGCTACTGCTCTGGTTAGCCTGAGCCAACATTGACTGAGCCGCCTGCAAGAGGACGTTATTCTTGGTGTAGTTGGTCATTTCTTTTGCCATATCAGCGTCGCGAATTGTGCTTTCAGCAGCTTGAGTATTCTCGGAGCTGACTGTCAAGTTTTCGCTTGTGTAAGCAAGACGTGCCTCGATTGCGCCGATTGTCGTCTGCTGGTCAAGAGCTTTGGTAAGCGCGTTTTCAATGACGTTGATTGCCGCATTTGCGTGCTCTTTGGTGTAGACGTCAACTCTGGTGCCGTCGGAGCCTTTCAAGCCGAGTGCCTGCGACTTCATATCGCCCAAGCCGACTTTGATAGCGACGTTTGCTTCCGAACCGATGTGGAAGTTCAAAGACATATCGCCGGTTTTGTTTTCTGCGCGCTGATACTGTTTGAACTGGTCGAGAGCAGCGTTAGCCGCTTTCTTGACATTGCCGTCTTGGTCGAGGATACTGATCGTGAGACCGGAGAGCTGATTATCAACGCCTGCAGTTTTTGCCGAAACTACCAAACCTTCCGTTTTGTCCGGAGTATAGACTGCTTTGTTGAATTTGTCGACGGCGGTTGTCTCACTTGCTCCCCAAGTATACTGTTGTATCGTTGCGTAGCCGGTCGAATTGCGGGGAATCTCTGTGCTTCCACCCGTTCCCACAAAAGTCCCGGTTGATGTGATAGCCCCGCCAGTCGAGTCGTAATCCGCATAAGTAAATGTAACATCTCGCGAGGTAGCAATCGAAGCCGCAAAGAAGGTAGAGATTGTACCGGTTGTGATTTTACCGGGATCGCCGTCGAACATTATCCGACCGACTTCGTCAGCGGCGGTGGAGGTTCTGTGGATTCCGGCAGGGTCGAGATTCAAAATATCCGACAGAGCCTTGGTTCCGACAGTGGAGCTGGTCGTGTAGATTGTGCCGTTTTGTACCCACGAGACTTGATACTTATCGCAGGACTGGATGCTGAGGGAGTCGCCTGCGCGGTTTCTGAGGGTTGTGAGTCCGCTGGTGACGTCGGTGTCCTTATCCAAGCTCTGGTTAAGCAGGATAGTCTTGGAGCTGATGGTTGCGTTGTTCTTCGAGCCGTCGATGAGATATTTGCCGTTGAATTGCACGAGGGCGTTATCG
>CALEPR010000122.1 GCA_937910665.1 uncultured Selenomonadales bacterium
TAACATTTTTTGCCTGAAGTTTCATTTATTTTCTACCCCCACAACGAGTTAATTACAAAACGACTTTCAGATTACAACGAAACTATGAACAACACTATGATAAAAAATTTGCAGGAGTTTGATAAATCAGTTTCAAAAGCAACCGGATTATTGAACTCATCGGTAGAAGAATTACAAGAAACTTTAGACGATATTGTCAAGAAAGAGTAGGTTGATTAAAGTTGCGACGAACTGTTTACAAAAATAGTGATGCTCCTGTGGATACTTTCACTGTTAGTATCAGTGATTTAATGTCGGGACTTCTGGCGATATTTATTTTAGTGCTGACTTACTTCATACTGAATTTTAGCCAAGCAACTGCACAGCTTACTCAAAATGACATTAACCGCGCGGAACTTTTGCATTTAATTCAGCGTGAACTGGAAAAAGAAGGCGTAAAAGTAACTGTTGATGAACAGCACGGAATTTTGCGAATATCTGAAGGAGTTTTATTCGATTTAGGGCAGGCAGACATAAAGCCTGAAGGACAAGTTGTCATACAGAAATTGGGAAATATTCTAGGCAATACTTTAGAAACTGAACAATTTAAAGGCAAAGTCGAAACTATTTTTATTGAAGGTCACACCGATAACATTCCAATTAACACAGGAATTTTTCCTTCAAATTGGGAATTATCCGTTAAACGCGCAATAAATACTTGGCTGACCATGAGCAATTCAAATCCGAAGTTGACAACGCTTTTGAACAATAAAAATGAATTGATTTTTTCTGTCAGCGGTTATGCTGAAACTCGCCCGGTTAAAGGCAACAATACAGATGCAGAGCGTCAAGAAAATCGAAGAATTGACATAAGATTTTCAATGTCGCCGCCGTCCGATGAAGATATGAGCGTTGTAAAATTTGTTAAGGGGCGGTTAAATTCCAATGAGTAAGATTTTAAATGCGGTTCAAAAATTGTCAGAATTAACATTTGTCGTGCCTAGGCCATCTGAAATTAAAATGTCTGAAATTGAAAAGACTGTTGAAAGAATTGAAAAAATTGTTGACGATTTTACTCCGCTAACTTCCGATGAATTGAAAAATAGTCTTTCAAAGTGGAAAAATGGCAACCGCAATTTTAATCGCAAGGAAATTAAAAAATTGCCGTTCATCATGTACGACAATTCTATTTCTCTGAATGATATGTCAGAAATATTCAGGCTGATGAATTTTTCCAGCGAAAGGCAACTTAAAAATCTCATTTTAGCCTATCTGTTAAATTATGACAGTTCAAACAAAACTAGACTTTTACAACAAAAAATTTTGCTTGTATTCAACAATGAGAAAAATTTTTCAGGCTATAAATCAAAGATGTTGGAGAAAATTTACAGAGCGCGGAATTTTATTTTTTCCGATAACTGTATTGGAAATATGGCGCAACTTTATTTGAAGTCAGATTTAAATAATGCGCTTGAAATAACAGGTTTGTCTTCGGAATTTATTAAAAGTTCCAAGTTTGTTCAAAAATCTGTAAAAAATTTTTTTATAAATCCTGTTTCGGACATTGAGAAACGATTAAAAATTTTGGATACGCTGAACAATGAATCAGATATTTATGAAAATATTTTTCCTGAAATTGCTGATGTACTTATCCGCAATGTTGCGGAGAGTCAAAATTTTGAAACATTGAAACTCGGGAAAGAAAAATGCATTGAAGTTTTCTATAAAAATTTAGGTGATCCCCGCTTTGGAAAATTTAAATTTAAGTGGAACAGAGTTTCTCAAGATTCACGCGAAATTTTTTTGCATTGGCTCGCCGAAAAAGATTTAAATTTATTTTTTCAAATTATTGAACAGACTGCACTGGACAGAATGTGGCGTTACAGAAAAAATTTTTGGAAATCCTATCTGCCGTACATTAGCAACACTTGGGTTTTTCTCGGCAAAGGTGCACAGCTTATGGCAAGAAATTTAGGTGACAAAATTATAGGTCACGGCAAATTTGAAGGCGGAGAGGCAAATCAAAGCGTATTGGTTTTTCAAATCGGAAATTTTGCCTTCACTGAATGGAGTCACAATGGCAAATTGCGTGTTTACACTGCAGGAAATGCGCATAACTTTTTTGGCAGAAAAAATATCCGCCGTGAAGATGTTATAAATTCTCGCTACGTTACAGAATGGATTCATTCTGCTCCGCAGGCTTTTTCGTGGCAAAAAAGAGTTGGCGATTGGATTCGCGCTAACTGCGGAATTTATAAAACTCAAAAAGATTGGAAGTGATTTTTGGTGAATGAAATTTGGCTCGAAACTTCGACAGGCTATTTTTATCCAAAAACTGCAAAACTGACTTCGGCAATTCAAGCAAAATTGCAAATGTTAATTTCTGATGACGTGGCTATGGAAAGTGACGAAGGAATAATTATTCCATTTGAAAAATCTGTACTTCTTTCCAATGAAGATGCAGAGTTGTTGAAATTTCCTCCACGAAATCCCTATCGCATATCTATTCGCACACTTGGAACTTTAGGCAACATAGATTTTAGATTTGTTCTTGAAATTATGCGTCCTTCAGGAGAAAATTTTGTAAGTCCAAAAATTAACGGAGCATTGTTGCATACTGACAGCGAAACTATTTATAGATTAAATGCGGCTCAATATGAATTAGTTCGTGTAACGCAGGAAAGTAACAAAAAAATTTCGACATTAGACCGTCGGCAAGCTACAAGTTACAGCTATGAAAATATTTACAATGTCCAAAAATATGCAGGAATGACAGACGCTAAAGTTGATAATTTTTTGTCTGCTGAAAATATAAAAATCGTTAAGCCTGATGGTCTTGATGTTGAATTTCAAGAAACTTACGATGGCAATTTTCAAGTTCAACCTGTTTTGCTTGTTGAAAATGCTGAAGGAAAATTTATTGACATTGAAACAAAAGATTTTCAAGAGGCTTTTAAAAGACATCGCGACATTTCAAATATGTATATGGACAGAAATCGCACAAGATACATTTGCTCCGATGACATAAAACAGGGACTTCAACAAATTAAATCTGTTCCAAAAATAAGCAAGGCAGATAAAGAACGTTACTCCAAGCAACCTAAAGAATTATTCAGCGGGGATATTTTTCATTTCGATGTTGAGCGTACTGAAAAAAATGCTGTTGATTCTGTTGTGGAAAATGTTGCTACTGAAAATGCAAATTGGCTGTCTGCTGAAGGAGAATTTTCAGATAGAGTTGTGGGCATCGAGGAAGTAGCGAAAAGTAATTATTTAGGAACTACTAACGCTCATAAAACTGATTGGCTGGATATTGAAGGTTTAGAGCATTTAATTCAAGATTTAAATTTGGAGTCAACTCAACTTGAATTGTCTGCTGAAGAAAATTTTTCAGAAGTTGAAAGCGATGAAAATAAAAATTCCGAAGGCTCTGCAGATTCAGTTGTTGATGATGATGATAATTTTGAAAGCGAAGTCGCTGAAAAACTTGATGATTCTTTCAACTTTAAAGAAGAAGTCAGCCGACGAAATAAAATTTTCGCACTTAAAATAAAGCCAAACTTTGAAAGAATAGATTATAAATCTGATAAACTTAAAAGACTTAACACAATTCTGAAAAGTGCTTTATTGCCCAGCGTAAAACTTTTGAATCATCAAAAATTCGGCGTGAATAGAATGTTCGACTTGTGGAAAAATGGAGCAAACGGAATTTTATTGGCGGACGATATGGGACTTGGTTGTGTCAATAGATTTGTGTAAGTGAAAAAAATTAAAAATCAAATTTATCGAA
>CALEPR010000123.1 GCA_937910665.1 uncultured Selenomonadales bacterium
AGTTCAGACGTGTGCTCTTCCGATCTTAATAAGACCAAAAATTTTATACAATAATAAATATGTGGAGAGTTTATGATTCAATTATCTTACTGATGAAAGGAGGAAAAGAAATCAATATGACAGATAATAATATGTTGACTCAAACAGAGGTGCTTTTACGTGGCTGGACAAAGAGTATGATAGAAAAACTCCTGCCAGAGCCTAAACTTGCAAAAAATAAGCATTGTAGCAAGTATCCAACAAAACTGTGGAGTCTAGAAGTAGTAGAACAGATCGAACAGACAGAAGAATATAAAGAATATCTTGAAAACGGTGTTTTTGCCCCTGCGCTAGAAAATATGATTTATATCGAACGAATCACAGAATACGGAAGACTCAGACGCGGTCTTGTTATGGCAATTGACCTTGAAGAAAACGACTGGAAGCCAGAAGAAAAGGCTAAAATTCGCGCTACGGAAGCAACTATTCTGGAACGGATTCCGCCAAGGGTCGAAATTCGGAAAAAAGCTTCCATTGAATTGCCGCATATCATGTTGCTCGTAAACGACAGGGATAAAAAACTTGTCGAAAAAAATCTTGACTTCATCGTTGCGAATGATGTCACGGCAGAGGGCGCAGGTTTTAGCGTGCCGACAAATATTGCGTCGATAATTTATCGCGGCGGCAAGGTCGAAAATTTTTCAAAAATGTCGAAGGCGGAACTTGCGGAAAAAATTATCTCGCATCTTGCAGAAATTTTTGTTGCCGAGAGGAAATTTTCATGAAATGTATTCAGGCAGATTATGTAAAAATTTTTCGGTGCGACGGCAAAATTTGCAACTCGCGTTGTTGCAGAGATTGGCAAGTTCCTCTGGACGACGACGCGATAAAAAATTTTTCCGAACTGGAGGAGGACGAGCGAGAAAAAATTTTTTCAAACTTTCTGCAGGTTGATGAAAATTCCCAAGCGATAAAATTGACTTCTAAAAATAAATGTTCTTTCCTCGACGAAGATTTTTTGTGCAAGATTCAAAAGCGACATGGAGAAAATTTTTTGCCTGCAATCTGTCAAACTTATCCGCGAGTCATTTACAAACTTGACGAAGAAATTTTTTTGCAGTCGATGACTTTAACTTGTCCTGTCGCCGCGAGATTGATTTTGCTCCGCGAAGATAAAATTTTTTTTGAACAGGCTGAAAATTTTTCCGGCAGAATGATTATCGACTTCGCGAAAAAAATTTCTCGATCGGCAGAGGAATTTTTAAATTTGCAGTCAAGCGCGATAAAAATTTTGCAGGACAGAAATTTTTCAATCAATCACAGACTGAAAAAACTTTGCGAATATTTCGGCGCGAAAATTTTTTCTGACTTCGACGAAGAAAGACATGCGGCAGAACTTGTAGAAATTTTTTCTGAAATGTATTCGGCAAATTTAAATTCGCAGGGGAAAAAAACTTTGTGCAGAAATTATCTTGCTACTTATAAAAATCTTCTCGCGCAGATGGAGCAAAATTTTTCTTACATTCTTGAAAATTATTTGGTCAATGAATTTTTTATGCGCTGTTATCCTTGCGCCTTCAAAGGTGATGAACTTTTGAACTGCAAAATTTTTGTCACAGGTTTTAAAGTTTTGCAATTCGCTCTGATTCTGACGACTATTGCGAATAAAAATTTTACTGTCGGCGAATTGATAAAGTTGGTCTGTGCTGTGAACGACACACTTGACCACAGCAAAGGCGGCATGGATGCGATAAAAAATTTTGCGCGAAATTGCGACGATAAAAATTTTTCTGCATTGATGATTGAGAGTTGATTTTATGGACGACTTGAAAAATGTTTTGATTGTGAAACTCAGCGCGATAGGCGATGTGATTCACGCCCTGCCTGTCAGCTATGCGATTAAGGAAACTTTTCCTGCAGCTAAAGTGACTTGGGTTGTCGAGCCGCCTGCGTTTGATTTGCTGAAAATGAATCCTTGCGTCGATAAAATAATTTTGTTCCAGAAAAAAGAATTTAAAACTTTCTCAGGTTTTGTAAAAAAATTTTTCCCTTTCAAGCAAGAAATTCAATCTGAAAATTATGATGCAGTTTTGGATCTGCAGGGACTTTTTAAATCGGCGGCGATTGCCTTTTTTGCGAAGTCAAATATTAAGCTCGGAATTTGTAATATGCGCGAAGGTTCTGATAAAGTTTCAAAGCCTGTTGTCGGAGAAAATTTTCAAGGTCACATTGTGCAAAGATATTTGGACACGGCGCGGGCGATTGGTTGCAAAGTTACTGAAATAAAATTTCCCCTCCAAGTTCCCGAAGTCGAACAAAAAAAAGCTGCCGCAATTCTACAACATGCAGGTTTTCGCGAAGGCAACGAATATGCAGTTTTGGCTGTCGGAGCGAATTGGGCAAATAAACGCTGGACTGTGGAAAATTTTTCCGCGCTGAGCGATTGGCTTTACGACCAAAAAATTATTCCTGTGATGATTGGCGGCGGCGATGTGGATTTTGGGCGTGCCGGAGAAATTGAATCGCTGACTGAAATTCCTCCTCTGAATTTAGTCGGCAAAACAAATTTAATGCAACTGACTTCGATTATCCAAAATGCAAAATTTGTTGTCGGCGGCGATACAGGGCCGGTTCACCTTGCCGCAGGTTTGAAAGTAAAAACAATTATGTTAATGGGACCGACCGACGCGAACAGAAATGGACCTTTCGGGCAGATTGAAAATGCCATCGAAGTTGACAGAGATTGCAAAGGTTGTTGGAAACGCACCTGTCCAAAAAATGAAGATTGTTTAGAAAAAATTTCCCTCGACCAAGTTCAAGAAAAAATTTTGCAGGAACTTTGAGGACTTTGGCAAATATACAAGTTTGAGAATCAGAATACATTGGGGGCGATTGAAGATGCTTGTGTCTTATGATGTTGATGTCTTGCGTTCGGGGATGAAAGTCGGGCGAGATGTTTTGGATATGGACGGCAAAGTTATTCTGAAAAAAAATACCACTCTCAATGCAGATTTAATTCAAAAATTGATCGGGCAAAATGTTTTTTCAGTTTACATTGACGAAGATGCGGAGGAGGAGTCCGCGATTTCTGAAGATCATTTGCTTGACACTGACTACCTTGAACATTACAAAAAAAGTGTGGATAAATTGCAAGGACTTTATTACAAAGTTTCCTCAGGTTTGGAATTGGACACCAGAGATTTGGATTTTATTCTCGCGGAAGAAAATATTTCTGATCTTTGCGACGGCGCGAGAGCAATTACACAAATTCACAATATGACGCGCGACGGAGATTATACAGTTCATCACGCCGTAAACGTCGGAATTTTGGCAGGAATTGTCGGCAGATGGATCGGTTTCAAGAAAGATCAGATCAATGAACTTGTCACGGCGGGAATGTTGAGCGAAATTGGTAAAGTAAAAGTTCCGAAAGAAATTTTGAACAAGAAAGGCAAACTTGAACCTGAGGAGTTCGATCAAATTAAACGCCACGTCGATTACGGTTACGATATGTTAAAAGTTTCTCCGATCAAAAATCAAACTGCCGTTTTGTCCGGCGTACTTCATCATCACGAACGCTGCGACGGCACAGGTTATCCCAATCATCTGAAAGGCGATCAAATTAGCGACTATGGAAAAATTATCGCGATTCTGGACATTTACGACGCGATGGCGGCTAATCGTTCCTACGCGAAAAGAAATTCGCCATTTGACATTTTTAAAGTCCTGTACGACGATGTTTTGAGAGGGAAACTCGATACAAGGTTCGGAATTTTATTTATGCGTAATTTGCGCCGCTCACTCAACGGAAACTGGGTCGGCTTGGACAATGGACAGCGCGCAAAAATTGTTTACATTGACGAAGCGCGAGTCACTGCTCAACCTGTCGTTCAAACTACCAAGAATGAATTTATTGACTTGAATAAAAAAACTGATATAAAAATCGAAGCACTTTTGACAGCTCGCGAAGTTTAAAAATTTTTTCTGAAAGGGGAGTCGGATAAAATGTTTGTTGCGGAAAGAATGACAAAGCATCCTGTCACCATGACAAGCGACGCTACTATCGGCGAAGTTGACAGAGCGATGAAGAAACATAAATTTCACAGAATGATTATTGTTGACGACGGAAAACTTGTCGGCTATCTGAGCGACAGAGATGTTATGCGAGTCGCTCCGAGTCCTGCGACTTCGCTTTCAAAGTTTGAAATTCGCGAACTCCTCGACAAATTAAAAGTTCGCGACGTTATGCAAAAAAAAGTTATCACAGTCAACGAAGATGCAACGATCGAAGAAGCCGCACTGATTATGTACAACAATAAAGTCGGCGGCTTGCCGGTAATTTCCGAAGTCGGAAAAGTTGTCGGGATTATCACGGCGACAGATATTTTAAAAACTTTTGTCAACGTCATGGGGCTTCCCGACGGCGGAAAAGTTAGAGTGACTTTGGAAGTTGAAAACAAAGTTGGAGTTATGGCAGAGATCACAAAAATTTTTTCGGACAGCGGAATAAATATCGACAGCCTTATCACTTGCAAGCAAGACAATAAAAAATATGAAATTGTCGTTCGGTTCGATAATTTTGACGATCTCGGCAAAGTTGAAAAGCAACTTGAAAGTCGCGGCTACAAAATTATTCATGTCGTCCGAATTGGTGAAAAATAAAAAAATTTGCTCTTTGCAATAAATAGTGGCGTAAAAATATTTCAAAAAAAAATCCTTCGCGATGATGAACTTGTCACGAAGGATTTTTCTTTTTTTATTTTTCTAAATAGATATTGCAAATTTGCCAAAGATTTCTGCGCAAAAAAATTTTGTCACATTTTCGGATTTGGAATTGATTGAGCGAGCGTGTAGAAAGTCACTTCCTCAATTTCAAAAACTTTTTCTTCGGGAATGAAAATAATTTCAGTCGAGGTTTCCGGCGGATAAATTCTTGCCGACAAAACTTTTTCGCCGTCATTCGCAAAAATTTCAATCGACGACTTGTCAAGATAAATTCTGAGATTCAATTCCTTGCCTTTTGAAAGATTCATTTCGCGTTCGCCGGCAAGTCCTTCATTTTCCGCAGCATCGCGAATGAATTTTAAAATTTTGCTCTCGGCATCTACAAAAATTTTTGCTGTTCCTCTTACGCCGATAGAAAATTTTTTCGACTTCGACAAATTTATTTTCAAACAAAGTTCGCCGACCGCGCCGCCTATACCTTTCAATTCGGTTTCCTTGTCCAATTTTAAATCTTTATAAGTCTTTTTTCCTTTGCGTAATTTTTTCAATTCTTCGATAGGCGGAGTAAAAAGTTTTCCACCTTTAATTTTAAGTTCGCGAGGAACAGTCATCATTCCCGACCAACCGTCGGCTTGTTCAGGTTGAGGAACGCCCCACATATCCAGCCAGCCGATAAAAATATTTCTGCCGTCGGGAAGGTTTGCGACTTGCGGTGCGTAAAAATCAAATCCCCAATCCAAAATTTCAATGTCGCCATGTTCAAAAATTCCTGTCTTGTAATCCAATTTTCCGATTGTATAAACTACGTCGACATTATTTAAAAATTTATTGCCTTCAGGATGAATTTCCATAGGCGACACAATCAAAACATCCTTGCTGCCAACTTTTGCAAAGTTCGGACACTCCCACATCGTTCCTTGATTGCCTTCAGCCCGCGCAGAAATATTTTTAAAATTCCAATTTTCCAAGTCTTTTGATTCAAAAAGTAAAACTTCGCCGTGCTGACCGTCCGTAGTTTTTGAACCCAGCGCAACATAAAAATTTTTATTATGTTTCCAAACTTTCGGATCTCTGAAGTCAACCCCGGACATATCAACATTTTCAGGAGCGATTAAGATTGGATTATTTTCAACTTTTTCAAAATTTATTCCGTCGTCGCTGACTGCCAGACATTGTTTTTGAGCATGACCGCCGTCGGGCAAAGAAATATTTCCGGTATACATCAGATAAAATTTTCCATCCTTCTCAATGCCGCTGCCGGAAAAAACTCCGTCATTGTCATAATCTCTGTCGGGAGCGAGGGCAACAGGCAAATGCTCCCAGTTAATCAAATCTTTGCTGACGACGTGTCCCCAGTGCATAGGTCCCCACTCAACGCCGTAAGGATAACATTGATAAAAAAAATGATACTGACCGCCGAAAAAACAAAAACCGTTCGGGTCATTTACCCAGCCGCTCGGCGCAGCGATATGGTACGTCGGATACCAGCGCAAATTTGTAACTTTTAAATCTCTGTCTTCCATTCAAAGACCACCTCCAAAAAATTTTTTCCGCGAAAGTATATCACAGCAAAAATAAAAACTCAAAAATTTCTGCAAGAAAAAAAATCTTGCAAATCGCAACGAGCATTGGAAAATTGAGAGTATGCATTGGATCTTAGATGCAGTTTTTGGTGAAGGGGGATGATGACGGGAGTGTAAATTTTTTTGTGTAAGTGATTTTGAGACTGGCGTGCTGACGCAC
>CALEPR010000124.1 GCA_937910665.1 uncultured Selenomonadales bacterium
TCTATTATTTTCATTCTTCCATTTTACCATATTTTGCAAAATTGATTTCCGTGGTTCTCGCCTTACTTTCTTTGATACTTAAAAGATTTTAGACAGGTACTTAAAAACACCTCCCGACTATTTTATATTACATCGGAAGGTGTTTTTCCACTTTTGTCTATAGTCTGTTGTACTAACATATTTATATTCACAGTTGTCGGAGTGATGTTTAACGAATTTGCCATAAGGAGAAAAATTTTTTGTCGCGCCCAAAAGTTCAAAAAAAAATCCTGCCAAAAATTTTTTCTTCGACAGGATAAAATTTTTTTATCTTTTCAGATTTTTTATTACATCATTCCCGGCATTCCACCCATTGGAGGAGGCGGAGGAGCAGGTTCAGGTTTGTCTGCAACCAAAGTTTCGGTTGTCAAAACCATCGCCGCGATCGATGCCGCATTTTGGAGCGCGGAGCGCGTCACCTTTGCAGGATCGACGATACCGGCTTGAATCATATCGACATATTCATTTGTCAGCGCATTAAATCCTACACCGTTGCCGGCTTTCTTAACAGCTTCGACAACTACGCTGCCTTCGCAACCTGCGTTGTCGGCAATCTGGCGAACAGGTTCCTCAATGGCGCGTCTAACAATATTCACACCAACTTTTGCATCGCCTTCCGCTTTCACTTCGTCAAGCACAGGCAAAATATCAATAAAGGTTGTGCCGCCGCCCGCGACAATTCCTTCCTCGACGGCTGCGCGGGTTGCATTGAGTGCGTCCTCAATGCGAAGTTTCTTTTCCTTCATTTCAACTTCAGTAGCCGCACCAATTTCAATAACTGCTACGCCGCCGGAAAGTTTTGCAAGGCGTTCCTGAAGTTTTTCTTTATCGAAGTCGCTTGTAGATTCTTCAATCTGCTTTTTAATCTGCGCGACGCGAGCTTTAATTTCGTCCGCATTTCCTGCGCCTTCAACGATAGTAGTTTCTTCCTTCGTGGAGCGAATCTGTCTTGCAGTTCCCAAGTCATCGAACGTCACGCTGTCAAGTTTGCGACCGAGTTCTTCGCTGATAACTTGTCCGCCGGTTAAAATTGCAATGTCTTCCAACATAGCTTTTCTTCTGTCGCCGAAACCCGGAGCTTTAACTGCAAGAGCTTTGAAAGTTCCGCGAAGTTTATTGACAACAATCGTCGCAAGAGCTTCGCCGTCAACATCTTCAGCGATAACGACAAGAGCGCGACCTTGTTTAACAACCTGCTCCAAAATCGGCAAAATATCCTGAATCGAAGAAATTTTTCTGTCGGTAAGCAAAATGTAAGGATCATCGAGGACAGCTTCCATCTTGTCAGCGTCTGTGACCATGTACGGCGAAATGTAGCCGCGATCAAATTGCATACCTTCGACAACTTTCAAATTAGTCGTCATGGTCTTTGATTCTTCGACTGTGATAACTCCGTCGTTGCCAACTTTCTGCATAGCGTCGGCGATTAACTGTCCAATTTCCTCGTCGCCGGAAGAAATTGCCGCAACCTGAGCAATAGCATCTTTGCCTTCAACTTTCTTCGCGCGATTTTTAATTTCATCGACAAGGCGTTTAACAGCTGATTCAATACCTTTCTTGACGATCATGGGATTTGCGCCGGCAGCAACATTTTTCATTCCCTCGCGAACGATAGCCTGCGCCAAAAGCGTGGCAGTCGTTGTTCCGTCGCCTGCAACGTCATTTGTCTTTGTCGCAACTTCCTTGACAAGCTGTGCGCCCATATTTTCAAAATGATCCTCAAGCTCAATTTCCTTCGCGATAGTTACGCCGTCATTTGTGATTGAAGGCGCGCCAAATTTCTTTTCAAGAACAACATTGCGACCTTTAGGACCAAGAGTAACCTTTACCGCATTAGCGAGAGCATCAACCCCGCGACCAAGCGCACGACGCGCTTCTTCATTAAACAAAATTTCTTTCGCCATAAAAAATTTACCTCCGAAAAAATCTATAATTTACAAAATTGCCAAAATATCGCTCTCGCGAATTACAAGATAATCTTTTTCGTCCACTTTGACTTCGCTGCCCGCATACTTGTTAAAAAGAACCTCATCGCCTTCCTTGACTTCAGGAACTGCGCGGTTGCCATTGTCAAGCAACTTTCCTGTTCCTACAGCAATAACTTTGCCTTTCTGCGGTTTTTCTTTTGAAGTTTCAGGCATAATAATTCCGCTTTTGGTCTTCAATTCGACTTCAGCGACTTCAATAATAACTCTGTCTCCAAGTGGTTTTATCATACTAATCTTCCTCCTAAACAATTTGTAACCAGAAATGCGTAATGCATCATTATTTTTACAAGTTCCAATCAGCAAATTTTAATTACTCATTACTCATTCCTAATTTGATACAGGCGATATAATAAAACTTATTTGACAAAATGTCAATAAGCAAAAAGTCAAAAAATTTTTTCTACAAAAAAATTCCAGACTGTAGACAAAAATCGAAAAACACCTTCCGATGTGATATAAAATAGTCGGGAGGTGTTTTTTATGTACCGCAAGAAGGACAGAAAGTTGCAAAAAGAAAATGTGACAGTCAGTTTGGAAGAACTAGTGCCAG
>CALEPR010000125.1 GCA_937910665.1 uncultured Selenomonadales bacterium
AATTTTCTACTTCGTCGTAAATAAAATTGAAATCTATTGCCTTGTCTATAATTCTAAACAAATGATTTTCCGGCACGAGTTCTTCCAAACTGATTGTTACATTTTCTTTCTGCAGTTGCCTATTTTTTTTGCGGTACATAAAAAAACACCTCCCGACTATTTTATATCACATCGGAAGGTGTTTTTTCACTTTTGTCTACAGTCTGAATCCGAACAAATTTTCATTCGGAGCAATTTTTTTTTGCGCTGTAATTTTTTTTTTAAATCGCCTTGAAACCTTCCTCAAGGTCTGCAATTATGTCGTCGATGTGTTCGGTTCCAATCGACAGGCGAATTGTTGAAGGCGTGATTCCCGACGCTAAAAGTTCTTCTTCAGTCATCTGCGAATGAGTTGTCGAGGCAGGATGAATTACCAAAGATTTTACGTCGGCGACATTTGCCAAGAGTGAGAAAATTTTCAAGTTGTCGATAAATTTTTTCGCAGCGTCCGCGCCGCCTTTAATTTCAAAAGTGAAAATTGAAATTCCGCCATTCGGAAAATATTTTTGATAAAGTTTGTGATCCGAATGATCTTTCAAGGCAGGGTGATTAACTTTTGTAACTTTGGAATTTTTTGCAAGATATTCTGCAACTTTCAAAGCGTTTTCTGTGTGACGTTCTACGCGCAGTGAAAGTGTTTCAGTTCCCTGCAAAAGTAAGAACGCATTGAACGGAGAAATTGCCGCACCTGTATCGCGAAGTAAAATTGCGCGAATGTAAGTTACAAAAGCCGCCGCACCGAGAGCTTTATAAAAACTTACGCCGTGATAACTTGGATTTGGTTCGACAAGCCAAGAAAATTTTCCTGACTTCTCCCAGTCAAACTTTCCTGACTCGACAATAATTCCGCCGAGCGTCGTCCCGTGTCCGCCAATAAATTTTGTCGCGCTGTGAACAACAATGTCTGCGCCGTACTCAATCGGTCGAACAAGGTAAGGCGTTGCAAAAGTATTGTCGATGACAAGCGGAATTTTATGTTTGTGCGCGATGTCGGCGACTTTCTGAATGTCGATTAAGTTTGCGTTTGGATTTCCGACAGTCTCGATAAAAATAAATTGCGTGTTGTCTTGAATTGCTTTTTCAAAAACTTCAACGCCTTTCGTCGGATCAACAAAAGTTGTTTCAATTCCATAATCCGGCAGAGTGTGTTCAAAAAGATTGTAAGTGCCGCCATAAATCGTCGTAGCCGCGACAATGTGATGACCTTTGTGAGCCAAAGCCTGAGCGGTGTAAGTTACCGCTGCCGCACCTGACGCTAAAGCCAAAGCTGCCGAACCATTTTCCAGAGCCGCAATTCTTTTTTCCAAAACGTCCTGAGTCGGATTAGTCAAGCGACCATAAATATTTCCTGCGTCGCGAAGTCCAAACCTGTCAGCCGCGTGCTGCGAATTGTGAAAGACATAGGAAGTTGTCTGATAAATCGGAACTGCGCGAGCGTCAGTCACGGGGTCGGGAGTTTCCTGTCCAATGTGAAGTTGTTTAGTTTCAAATTTCATAAAAATTTCTCCTTTTTAGTCTTTAAATAAATCTGTCGAAAGGTATCTGTCGCCTGTGTCAGGTAGGAGCGCGACAATAGTTTTTCCTGCAAATTCTTCGCGCTGGGCAAGCTGAACTGCCGCCGCCAATGCCGCGCCTGAAGAAATTCCAACCAAAACTCCTTCTGTCCGCGCAAATTTTCTGCCGTACTCAAAAGCATCTTCGTTTGAGATTGGAAGAACTTCATCATAAATTTTTGTGTCCAAAGTTTCAGGAACAAATCCCGCACCAATTCCTTGAATTTTATGCGAACCTGCAGTTCCTTTCGACAGGACAGGCGAAGTTTCCGGCTCGACTGCAAAGACTTTCACGGCAGAATTTTTCGACTTCAAAAATTTTCCAACGCCGCTGACCGTTCCGCCGGTTCCGACACCCGCGACAAACGCATCAACTTTGCCGTCCGTGTCTTCAAAAATTTCAGGCCCTGTAGTTTCAAAGTGAATTTTTGGATTTTCTTGATTGGTGAACTGCGAAGGAATAAAACTGTTCGGCGTTGACTTTGCAAGTTCCTCAGCTTTTGCAATCGCGCCTTTCATTCCCTTCGCGCCTTCAGTCAAAACAATTTCCGCACCGTAAGCCTTCAATAAATTTCTGCGCTCGACACTCATGGTTTCAGGCATGGTTAAAATTGCGCGGTAACCTTTTGCGACGGCGACGCTTGCAAGTCCAATTCCTGTATTTCCTGAAGTCGGTTCGATAATTACAGAATCAGGTTTCAAAAGTCCGTCGCGCTCAGCCTTTTCAATCATGGCTTTTGCGATTCTGTCTTTCACGCTGCCGGCAGGATTGAAATATTCCAGCTTGACCAAAATTTTTGCGTTGAGTTTTTCAGCCGCAGAAAATTTTTTCGCCTCCAGCAGCGGAGTCTTTCCAATAAGTTCAGTTACACTTTGATAAATTTTCGACATTAACTTTTCCTCCTAAAAAAATATTCACAAAATTCCCGATGATTTGCAATAAAAAATTTTTATGCTAAGATATTTTTTGCTACCACGCCTTTGTTTTTCTCCTTGAGTTTTTGGAAGACCAGCTATGAAAAGTCAAGCTTAAATTTGAGCAGGTACATAAGGTTTATTG
>CALEPR010000126.1 GCA_937910665.1 uncultured Selenomonadales bacterium
TTCGATAAATTTGATTTTTAATTTTTTTCACTTACACAAATCTATTGACACAACCGGGATAAGAGTTTTCTTTTACCTTGAACCTATTCCCTGAAGCTGTGAATACAGTTTATCAATGTTCATCCCCCGATGCAAAGTCTAAAGATTATATTTGTTTTGCCACACTTCCCAGTGGAAATTTTTAGAAAAAACTTGCAATTTGTTTTTGAACTGTTATAATAAATTTATTGAAAATTTAAAATGTTTTTTCTGATAAGGGGGATTTTTAGATGTCGAAGAAGGCGAAGATGTCAAAAATTGAGAAAATTATCGGTCGCGAGATCATTGATTCGCGCGGCAACCCTACTGTTGAAGTTGATGTCGTCCTTGAGTGTGGAATTGTTGGTCGTGCTGCAGTTCCTTCAGGCGCATCCACCGGTGAAAATGAGGCTCTCGAACTTCGCGACGGCGACAAAGGGCGCTATCTCGGCAAAGGCGTTCTCAAAGCTGTTGAAAACGTGAACAAAGTCATCGCTCCGGCTCTTGAAGGCGATTGCGTACTCGATCAGCGTGCGCTTGACTACAAGATGATTGAACTTGATGGAACTCCCACAAAGAGCAAACTCGGCGCAAATGCTATTCTCGGCGTTTCACTCGCGGCGGCTAAAGCAGGTGCACAGTTTGTCGGTCTGCCCCTTTATCGTTATATCGGCGGCTGCAACACCTACAAAATGCCTGTTCCGATGATGAACATCATTAACGGCGGCGCACATTCCGATGCTCCGATCGCGTTCCAAGAATTTATGATTCGTCCTGTCGGTGCTCCTACAATTCGCGAAGCTTGCCGCATGGGTGCAGAAGTTTTCCATAACCTTGCAAAAATTTTGAAAGGTCGCGGACTTTCGACGGCTGTCGGCGACGAAGGCGGTTTTGCTCCGAAACTTGACGGCATTGAAGACGCACTTAACGTTATTGTTCAGGCAATCGAGCAAGCAGGTTACAAACCTGGCGACGATGTCAAAATTGCTATGGACTGTGCAGCGTCTGAATTTGCTTACAATGAAAATGGCGAATGGTTCTATGACTATCGCAAACTCAAAGACGGCAAGGAGAAAGATCCTAACGGCAAACGTCTTAGCGCGAAAGAACAAATTGACTTCCTCGAAAAACTCATCACAGAATATCCGATTGACTCAATCGAAGACGGTCTTGATGAAAACGACTGGGATAACTGGGTTGAACTCACCAAGAGAATTGGTGGACGTTGTCAGCTCGTCGGCGACGACCTGTTTGTCACAAATACCAAATTCCTTGAAAAAGGAATTAAGATGGGTGCGGCTAACTCGATCCTCATCAAAGTCAATCAGATCGGATCTCTCACCGAAACTCTTGAAGCTATCGAAATGGCACATCGCCACAACTACACAACTGTTACTTCACACCGCTCCGGCGAAACTGAAGACGCAACTATTGCTGACATTGCAGTTGCAACAAACAGCGGACAGATCAAGACCGGTTCAATGAGCCGCACAGATCGTATGGCGAAATACAATCAGCTTATCCGCATTGAAGAGGAACTCGGCAAAAATGCAGTTTATCAGCGTCAACCTCTCCTCAATCGCACAGTCGGCGACGTTTGGAAAAAATAATTTTTGACACTTAATCGCTAAATATTTCGAGACACTGTTTCAAATCTGAGACAGTGTCTTTTAAGTTGCATTGTCAAGAAATTTTTGATAAAATTCCACTCAATTTGTAATAAAATTTTTGAAGGAGATAGATAGATGGCAAGATTGAAAACGATTTACTTGGCGATAATTTTTTTATTTCTCTATGCGCCGATCGGAGTTTTGATCGCGCAGTCTTTCAATGAAAGTCGGTATCGCGGACATTGGACGGGATTTACTTTGAAGTGGTATGAAACACTTTTTCAGAAGGAAGAAATTTTAGACGCACTGTCAAATACAATTTCGATCGGAATTGTCTCTGCGGCGATTGCAACAATTTTGGCTTTGATAACTTGTCTTGCACTTCGCGAAGTCGGAAAAAAATGGCGTGCGATGTTCATGAGCGTGGCAAATATTCCAATTTTAAATGCAGACATAGTTACAGGAATTTCTTTAATGCTTTTGTTTCTGGGAATGGGAATGAAACTCGGCTACGGCTCAATTTTGTTGGCGCACGTCGTCTTCAATGTGCCTTATGTGATGTTGTGCATAATGCCGCAGTTAATTGCGTTGGACAAAAGTTTTTATGAAGCAGCTTTAGATTTAGGTGCGTCACCTTTCAAGGCGTTCACCAGCGTTGTACTTCCTGAACTTCGACAGAGTATCTTTGCAGGATTTTTGTTGGCGTTCACAATGTCGGCTGATGATTTTATAATAACTTACTTCACACGCGGCGCAGGAGTCGATACTTTGCCGACAGAAATTTATTCCGAGCTGAAACTTGGAATACATCCTGAAATGTATGCGCTTTCAACTTTGGTTTTCTTTGCAGTTTTAATTTTTGTAATTTTGTTCGCGATGAACAGGAAAAAATTTAAAAATCAAGCGGAGGACTTCATCTGATGAAAAAAATTTTTGCTATCCTTTTGACTTTGATAATTTGCTTGAATTTTTCCGGCTGCGGCGACGAGGCTGACGAAGGCAATGTAGTTTACGTTTACAGCTGGGGAGATTATTTAGATCCGCAAACTTTGGAAATGTTCGAGGAAGAAACGGGAATCAAAGTTGTGATTGATGAGTTCGACACTAATGAAAATATGTATCCGCGCATTGTTGAAGGCGCGATTCACTACGATGTAATTTGTCCTTCCGATTATATGATTCAGAAAATGATTGCAAATAATTTACTTCAGCCGTTGGACTTTGAAAAACTTCCAAACGCAAAAAAATATATTGGCGAAAAATTTTTCCAACAGTCAGAAACTTTTGATCCTGGCAACCACTATTCAGTTCCATACTGCTGGGGAACTGTCGGAATAATGTATGACACCACAAAAATTGAAGAACCTGTGGACAGTTGGACGGTTCTCTGGAATGAAAAATATAAAAATGAAATTTTGATGCAGGATTCTTCACGCGACGCTTTGATGATTCCTCTGAAAATTCTTGGACGCAGTATAAATGAAACTGATGAACTTTATTTGACGCAGGCGCGTGATATGCTGATAAAACAAAAGCCGCTTGTGCAAGCCTACGTTGTCGACGAGGCGAAAGATAAATTGATTTCAGGCGAGGCGGCGATGGGCGTTGTCTTTTCCGGCGAAGCACTTCAGATTATGTTGGAAAATGAAAATATGGATTTTGCAGTGCCGAAGGAAGGAACAAATTTTTGGATTGATTCTTGGGTAATTGCTCGCGACGCTGAAAATATTGACAACGCACACAAGTTTATAGATTTTATGTGCCGACCGGATATTGCTGTAATAAATTTTGATTATCTCGGCTACTCCACTCCGAATACTGAAGTTCAGGAACTTGAGGAGGACGAAGATTATAAAAATTCCACAGTGGCTTTTCCTGAGCCGGAAGTTTATGAAAATCAAGAAACTTATAAATATCTCGGCAACAAAATGGACAGATATTACAACAGACTTTGGATGCAAGTTAAAGTTGATTAAAAATTTTTGGTGATTTTTATGAAAATTTCTTTGATAGTTCCATTCTATAACACAGAAAATTTTTTGCCGCTCCTGTTTGAAAGTATTTGGCAACAAACTTTTCAAGATTTTGAAATTATTGCGGTGGACGATTGCAGCAAAGATAATTCTGTTGAAGTTGTGGAAAGTTTTTTGCCGAAGTTTGAAGGCAGATTAAAAATTATTCGTCGCGAAAAAAATTCCGGCAGTCCTGGCACTCCCCGCAACGACGGAATTAAAATTGCGTCAGGAAAATATATCGCCTTCGCGGATAGTGATGATATGTTAATGCCCGACGCTTTGCAAGAACTTTTCGATGCGGCGGAAAAAACTTCAGCCGACATTGTCCACACAGAAAAATATTTTCAATTTATCGACAGCGAATCAAAAACTTTATCGGCAGACAACATTGAAACGGACAGTTTTGAAATTCCGCCTTTTGTCGAGAAAATTACTTTTGAAACCGACAATATAACAAATCGCGTCAGAAGATTTTGCAACAAAAAAACTTTCTGGGTGCCGTGGGGAAAATTATTCCGCCGCGACTTTTTGACAGAAAATAATTTGTCTTTCCCTGCGCTTTACAACTGCGAAGATTTTATTTTCCACTTTCAATGTCTTTGCCTTGCAAAAAAATATGTGCGTATTCCGAGCATAACTTACATTTACCGCAAAGACAGAAAAAATTCTGCCTCGCACGTGGATACGAACAATGAACGACTTATAGAAATGTGGCTAAAGATTGTCATTGACGGCGTGAATTTTTTAAATAGTTTTATGGATAGTCAAAAAGTTTTTCAAAATGACAATCAACTTCGCTACAATGTTACAGACTTTTACATGATGCTGAATTTAAATTCGATTATGGAATTTTTTTTGCTGCTCGATTCAAATGTACTTGCGAATATTATTTACAAAACTTTGCAGAAAAATTCTTTCGACAGCGACAGAGTTTTTGCTCACCTCGTGACTTGGATTAAACGCGGCGCGATGGGAAAATAAATTTTGAAAATCAAAAAAGCCTTGCAACTTTTTCTGCAAGGCTGTTATTTTTTTTTGAAATGGCGGAGGGGGTGGGATTCGAACCCACGGTGGCTTGTGACCACACTTGATTTCGAGTCAAGCACCTTCAACCGCTCGGACACTCCTCCGTAAACTTTGGAAATGTTACCACAAAGTTTTTATTCTGTCAAATTTTACTGTGCAAAACCTCAAACGCTCAAAAATATCTGCCAACTCGACAAGATAAAAAATTTTTTCGGCATAAGTTCAAAATCAATTTAAAAAAAATTTGCGCCCAAAATTTTACGCTCCTCAAAAGCTGTCATCGTTATTCACAATTTTTGCGTAAATGTAACCTTCGCGAACTCCTGAATCGCTGTAAATAATATTTAAACTTCCGAAACGCTTTGCAAGCACGTCGGCAATCACAAGTCCCGGCATAAATGTGTGCATGCGCTCGGGGACAGTTCTCATCAATAAAATTTTGTCCGGCACAATCAATTCTCTGTCGCGCAAAAATCTCAGCAAAATTTCGCGCATCCTCACGACTTCCATTCTCATATTTCTGCGCGGCATTCCGTACATAGCATTATAAAGTGCCATAGCTCCTTTAAAAGTCCCGCCTATGCCGCAAATTTGCGCGTGAGAGACCGCCTGAAATTCTTGGATAGCGGAAACAGTCGCTTCTGCCTCAGCATACATCTCGGCAAGTTCTTCCGCGCTCGGCAAAATGTGAGTCCCAGTGTAACGTGTGTGAAAGTTCAGCGAACCGATCGGTAAACTGACTTTAACTTGGATTTCACGTTTGGCGAAGTAAACAATTTCCGTGCTGCCGCCGCCAATGTCAATTAAAAGTCCTGTGTCCTCGATCAAATCATGCGTCGCGCCGATAAAATCAAAAGTTGCTTCGTCGTCGCCGCTCATGATTGTCAAATTTGTTCGCGTCCTATGAGAAATTTCTCGCACTGCATCCTGTCCGTTAATTGCATTTCGGAGCGCGGCGGTGGTGAAAGCCGTCACGCTATGGATTCCCAAGTCATCCAAAAAATTTTTGTACTCTTGAAGAACCTCGACAACTTTATCAATACCCGCTCGCTGGAGCATATGATCTCTGACGTAGGAGGCAAGTCCGACAGTGTGTTTGCGTTTCATCTGCATTTCCACTCTGTCGCCGTCGATTTCATAAATCGCCATTCTAATTGTATTCGATCCCACGTCAATCATCGCGTAAAGCATTTTTTTCCACCGCCTTTTTTTAAAGCCGAGAACTTTCCCCGAAAAAATCAAAAACTGGATTTGGCGTTAATTTCTTCTACATGTTTCTTTTCAAAAAATTCCTCAATCGAAGACAAAATTTGTTCGCGCGGAAGTGACTTTAACAAATAGCCGTCCGGTTTTAACGAAACAACTTTCATGACACTTTCTCTGTCGCCCTTGCCTGTCAGGAACATTACAGGAACTCTGTCAACTTTTGTTTCGCTGCGGATCATTTCCAAAACTTGTGGGCCGGAAGTCACAGGCATTTCATAATCCAACAAAATTAAATTCGGCTTGTTGTCGGCAAGATACATCAACGCCTGCATACCGCTCGTCACGATTGTAATTCTGTAGTAAGGATCGAGCCAGCCTTTCATCATCTTCAAGAAAGTCGGATCATCATCGACGAGCAAAATACTTTTCTGCATTTCCTTTTCGTCGATTGTCTGGGCAAATTTATGAACTTCGGCAGTCAACTTTTTTAAATCGATCGGACGCTCAAATTTTTCCGCGATCGCCGCCGCCGGCAAAGTATTTTCTACAATGCCGAGTTCATCCAGATTTCCAAGCAGAATTAAAATTTTGTCCTCCTCAAGGCAAATGTCTTTCAAGTAAACCAAAACGTCAGTAATGTCCTCGACAAATTTGCCGAGATAAAAAACCATTATCGAAATTTCATCCTTGCTTTCGGAAATTTCTTCGACAGTCGGATTGACGTGAATAACGTCGTAACCCGCGCCTTCAAAATTTTTCTGGATCGAGTTCCCCATGAAAGAAACTCCTTGACTTATGAACATAATCTTGGTTCTCATTAGATCACACCTTCATAAAAGTTTTTTTTCAGAAACTGTATTCACAGCTTCAGGGAATAGGATTTAGTTCAAAGGATTTAGTTTCCTCTATTCCCTTGTCTTTTAATCCTTATCCCTGGAACTTGTTCATACAAGTTCTATTTTTTTTCAAGCTGTCACAACTAAATTTTAAAGGTAACTGATTGGATTAACTTTCTGCCCATTGACATGAACTTCATAGTGAACGTGAGGACCCGTGCTGAATCCCGTCGAACCCATGTAAGCGATAATTTGTCCGCGCTTGACGCTTTGCCCCGAAGAAACAATAACTTGCGAGGCGTGTCCGTAGCGAGTCATAATTCCATTTCCGTGATTTATGTCGACCATATTTCCATAGCCGCCCGAATCCCAGCCTGCATACTCGACAACGCCGTCCGCCGTCGCGACAATCGGAGTACCGAGATCATTTGCAATATCCATTCCGGGATGAAAATCACTGCCGCCCCAACGAAGTCCGTAAGGCGAGGTTACAACGCCCGTAGCGGGCCAAATTGAGGGCATATTCGAACTTGCGGAAGGATTGCCGGTAAATTTACTCCAGTCAATATTTTGCGAAGAACTTGGAACAGAATTTATCGCAGGCGAGCTGTATGAAGGAGTTGTTCCTCCATTCACGGGCAAAACCCAACCGCCGGAATAATTTTCCGAGCCGCCGGAAGTCGAAATTCCTGCCGCAGATTTTTTTGCCCAGTTTGCGCTGCGCTCTTGAAGTTCGCTCTGGAAAGCGTCCAAACTTTCTTTGCGAATCGCGGCGCGTTTTTCAATCATATCCAGAGCTTCGGCAACGTCGGAAATTTCTAATTCTGAAATTGGACCGCCCTGCCCTGTATGTTTGTCGGAATTTTTTTCAGCGGCGGAATTTTTTTCGCCTTCGGAAATATTTTCAGCATCGAGCGGATCTTCTTTCGGAGGTTTCAAACCTGCTTGAAGTCGCAGTGCTTCCTCCTGCCTTGCCAAATCCTGAAGTGTTTCGCTCATTTCGTCAGCCTTTTTGGAAATTGTCAAAAGTTGTTCCTGCTGAATTTCATTCGCTTGCTGAACTTCAGAAACCGAGTCGGCATTTTTCTGTTTGTAAAGTGCGCTGTAAACTGAATAGCCGCATGAACCGACAAAAATCAATGCACCAAGTACGGCAGATGCCACGCCAAATTTAAAAGTGCCTGAAGATAAATTTATTTCGCGATTCTTGCCGCCGCCTTTTATGCTGATAACATAATTTTCTTTGTCTGCCAATTACAAAGTCCCTCCAAAAAAAAATTTTAAAGCCGCTTACGAAAACGGTAAGGAATGGCTTGATGCATTAAGGAAACATCTTTTGCAGAACATTGATTTTGTTAGAACATACCTTAAAGAAAATCTTCCAAAGGTTCGCCTTATTGAGCCTGAAGGAACTTTTCTTCTTTGGCTAGATTTTTCTGCATATGGATTAAGTGATGCCGAACTTGACTACCTGATTGTAAACAAGGCTAAAGTCTGGCTTGACCGCGGCACCATGTTCGGAAAAGAAGGCGAATGTTACCAGCGCATAAACATAGCGACACCTCGTCCGCTTTTAAAAGATGCGCTTGACAGAATAAAGAACGCATTTGGAGAGTAAAAGAAATGTACAGAATTTCTACAAAGGGACAGTACGCGCTTTTGATTATGACAGACTTGGCAGAGTCTTCATCAGATTCCTTTATTCCGCTTAAGCTTCTTTCGCACAGGCGGAATCTTTCTGTAAAGTATTTGGAGCAGATTCTGATTCAGCTTGGAAAGGCAGGTCTTGTTACCGGAAGCAGAGGCAGCGCGGGAGGCTACAAGCTTACCAAAGAGCCTTCGGAATACACGATAGGAGAAATTCTTCGCGCAATGGAAGGCGACCTTGCGCCGCGCGGAACAAACGAAAGGGTTCACCTTACCTCTGTAAGCAACGAGCACTTCTGGCAGAACTTCGAGGAAACGGTTAACAGTTATGTTGATTCCATTCCCCTCGAAGAACTTGCTCAGAAAAACACGGAGTTTGCAGGTTACGAATACTGCATTTAAACTCTAGGGAGAGCGGAAAATCCTCTTTCCAAATCCTTGTCGGTGGGAATGTAGTCCGTCATGCTTCCGTCGTTGAACGCCTTGTATGCGTACATGTCAAAGTAGCCGGTTCCGGTCAGACCGAAGATGATGGTCTTCTCCGTCTTGGGGTCG
>CALEPR010000127.1 GCA_937910665.1 uncultured Selenomonadales bacterium
ATTGCTTCTTTCAAAATTGGTTTCAAGAAAGCATTGAAGTTAAAATCAATCGGCGCATTTTGCACTCCAAATTGAAATTTGTCGCTAAATTCGCCCAGCTTTTCAAACGGCAAAATAATCTGATATTTTTCACGAATTGCACTTTGAAGATTAACTGACAATTCGTCCGGCTCAGCTGTCCCCCACTATTATTGAAGAAATTTGCGCGTATGAAACATAATAATTTTTTGTAGAATTTTTGCCACTGCTTAAAATTTTATTGGTAAGTTTTTTGAAATAATCTGCAATACCTTGATAAAAATCATCTTCGTTGAGAGTACCGACAATTTGCGCCTCAATGTTAATCGGTTTTGGAGTAGCAGAAGTTACAGTAAGCATTGCGCCTATTGCTCGCTTTTCCTGAATATGGTCGTACACTTGCTGAACTAAATAGTCGCTGGCGGTTTGAAAATTTGAATCGACAATAACAACTTTAACAGTGTTTGCACCGTTCCAAGCTCTGATACACCGCGCCGCTCCCACGCCTTCAATTTCCAATGCCCATTCTTCATATTGGTAAGGATTGCCGCTGACTGCAGATTGTCTGACGTGATTCAAATATCTTTGCCTGTAAGTTTCGTCGTCTTCGCGGTCGTAGCCATCGTGCATTGCTTCGGCATTTGTCACCGCTACAATTCCTGAAATGCTTATCGGAATTGTAGTAATAGTTCCTGCCGCAACATTGCCGCTTGCTCCTGCTACAACTGCTTCAACTTCGATTTCTGCACTGCCTTCGACTTCGACTGTTTCTGTTGCTTGAAATCTTATGCCTGTTGGTGTTTGGAAATAACTTCCTGCCTCGACAGTGCCGTTGCCTGTTACCGTGACGTTGCCAATCGCCTTGACTGCTTGCCGACGTATTACGCCGTGTCCTTCCGCTTTATAATCCAAATATTCTTCCCACGCCGTCATTCCAAAAGCTGACTGGTGCATTTCTGCCATTTCCTCTTCAGTTTTGGCAAATTCTATTGCGTTGCTTGCGAGAACATCATACTCAAAAGTCCCCTCAATTTTACTGCTCGGCAATGTCGATTCTGCCAACATTTCAGCTAATATTTCTTCCTTTGTCCTCGCTTCATACATATCAAATTACCAACTCTCCGTAAACTGTCGTCATCGCTATCCGAATATCCATTTCCTCATTGCGATTGTTCTCATCAAAACTTATGCTGTCAACACTCACAATGTAAGGATTAACCATCAACGCTTCCGTAACTATGCGTTTCAATTCAGATTTTCTCTGCATTATTCCCATTACTTTTGCCATAAAAGGATACAATTCAATGCCGAAACCGTGCGTGTAGGCAAGATACATAAATCTTTCGGTCTTCAACGCCTTGTAACACCAAACTTTGATTGCTTCGTTGCCTTCAAGCAAAATGTGATTGCCGTTGCTGTCGTAAATAAAGCAGTCGTTATCAAAATCCCACGCATATTCTTTAAACAGCGGCAATTCACTCGCAGTTGAAGTTGTCGCCGCGTTTGCAAATAAATATTCTGCCATAAAAACCACTCCAACAAAAAAGCCGGTTTTTTATGCGGCTTTCTTTATCAAATCGTACAAACAGTATGTGTTATGTTGCATTATTCTATGATATTTCTTTATTGTGTCAACAAGTCCATCAATATTATTCTCATAAATACGTCTGATACTGTTTTCAGACTTTATATTTTTGGCAAGCGAATGTTCTAGCGGTAATTCGGACTTGCAAAAGGAACTTGCGTTAAATTTTTGCTTTTGTCTTTTGCAAAAACGTTCAAATTCTTTTGTCAATCCGTAATGGATTATGTGCAAAATTTCAATTTCAGGCTTTGTTACAACGTCAAAAAATGCCACTTTCCGATTCAGTAAATATGTTGACGGAATTTTGAAGTTATCTTTTTCTCTGTCAATTATTCTCAAAATAACAATCTCTAATTCGTACTCTCTTGTGAGATACTCATTAGCTATATCTTTCGCTTTTCGCAAGGTTGTACATTCATTGTCAATCAGATTTTTTCGGTTGAAACACAGTTTATCAGAATCCATAAGCAACTCTATTACCGTTTTTTCAGCAATTCCTTCACAAGAGCAGATTATGTGCTTGCCAACGATTAAATCACTTAGAGCAATTTGCATATGTAATCACGCAACCTTTGAATAGCTTTGTTTTTCGGTGCAGTACCACCGAGCGCATTTGAAAGGAAAATTTCGCTTTTTTTATAATCGTTTCTGGAAATTTCATCAGAAAATTTACTGACAGACAAAAGATGATTAGATTTTCGTGTGATGTAAATATTGTCTTTCCGATTCAAACTTTCTACGTCAAGTAGCTCGGCATAGTGTATCGAGAAAATTAAACAAGCACCATAAGGATTTGTCAGCGTAGACTTAAAGATATTCAATATAGTCCTCACAATTTCCTTATTCAAGTGCATCTCTAATTCATCAACAATTAAATAACCGCCACTTTTTAGAGCTAGAATAGCTTTTTGAAGCAACTCCTGTCCACTAATCGTGCCTGTAGATATTATCAGATTGAGCGCAAGAGCATTTGGATTGCTATATCCAATTGGCGTATTCTTAAATTTAAGTTTCCAGCCGGATTGATTATCTTTGGTGGGCTGTTCCTCTATGATAAGTGTTTCGATACTTTCATCGAAAACTTCTAAAATCTCAGATGGCACTTTCCCTAAAGGCGTAGCAATATTTGCGTAACTGGAAAATAAGTTATCTGAAAGAAAGCTTTCATTATCTCTTATTAAAGGACTTACTATGCTTTTTCCATCGTCCAGATACTGTATCAATGAATCTTCGCTTAATTTTGAACGTGCGGTAATCTCCGAACAAACTTCATCAGAAAAGTCCGAAATATTTTTTCTGAATCTAACCCTATTCGGATACTTTTTTCTTAAAATTTCTTCCCCATAGAAAAATTTTCGCCTTCCGTCACTATTGACTTTGTATTCTATGACAGATTCAAGTTGATAATAAACGCCGTTATAGAAAAAAGTTACTATCATTTTTGTGCCGGAAACTATCATTTCATTCATATTCAAGGAATTTAAATCTTTGTTGTCTATTATGACGGACAAAGCAATATTTAACAATCGTAACACTGTGGTTTTTCCTGTGGCGTTTAAACCGATAAAACCAATTGTAGATTGGGAGAAAATATTGCCGGACACGTTATAAAGTTCACTGTTCTTGAGAACACGGTCAGTAGCTATGAAATCTACTTTAAAATTCCTTTGCTTGAAGTGATTTAGGTTTTCGAATTCCACACAAATAATTTTAAGTACTTTTGCGCCCATTAACTTGCAAACCTCCTTCACAGCAATTTGGTGAAATTTTAGCATATAAAACGCTTTTAAACAAGAATTTCGTTTAAAAAAGCATTTTAAGACACAAATCACCTACTCCGCATTTTTTGCGACTTCCTAGCCGTCGCCTTTACCGAGATAAATCAGCTTGCATTTCACAATAAAAAGTTGGTCACCTTTCATCGGCGTGACTTCTACCAAATCGCCTACTTTCAATGTATCTGTCAGAATCCAGCTTTCAGTGTAATCATTGCTGATTCCGTGACTGTGCTCGTGATGTCCTGCACTCTGTGTTCCGCTCTGAATTTGTCCCTTTGCAGTGCGCTTGTGACCTATCAGCAAATATTCATCAATGTAAATTTGCTCCTTCGTCAAGATTACGTCATTCCAGGCAATTTGTATGTCCGGCGGCGGTGAAATTATTTTTCCTACCGTTGTGCCGTGCGGCGTATGACTTTCTGCTATCTGGTGCTGAATGTCCAGAATTTTAGCTACAGATTGTTCAGCTGGTGGTATTTCCATTTGTCTCAACTTCCTTTGTTTTGCGTGTGCGTTTGCCGGATTTTGAAGATTTTTTAGTTTTTTCCTTTTCTTGTTGCGCTTCTTCCTTGTTCATTTCATTTTCAAATTCCAATTCCAATTTCATTTCGTGCTGACCTTCGCTGAATGTGTGCGTATCCTGTTTTATCCAAAATTGCCCATTGAAAAGTCCGTCGGTAATTTGGACTGAATAACTCGAAACGGCTCGATAATCGCCAATCGCTTTTATCTGCCCTGTGCGTTCGACTTTATTGTTTTTAAAAACGGCTTCAACTTCCTTTTTCATATCTTTTTTTGGATCTGTTTTCAAAACTGCTTGGAACTGCGAATATTTTTTTATGCTGTCCTCGTCGCGTTCGCGGCTTGTAATATTACCTTGTTCGTCGGTAAGCACAACTTGATTTATCAGCTTTTCGATTGATTCTTCATACTCGGAGTTCATCATATTTTTTCGCGAATCCAATACAAAGTTTTCAATCAAAGTTCCTTTTTCAATAATGTCAAGTTTCGCACCGTTCATTATCAGCTGATACAGCTTTTCGTTTTTCTTGTTAGCCTCAGTGTACGCCGCCATAATTATTTGATAACCTGTCTTTTGATTGGCAAGAAATGTCACAGGTACGCCTGTTTCAGCAATATTTCCTGCAATTACTCCCAACTCTCGGCACATTTCTTTTGCAATGTCTTCAGGCAAAACATTTTTATAATTCTTCGTGGTTTTGGAAACTTTCATAACGTGCAAGTGGTCAAAGCAAATCAGATTGACATTGCTTTCAGCGCGACTTTTTTTATACCTGTAAATATTGCCTTCAAAAAATTGTTCGCCGCTTTCATTCGTCGCAACCACCGTGTAACCGTTATCAAATTCGATTATCGGACAGTTTGGGTCTCTGTCGTCCTGCGTGAAGTTTATTTCCAATTTCCGCGCCACATTCAACCTTGAACCGCTCCAGGTTACATTTCTGACAAGCCTTGAAATATCCTGACGCTCTGCCGCTACTATTTCGATTTTCATATCTTAAACGCTCCGCCTTGAAGTCCACTTCTGACGTATTGCAAACCTGCGTGCAACAAATTATTTTTGTCCTTAAAAGTGCGAAGTTGTTTGTATGTACCATAAGCCGCCTTAGACGCTTCCAAAATATCACGCGCATTGCTTATTCCTTTTATCGTTGCTTGGCTTTGATTAGAAATGTTATCAAAACAACCGTGCGGAGCTTGTATTCCGCCTGTCATTTTTATCGGTATTCCGCCGTTAGAATTGTCCTGCCTATTGCTGACAATATTTGCTTGATTGTTCACAGAATTAGCTACTGATTCTTGATTTTCGGCAGGTCGATTCTTCAAGCCTGTTTCGTCGTCAATTTCTTTGTCGTTGTTTGCCGGAGGCGTGTTTAAATCTTTGTATTCTTCAAAAGAAATTTCATACCAAATGTCGCGGCTTGCGTCCTTTTCGTAATAGTTGAAGTCCATAATCGCCATCATTAAATTCACAGGCGAATCTGTGATTATCACTCGCACAGGCTTTTTACTTTCTTTCCACTTCGTGATTAGGTCAATGCACTCGGCAGGTGTTTTTTGGTCGCCGACTATGTATTTATGCCCTGCGTGCCTGTCCAAATTTGGAAAGAAATATCCGAACTTCAATTTTTTCAACTTCGCATTGCCAAACAAAATTGCTTCGCCAAAATCCAAAATGTCAATAACTTTGTTATTTTGCGAAGTCGTGACGTTGTATTTTATCGGCGTGACAGGCAACGTTAAACTTTCCTCTTCGCACGACAAAGTTATTTTTCTGTACTCGCCGTTGCCGCCTAAAAGATAATTTGCAACCAGGTTTGTCGTGTTCCAAATGTTGGTGAATTTCAATTTTCTCACGCTCCTGCAAAATTCGCGTGGCTGTCTGTCAACAATTCCATTAGCTTAAATGCAATTTTATCAATATCACTTTCTGCACGAACATTAAAAGTATTGCCTGTCACAGTCACGCCGGTATTAGTTTTAGTCGTTGTAGAACTTGAATTGTTTGTAACTTCGCCTGACATTTTATCAAATGAAAACGCTTGCGGAAATGTTGAAAATTCGGCTGGTTGAAATGATTGAGGATTTATTGTCGGTTGCAACATTTCTTCGCGTTGCTTTTGCAATTTGGCTTCGCGAATTGGACTTAAGTCTCCAGCTTGAATTAAATTATCTGCCAATCCAGAATAGCCTTTGATATTGCCTAACTCATCGGTCGGCTGAATCAAATCGTCAAAACGTCCTGCTTTCATTTCGCTTTGCAACATTTTCATTGTCGTCGCGTGCGGATAAATTTTTGTGCCGCTCGGCAAATAAATTATTTCTCCGCCTTGTTCATTAACTTCAGTCCAACCGCCACGCCAAGATACTGTACCTGTCGCATTGTGTCCTATTCCTATTGTGCCTTTGACTGCTCCGACAGCGTTTGATGCCATACTCGACAGCGACGATATTTTGGAACTCAGCCAACTGCTTAAGCCTTCCCACGCCGACTTTATTGTGCCTATTGCTGAATTTATTCCGCTGGCAATCGTACTTCCTGCACTGCTTGCTATTCCTCCTAAGCCCGAAAATATTCCGCTGAAAAAGCTCGGCAGTTCATTCCAAGTTGTTTGAATTGTCGTCAAGCCTTCGTTAGCATAAGTCGCAACTGTATTAAACGCTTCAGTCGCTAAAGTCGGTATCTGATTAAATCCTTCGCCTATTGAGCTTGCCACTTCTGAAACTTTGGTTGGAATAACGTCCAGCTGTGCGCCTATCGTTTCGCCTATTCCTGAAAAATCTGGCAACATCGAAGTAATGTCAGGCATTTCTGCAAACTTTGTTGAAATCCATTCTGACAAGTTAAAATCCGGCAACATATCTGAAATGTTGAAGTTTGACATTTGCACTGCCGGAGGTGTTATCTGTCCTGTCACTGGATTTAAGCCGCTTGTACCGACTTCTGTCGCAGTTATCGGAGCAGTAGCATTTGACTGAATCATATCAGATTTTATTTTCGCGTCATTTTTCAATCCTTCAATAATGTTGTCGAAAAAGCCGCCGACAGAACTTTGAACATTCTCTTTATTCGCCTGTTCGGTTTCAAATTGTTTTCTTGTTTCGGCTTGCGTTTTCTGACCAATTTCTGAAAAAAAGTCATTTATACCTTTCCAAAATGCCTCGCGACCTGATTTTTGTGAATCAGACGCAATTTTATTCACATCTGACTGAAAATTTTTGCTGTAATCATTGGCAAGCGAAGTCCCGCCTGTTCGCTCAATTTCTTGCCTTTTAGCGTCTTCAGCTTTAAACTTCGCAGTTTGACTTTCAATTTCTTCTTGAGTAGCGTCTTGCCTGTGCCTTCTTCCGGCTTCGGAATATTTGGCGGCATTTTCAGTTTCAAATTGTTCACGTTTAGCCAGTGCAACTTGACTTTCGGCAGTTTCTCGCGCAGTTCTTTCAGTCGCCGATTCATTTTGCCTGTACTGAATTTTTTCAGCACTGGAAAGCTGACTGAACATTTTGCCGCTGTCAGTTTTCCAATCAGCTTGTGGTACGGAACTTTTTGCATTGTCGCCTTTCAGCCAACCTAAAACGTCAAAGTCGAATTGGTCGGCAAATGTACCTGCTTGCGCTCCCAACGACGCGCCTATCGCTCCGCCTATCATCGTGCCTGCCGGTCCGGCTAATGAACCGACTGCCGCGCCCAAAGCTCCTCCTGCAACCGAACCTATGCCTGTCAACAACGCTTGATTATTGCTTTTGACTGCATATTTCTGCGCTTTTGCAAATTCTGCGTTGGATTCGTTCAATTCTTGTGTGGCAACTTGCAGAGCTTTTCCGAGTTCTTGAACTTCCGCTTGTCGTTCTGGGTCTGATGCCGCCTCATTGTAAGCCGCTTGTGCCGAGTTGAAACTTTCTTGTCGCTTACGTTGTTCTTCGCGTGCCGCGCTTATCGCCATTTCATTTTCATTGCGAGTAGAGGCAACGTCCATAGCCGCGAAAACGCCTGTAACTGCCGCCGCTGCTCCTCCTGCTTTTAATGCGCCGCTAAACTTGCTCAGTGCCGAAGTTGCAGGTGATGTAGTTGACGTAGTTGTTGTCGTCCGATTAGCCGAAGTCGCACTTGCGCCGCCGCTTACTGCCTTGCCATTGACTACAACGCTGTTTGCGTGAATTGTCATTGCGCCGACTGATTGACTTACCGCGCCGCCTTTGTTGTTTGCAGTTAATGTTGAAGTTGTGCCGCGATACCAATCTTTCATACTCATTGCGGCATTTTTCAATTTCAGCGTCGAATCATAGATTTTTTTCAAACCCATAACCAACGCGCCGCCAGCTAAAATCGAACCGACACCGTCAAATTCCAAAAATTTATTTTTCAGCTGACTTACAACTTTTGAAAGAATAGTTCCAATGTCGCCTATGTCAAAGCCGTCCTTCAACGCATTTTGCACTACGCGAATATCTTCGGTCAAGCCTTGAACAAAAGACCTTAAACCATTTCCGCCTTCGCCTGTAAATATTTCAAGCTGAAGTGCTTCAAATGCCGAGCCTAAAGTTTGTACGTCACCTTGCAATGTGTCCATTTTGATTTTGGACATTTCTTCGGCTTTTCCGTGAGCTTTGTCGATAGCGTCTGCCATTTTCTCCCAGTCTTCGGTGGAAGCCATTAAAACTGACAGCCACGCCGCCATTCCTTCTTGTCCTGCAAGCATTGACGTGATTGTTGCCTTGTCTGCGTCGGACATTCCGCCTTTCGCCTTGACATCTTCAATCATCTTACCCAGTTTTATGCGTTGCTGTTTGGTAAATTCTTTGCCTTCAAGTCTTTCAGTCATATCAAGTACTTGTGCAGGGTCGAAATCGCCTTGAAAGCGACTTCTAATATCGCCGACAACATCGCGAAGTCTGCGAGTTTGTCCTGCCTTGTGTACCAGTTCGCCTTGCGCGTTGTATTCATCGTCTCGATAAGTAAAGTCCACGCCTAAACTTTCACGTGCCGCATTTGCATTTTGTTGTAGTGCCGCAAGTCTTGTAAGCATTGAACGTTGCGCCGTGCCGGACATACTGCCTTTGATTCCTGCGTTTGCCATAATTCCTGTAAGCATTGCCCAGTCAGAAACTGCATTCATCTTGTCATCTGTCGATTGCGACGCATAAAGACTGCCGACAACTGCCGCGCTGTATTTTGAAGTTTCGCCAGCAAGTCCAACTGTTGTGTTTGCGTTCGTGGCAAGTGCCGCCATAATGTCCGCAAAATGGTCTGTAGCTTGAACTACTTTGCCGTCCGCTGTGGTTACAACATCTGTTGCCTTTAATCCGAACGCCGTCATTGAATCGGTTACAATGTCCGAAACTCTTGCAAGTTCCTCGCCTGAAGCCGCCGCTAAATTCAACACTGCAGGTAAGCCTTTATCAATCTGCGGAGTTTTCCAACCTGCCATTGCCATATATTCTTCAGCCTTGCCTACTTCCGACGCTTTGAACATAGTAGTTGCGCCGAGTTCCTTTGCGCGGTTGGTCAGTATCTGCATTTCGTCAGCATTTGCGCCTGTTATTGCCTTGACTGTTGACATTTGATATTCAAAGTCTTTGTAGGTGTTTATGGCATCAATCGCGCCGTAACCTATTCCTGCCGTGCCAAGCATTTGTGCGCCCATTCCCATTGCCGCGCCGCTTGCAAATTGACCGACTTTGTTTCCTACTGCATTTTTCGCATTGACTGCCACATTCCAAGTCTTTTGTGTCAAGCTGTTCAGCTGATTTTTAATCTTGCCAAGTGTCGAAGTTGCATTGCCGCTGACATTTACTCGCACTGATTGAGAATTTAAACTCATTCCCGACGCTCTTAAAGTTTCGCGAAGTTGCGCTTGTCTCTGCTGTACCTGCACACTTTTCATTTGTTCGCGCAGTTTTCTGTCGCTTGCCGCAAAATTTCTTGTGTCAAAGCCCTGTGCCGACAAATTTTGTCGCATTTGATTTAAGCCAAACTGTTGACTTTTCAGTTCGCGCTTTAGCTGTGCGGCTTTCGACTTCGACTGTTCAAACGCCTTGCCGATATTGTTTAATTCACTTTGCGCTTGCTTTACTCCACCGGCTAAACTTTTCAACTCCGCGCCTGTCTGCTTTGTCATTGCCTGACTTGCTTTCAGTTCTGCCGAAGTTGCCTTGATTTGCTCCTGAAGTTTTTTATATTCTTCCGTCGCGCCGCTACTTTTGAATTTTGCCGCTTCGACTTTCAGTCCGCCGAGTTTGTTCTGAAGTTGAGCAGTGGCAGTTTTAGAAGTTTCAAATGTATTTTTCAGTTCGGCTTGTTTGGCTTGCAACTGTGTCACTGCCGATTGTCCTTGCTTGTATTGCCTTGCCAACTGCGCAGTTGCCGAATTTGCTTGATTATATTTTTGCTGAGTTTCGGCTACAGATTTTTTCAATTCTTTAAACTGACTGACTTGACGACGCAAATCGTTCAGTGAATCAAACTGCCTTGCAAGTCGCGCCACTTCGCCGCCTCTGCCTAACTTTGCAACCGCGCCGTTCATTGACTTCAACTGTGAAGACACACTACGCAACTTTCCGCTCATCTGGTCGCGCATTTCCAGCGTCGCACTTAATTTGTATTCAGAACCTGTACCTTCCGCCACTTATCTCACCTCACTTTTGCACCGTGCATTTTCGCCAACGACTTCATCAAATTCTTTATTTCTTCCTGCCGACGTTTTTCTTCCGTTTCTTTCACCGCGTGATAAAATAATTGCTCAAACATCGACGCTTGAAAAAATTTTTCGACAGGCAAGCCGCGCAATGCAAAATACGCCGCTGTCGCCGCTTGCCAATCTTCCTTTATCAGTTTTTTATTTCTTCGTGAACTTTGTACTTAATCGACTTACCGAATCCTGCACACTTCATTATCGCCGACGCTATCGGTCCTATTTCTCCTGCCTTGAAAATCATCAGCACAATATCCGACGGCACAACGCATCCGTACGCCTGTTGTAAATCTTTGTCCTTCAAGCTCGGCTCTACTACACTTTCATAAATCAAGTCAATATCGCCTTGCCGTCCGTCCTCCATTTTCAAAATTTCATCTATCATTTTCAGCGACGGTTGCTTGACAATGATTGTTCCTACCGACGTTTCCATTTCATAAAGTTCTTTGCGTTTGTTTTTAAATTCCTCGCGTCTTGCAATTAAATCTGCTATTGTCACTGCCATTTCAGATTCCTCCATTATAATTCAACTGTTTCCGTGTAATATGCATCCTGAGGCGTGAATCCGAAAGGTATTGTTGTCTCTCTCACCGTGCCTTTTTCAAACTGCATAAGTACCAGTTCTTCAAACCAAACGTTGTCAATTATAATACGCTCTTTTCCTGCGTTGAGCATATCGGGGTCTTCGTGCTTTGCAACGATTGTAAAGCGCGGATCGTGTCCATTCTTCAATTCTGCCAAATAATCACTGAAACCGCGATTGAAAACGTTGACGATAACAATTTCACCTTCACCTGCAAGTCCTACAACTTTTCTATCCACAGAATCGCCAATCGTTACGTCTTCGTCATTGATAACTACCTTTGCCTCAAAACTTTTATGTTCAAAAATTTTCTCGTTGTTAATCCAAACTTGTCCGTGATTCCCAGACCACCTGCGCCGTCCTCTGTAAGTTACATCTTCCCAGTCGCGAGAAGAGAATCGCTGAATATCAAATTTTGGAATTACCAAAGGATTTAATTTAATCATTTTTCACACCTCACATTGCGAAGTTGACCTTCAAATCTTCCATTGCATTTACCGGCGTTATCGTGCCTGTCAGAAAAACATTTGTACCTGTGTTTGTTTCGCGAAGTTCCTGTTCACTCATTGCCGCAGTGTCGCGTCCTTTCAGCGTCGCATAATTTTTGTTCGCCTCAACGTCAATATCAACAGTATTCGGCACAGTCGGCGAACTGTCCAGTACATTTCCTGCAAGCTCCGAAAAATACACAAGTATTGCCGCAATGAACAACATTTTATTGTCGTAGTCGTTTATCACCTTGCCGAGATATTCATTTCTGAAGGTTTCGCGAATATCGTCGGTGATAAGGTCTATTGTCTCAACAATTTTTATGTAGCGGAAATCCTCTCCAACATCAGTTGTGAAAGTATGAAGTGAATTACAACCGCGAGCTATTTTTACTCCGTTGCCGTCGCCTTCGTCTATCAAGCAAAGTTCGCCGTTATTGATATGTTCGTCCACATCATCATAAACGCTACAATCTACCACTTCCGAAAGTTCGTAATACGTCATACTGCGGTCAAGCGAAATGCCACACGCAATACCTAAAATTCGCGCCGTGTATTCTGCCGCTGTGTACGTCAAATATTGTGGAATTGTCGCAGGAACATTTTCAGCAACGCCTTCTGCCGCAATCAATGCGTCCGTGTAGGCAGAATTTGTCACGCGAATATTACCAGTCGTAAAATTGATAACGCCGTAAGAATCAGCCGCAACATTCGCCACAATTCCTTTGATTGTTTTGTGTTTATTTGTGCGTTGCGCTTTTACCCAGCTTGCCAAATCTGCTTGATCTTGTGCTGTACCTGTCGGGTGACAGATATAATTGAATTTCAAAACTGCCGCACTTTGCAGTGCGTTTGATTGTGTGATTGTCGAACCTGTAGTTACCGGCACTAAAGGTGTTACCGCCGTGCCTGAATCGATGTCCTCGTCCACTTCCTGCGTTATTTCCGGCGGTATCACATAGACAACCAACTTAGATGGCGTACCCAGCAATGCCTTTTTGATTAAATCAACGTTTTTGTCGGTCAAGCCTGTTGCCGGAATTTCCGTGCTGTCTGCAATCTGATAAGTTACAACCTTATCTGTGACGTTTTCGTCATTCAAAATCATAACGCCGACACCGCGTCCGCTTCGACTTATCGCCGTCGTCGCTTTTGTCTTGAACTCAATAATTATTTGCGGTCGCCCAAATTTACTTGCCAATTCAATCATCTCCTAATTCAATTTCATTTCCAAATTCTCCATTAAATCATAATCGTTGCCTTCGTGTTCATCGTTCGGCACATAATCCGTAAAATCCAGCGAAAATTCATAATGCAAAATGTCATCGACTATGTAAGATTTAAAATCCTGCACCGTGATAAACCTGTCTTTGATTTTTATGCAAGGCATTATTGCCGCGTCTAACTTGTCAATAATTTTCCAAAGTTCGCTGTGTTTGATTATTCCGAAGTCGTCAGGAATTAAAATTACTTGAATTTCAATTTCCAAAATGCGCTGAAAATAAACTTTGTCCCAACTTTTTTTGCGCGGTTTTATGTCTATCCAAACGTATGATTCGTCCGGCTCTTCCACAAAATCAAAACTCACATTGTACGGCAAAATTTTTTCAACTAAATTTACCAACGCCTTTTGAAAATCTTCAGCCTTCAACATTTCAACCACCGCCGAATATCGAATTTAAAATCGCCGCGCCATCTTGTTGAAAACTCGCCTTGCTTTGTTCAATCGCATTTTTCAGCATATGCCGACCTTTCACAATTTTTCCTGTAAATTTGCCGTGAAGTTTTACTCTGTGTCCGTGTTCTACAAAAGCCGCGTAATTCACATTGTTGTAAATTGCCACAGAATTATTTGTTACCGCTGTTTGTTTCCAAGAATTTCTCAATAAGCCGGTATCAACAGGCGTATTTTTCATTGCGCGACTTCTTATCAATCCTGCTTCTTTCGCCAAAAATTGTTGCTTAGCGTTTGGAACTTTCGCCGCCGCTTTGTCGAGGGCTTCCGCCAATTCTTCAAATCCTTCAAGTTTGATATTCATTTCTGCTTCGCCTCTTTTTGCCGCCGCATACTGATTTCTTTGTGCGTCGGATAATTGAATGAAGTTCCTGCAACCAGTTTAAAAATTTTTCCTTCGTGCAAAACTTCCACAAAATCATTTTCCAAAATTTCAATTTCAGGCTCGCACGTCAATCTGAAGTCCAATGTTATTTCCTGCGTCCTTTCATTTCGCGTCGCATAAATATCTTTGTATTGGCTCAGCTTGCACGGAATTTTTTCATATACCGCTTGGTGTGAAAATTCCATTGCGCCTGTCACGGAGTTTTTTGTCCTTGCGCTCCGATAAATTGTCGCCGTGTCTTTGTACATTATTTTCTGCAAAAGTTTTTTACACTGATTCACAGGAATTTTCACCACGACACCAACTTCCTGTACAAATTTAACTTCGGCTTGATTGATTCAAAATCTGCGTCTGAAAGCAGTCCGACATTATCTGTTGTAACTGTTTTGGCGGCAAAATTTGTATCGAATTTAAAACTTGTGTCGTCCATTTTGATTTCAGTTAAAGGCAAAGCGACAACGCCGTCTTCATCTGGTGTTGCCGCCTCACTGTCTGTTATTCTTTTCAAAATCAAGTCAACGCAAGTGTAAATCAAGGCTTCAGGAAAATCTTTTCGGTGACAATAAGCCAGCACGTCAACTACCAATTTTTCTGTCCAAAATTCAATTTCATTGCTGATTGGTTTCAGCTGTTGAATCTTTTGGAGTATCGCGCTTATTGCCTCTTCCTTTGTCATTTTCGACACCTGCCTTGCACGGCTTGAATCCCTGCGCCTTGTAAACTGCGTTGTACATAACTTCAGTTGCGCGAATTGTCCTCTTGCCGTCCGTGTAGCTTTTCATTTCCATATCAATCACCTCAATTTGACGGTGTCACGACTTTTGGAATAAGCATTGCAAACGCTTTCGGTTGCACTACCGTAAAGCCCAATCTCATTGTCACTTTCAGCGCGATTAAATCATTTTCAGCTAAACTCAAAGGTTTTCCGTCTGCCATTGTGATATTGTGCAACGTTGCCTCTGTCAATGTTTCGTACGTCAACTGTTGGCGAATCCCTACTACCGAATATTTCCACTCGCCTGCAATGCAGAGTGCTTTTGTGCTGTCCCAGCTGTTGGCGCGATTAAATTCTATCGGCAAACTGTAAAGCTGTTTCTGGTCTACGCCTTCTACATAAAGCTGATTGCCGTCCGCGTCGCGCAGTTTCCTCAGCTGATTTTTAAAATCCAATCCTGCCACAAATCCGTCGCAATCGAATCCTGATTTTTCTACCGCATACATTACGTCCGAAATATCAAGGTCAACTCTGTCATTTGTGCCTATTTCTACTTTCTGTCCGCTGGTATCCGCCAAATCATAAATATTTCCCGCGAACGGCGAGCTTGTGCCGAACAAACACGCACTGTCTATTGCCTCGTGAAACGCCTCCGCGATGTATTGTTTTATTGTGCCGAATACATCTATCGTCGCGTCGTTCAATTTTTCTTTCGTGACTGGTATAATGACTGCGATTTTCTCGGCTTCCATTTTCGGAAATTCCCAGTCAGGTATGCTGTTTTGAATGCGTCCTGCTTCTTTTACCCAGTATGCTCCAACGCCGCTTTTCATTACGCTAAATGTTTTGTTGTCGCTTTCCATTATCTCTACTTTTGACAGTCTGAGAATACTTGAGCCGCGTATTGTCTTTCCGATAATCTCATCTGAAATTACACTCGGCACAAATCCTTTCAAATTTTCCTTCAAATAACTTGTATCTGCCATTTTTGTTTCCTCCTTAACGCTTGACTTGATTGTCTGCAATAATTTTCAAAAAGCTGTCTTTTGTCTGCACATTACTGCTTGTAGTACTTTTACTTCCTGCTGTCGGCGGTTTTCCTTTCAACCTTTCATTGACTTCCGACTCGACTGCCGCCTTAAATTTCTTTTCAAACGTCGTGATTCTTTTCAGCGTCGATTCGTTATCTTTCGCAATCAAATACTCCGTGAACTCAACCGGCAAATTTCGTTCCGCCATTACTTTTGTCATTTCAAGCATAAGTTCTTTATGCTGAAGTTCTTGTTCTTTCAGTTCAAGTTCCTTGCGTCCGTTTTCAATTTCTGCTTTTTGCCGTTCGTCGTCTGAAAGTTTAGAAAGGCGTTCTTCTTCTTTTTTGCGGTCTGCGTCGCGCTTTTTCAGCGTTTCCTCAAAGTTTTTCTGCGCCTTCGTCAACGCTTCCGCAATTTTCGCGTCAATATCAATTTCAGGCTTTGCATCCTGCTTTTGCTCGCTATTTTCGGAATTGTCGGCAGTATCTGTGCTTTGCGGCGTTTGCTGTTCTCCTTCGCCGCCGCCTTCTACACCTTCTGCGAACAGCTGAATATTAAATTCCATTTCATGCATTTTCTTTCATCTCTCTTTCGCGAATATAATCCATAAAGTCCAAAACTTCTTCAACGTCTGTGAATTTGCCGATACGCAAATTTCCATTCCTGTCGGTAAAGCTGAACACTTGTTGCTTAAAAATCAAATCACCTTTGCCGCACTCATAATGTCCGCTGATTTTTGTTTCTCCGCGCTTGATTGCGTCGTACAGTTCTGCGTCTATCGCTTGTGCCGCCGTGATTTTTTCTACCTCATTTGTTATCATTATTTTTCCTCCACAAATTACCAAGTAAAAGCATAGCCGAAAAGATTTTGCTCATCTTTTGCTCCCGCGCTTATCGGCATAATTCCTACAATCGACGGCTTGCCTTCAAAAATATTAAGCACAAATACAACTGCTCGCGGCTGTGCATTTGGATAAATCACCTTCGCTTCGCACACGACGTAATGATTTTCACCGCGCACTATCTGCTTGCCAACATACATCACAGGCTTGTAAGAAACTCCGCACAGTGATTTTTCGACAGTGGCAAATGCTGTCTCTACTTCCGGCGCAAGGGACGCACTTTCAATTATCCTGTCAACTTTCGCGCCTTCGCCTTGCATAGAATTTTCACCAGGCGGCACATTGATAACCAGTCCGACTATCGACTTATCTTTGTTTTTCGTCGCGCGTATATCTTCTGCTATGAACAAATAGTTCACGCCATTTACAACTTGCTTGCCGACATACCAAATCGGATTGTAAGTCGCGCCTAAAAGTGGCGTGCTGTTGACTACTCCGATTGCCGACGCTACTTCTTGCGGAAGTTTATTTACAGGCAAGTTTTCAATTTCATAACCGCCAAATACTCCGCCTAATTCGATTCCACCAAATTTTTTTGCCATTTTAATCTCCTCCTTATTTTGCCAATGAAAAAACACTCCAAAGAGTGCTTGAAAAATTTTTCTGTGATATAATCTTTGCGAAAGGAAGTGTTCCTATGCGACTTAATCTTGATTGCGTTCGTGATATTTTAATCTGTGTCGAGAAGAAATTTCTGATTTAACTCCCAATGGTCACGCTGTACTTAATGACATTCGCGACCAAAAAGTTTTTGAACGAGCAAAATCTGTTGCTCTGTCCATCGGTCTTGCGTCTTTGCCTTCCTTTCAACAAATTATCTCAAGACTTGCTAGCGATTTAATCCATTCGCGTTTCGCAATCGGAAGAACGACCTGAGCGTTTTTTCAACAACATAGTTTTTGCACTCGTCCAGTTCCTTGCGCGTCGGCTGTTTACAAATACTTCTTTCAAGCCATACGCTTAAAGCAATAACCGATATTTTCATTGCTAAGCACCTTACGGCAAAAAATATCGTCAGCATAACGCTAATCACTAATGCTACTTCTAACATTCTTTCATCTCCGTTCAAAAGCACTCCGACAAGATAGCTGGCTACCTGTCTTTAAACTTAATGCAGGTAAGCCAAATAGTTTTTAGAATTTTTTCACCAAACTTGCTTATAATCTTCGCGAAAGGCAGGTGAATTTTTATGGACAATAATTTTTTTTGAAGAAATTCGGCTAAAAGCTCTCAACAATATTGTTTCAAGGTGTCCGCCTGAAAAAAGAGAAACTATCGGAAGCAAATTTTACGAACAACAATTACATATGGCTTCCATTATTTGTGCCGAAATGCTTAAAGAGTACCATAATTCTGTTTCGCATCATCAAGAACACGGAAAAGATTAGTAACAATTTCTTCAACGTCTTGCGTTCCTTTCGGCTCTCCTTTTGTCAAAATTAAAAGTTGAGCTATTTCTTTTGGCTCACCTTCGACTATAATTTTCATTTTTTCAACTCCATTCAAAAAGCACTCCAAAATGTCAATTATCAATTTTTAATTGTACACTGCCTTCCGCCTCTGCGATTCTTTCCGCCGCTATGTCGAAATATTTCGCGTCTAACTCCATACCTATAAACTTCCTGCCTGTCTGTATGCTCGCCACTCCACAACTTCCACTGCCCATCACAGGATCCAATACCACTTCGCCTTCATTGCTGTACGTCTTGATTATATATTCCAACAATGCTACCGGCTTTTCTGAAGTGTGATTCTTGCATTGACTTGGTAAGGCTTTGAATTTTAAAACATCGGTAGGATAATTTGTATATTTCGCTGTGTAAGTTTCGCATTTTTTTTGCCAAGGAGCAAGCCTAACGGTTGTTCCGAAACGACCTTTGTTGTTGCTGTGGCGAACTTCATTTATTTCAATCAAACCTTGCGGATTGTATGTCGGCAGTTTACGATAGAATATCAAGATATCTTCATGCGCTCGCAAGGGCATCTTCTTTGCATTCAAAAAGCCGACAGCCAAATTCTTCTCCCACACCCATTTATACCGATACATTTTTAAATTGCTTGCCGCTAATTCTATCAAAAACTTTCCTGCCGCAAATAGTGCTATCGCCGCATTTTCCTTCCCAACGCGCAAAAATTCCTGCCACATTCTGCCTAAATCTATTCGCCTGTCCCACGCGCAATTCGTTATCCCATACGGCAAGTCCGCACAGATAAAGTCTACTGTGCCTGTCGGTATTTCGCGCATCAGCTCCAAACAATCTCCTAAGTAAAGTTTACTTAATGTCATAATTATTCTCCAATCAAAAAGCACTCGCAAATTCAGCAAGTGCTTTATTTTGTAGTGCGAGTAAATCGCATAATCTTTCAATTTTGATTTTTTCGGCTTAATCTTTCCAATCGAGGTTGTTAATGCGTTTCCATTTCTCAAAGCTTCGTCGTGCTTCTTCAGGTGCTTTTTCTGTAAGGACAAAACGGTCGCGCTCCTTATCGATGGAATACCAATCGTGGTCATTCATCCAATCTACGCAATCTCTGTCACGCATAGACATTGCTCTTGATTCTGTCATTGTTCAACACCTCCGACGATTTTTAAAACCTCAGCATAAAATTTTTGACTAAACTCAGTCGGCTTACCAGTTGAAATGTCCGCAAACACCTCAGCTATTATTTCTGAACCATCAGCCAATTTAGCTGAATACTTTGACAAGGCTGTTTTTACATACTCAATCGTTTCAAGGCGACTTTTTCTTGTAATTTTACAGGCAATTTGCATCGGGTCAATTTTATAAACATCGGTGACAACGTGTCCAAACTCATGATGAACAATCGCACGATAATCCGTATTTTTAACAAAAAAGCCCATATCGACCAAATTTTGATACTCGATTCGCAAAAGGTTCACGTCACGGTACGCATTTGCATTTAAAGTAATTACTCTGCCGTGAGTTACAGCGAAATCTTCAGCACCAAGAATATTCGACATTTCTAAGGTGAGTTTATAGCGTTCGTCTGTAACTTTCGGGAATTGACTTTTCAGTTTTGTCAGTGCGTCAATCGTCTCTCGAACAACTTCAGGTGAACCGTCAAACTTCTTAACTCCAGACAAAGCGATTCCATTTGAATCAGCTAACTCGCGGAGTTCCCGATACTCTTCTTTCGACAAAATTTTCAACTTATCACGCTCCGCCCATTGCGGTTTAGCCGTCGCGCTCATTTTACCGTTTATTGCAGATTTATTCAAGTTAGTTTTCTGCCAATCTTCGAGCGTCTGAGTTTTATCGACGTAAACTTTCTGGTAGTCAGTATAATTCATTGCCGACGGAATATCAATATTT
>CALEPR010000128.1 GCA_937910665.1 uncultured Selenomonadales bacterium
TCTTTTCGATAAATTTGATTTTTAATTTTTTTCACTTACACAAATCTATTGACACTCCCTAAAATTTTTCATAAAAACACTTCCCAAAATTTTTTATAAATTACTTTTTTTAAAATTACAATCTGAACAAAGCATTTGACAATTTTCTGCAACAGTTTTTCCGCCTTTGCTCCACGCTTTTTTGTGGTCGGCGTGCATTTCCGAAATTTCAAAATGTTTTCCGCAAATCGCACATTTTCCGCCTTGCTGTTCATAAATTGTTGATTTCGTTCTGTCGTCAAACTGCCGAATACTTAAAAATTTTTCATTTTTCTCGCCGTCAAGCAAATATTCATAAATTCCGCTTTTTTTAGTCACGTCAAAATCTGACATCAACTCAGAAATTCGCGTCTCAAAATTTTTGTCAGAATAATTATTTTTGCCGTACTTGTTATACAAAATTCCCCACTGCAAGCCTTTCATTTCCTTGCGGTATTTCGGAAAATTTTTCTGTACCCAAGCAAAAACTTTTTCAAAATAATTCCAAAGTTCCTCCGCAGTCTTAACTTTATTCAATTTCTGCTTGTCCATATATTTTTCCAAATTTTCCAAGCTGTCACGGTCTGCAATCCATTTCAATGCAGTTTCCAAATATTCCTGTCGAATTGCCGAACCTTTTAAATATTTTCCATATTTTGTATGAGCAAGACAATTACTTTTACTAAAATATTTCTTTGCATTACTCAACCATTCGCAAGAAAAAATTGCATTTCGCATTTCTTGAGCAGTTAATTTTTCGCCGGCAATATTTATAGTTTGAAACCAATCTAATTTTTCTTTATCGTCACCTTCGCAAATATAAATCACAAGTTTATAATCCAAAATTTGATTTTGTTCACGTTCAGTTAAATTTGCAAAACTTTGATTATCATCAAGCGAAAAATCATTATTTACATACTGGCAAATTGAAATTGTACGCTGTTGACCGTCAAGCATTTCAAAAGTTCCTTCAGAATTTTTTACCCAATACATCACATTCAGCGGAAAGCCTTTTTTGACAGTTTCGATGACTTTATTTCTCTGCTCTTCATTATAAACAAATTCACGTTGAAAGGCAGGACGAATATTTAATTTTCCGCCGTAAGCAGTGCAACCGAGTTCAGCGTCGTCAAAAAAATTTTTTGAAACTTCACGAATAGAAATGTGATTGAGTTCAATAGACATTTCACCAAATTTAATTTTTTCCATTTTACCTCCTGCGAATTAAAATTCTGTTATAAATTTTTTTACCATTTATGAAAGTATAACATTCATAACCAATCCAACGTGCAGAATTTGCAATTCCTAAAATTTCGAATTGGTCGGGATTATATTTGTCCAAAAAAGTAATAGGAACGCCCATAACGCCGTAATAATCTTTCGGAATTTCAACAACTTTTGAAACATCAATAACGTCATAATTATCATATTTCGGATATTTTTCAGGCTCATCATTATATGAATATCCAAGTGTAATATCTTCGTGACGCTTTTTTACATCTAAATTTGTATACCAGCACATATTTCCAAAACTTCGCCATTTTTGACCGTTTTCATCAATCCAAAATCTTGTTGCACGCTCTTCATAATAATCAGGTACTCTAAAATGTGGGTCACGTTGAAAACCATAACCGAGCCAAATTTTATTTTCTTTTACCAACGGAAAAAAATCTTTATAAGTTACAGCATTTTGATTTCCGATAATCAAAAATTTTTTCTCAAAATCAATAAGTTGTTTAACATATTTTCTGAACAAACTAAACGGAGGATTAGTTACGACAATATCAGCCTCTTTCAAACATTCGATACATTCTTCAGAGCGAAAATCACCTGCCGCAAATTTTTCATCGCCTTTCAACAAAGTGAGAACATTTTTTTTATTTTTCAGCAAATATTCAACATCTTGCAAGTCAACTCTGCCGTCCTCATTCCAATCTTGAACTTCAGTAATTTCGACTTTTATTGAGTGTTTATTTTCATTAAAATTTCTAAATTCATTCGGAGTACCATTGTAATTTAATTCAGTCTGAAAAATTGGCGATCCGACATAATTTGTAGCAATCAATTTTTTCAAACCGAGAACGTTAAAATATTTTGCGAAGTATTTAAAAAATTCACTTTCGTAAGGGTCATCACAGTTGCAAAGAATAATTTTATCTTTAAAATGATTTTTATAATGCTTGAGTTCATATTCAATGTCTTCTTTGCGGGTGTAAAATTCATCTTTTTTTGTAGCTCCTGCGACATTCAAATTAGTATTTCCAGCCAATTTTTACCCCTCCTGAAAATTTTTTCATTTTTGTACGTTTCGCTGTGAAAAAATTTTTTCCTGCAAATAAAAAATCCTCCGCGAAGGAGGAAAATTTTTTTTAGCTTGCAACTTGCAATTTTTTTCTGCGAAGTCGATTTGCTTTCATTCGCGCAAATTCTTCGTGCGTAATTTTTGGAATATCACTGTAATCAATTTCGTCGTCAGTCATTTTTTTCCACGCTTCAATTTCTGCAATTTGTTCAGGTGTTCTATAAATTTTTACTCCATTTTTAATAATAAAATTGTCCATAGTATTCTGCCTCCTCCTCTTTGTCAGCAAGTCGCGCTGAAATAATTCTGTTTCTTTCTCTGCGTTCAGTATAAATTACAACCAAAACTTTTTCAACAAGTCCGACAATTTTATATCTGTCTTCAAAATCGCTGTGAAGTTCGTCATAATCATCAATATAATTTTCATCTAAAAAAACTTCAGCCGCAGTTTCAAATCTTACTTTATGCTTTTTAAAATTTAATTCGGCTTTCGCGCTGTCCCATTCAAATTTTAAATCGTCAAGTTCAAACTCTATATTCACAACTTCAACTCCAAAAATCTTTTTCTTAGTTCGACTGACAAAAAATTTTTTCCTGCAAAAAAAAAATCCTCCGTGTAGAGGAAAAATTTTAAAAATTTATTTGTCGAGCGAAACTTTTGCATTGAATGTAAAAGTTTTGCCGTCAAAATCAATTTCAACGCAAAAAAATATTTTCCTTCAAATCACACCTCCAAAGATTTTTATTCAACTTGAAAAGTTCTTTCTTCAGGCAATTTTGTTAAATTTTCTGCTGTTAATTTGCTTTCTGCCAATTCCATTCCAATTTTTACAATTTCTTCCTGAGTAAAATTTGTATCGTAACCATTTATGAAAAGATAAACCGCCATCGCGTGAACTGCTATGCGTTTATTTCCGTCAACAAAGCCATGATTTTTTACTAATCCAAATGCTAACTGCGCCGCCTTTTCAAAAATTGTTTTGTACAAATCTTCTCCGCCAAAAGTCTGAAATGGATTATTTACAGCCGATTCCAATAAATTTTTGTCGCGAATTATTGAACTGGTTTGCAATTTTTCATCTGACGCTAACAATTTATGAAAATTTAAAATATCCGCCATTATCAAATCAAATACATAATTTTTCATTTGTTCGCCAAAATCCTGTACGCCTCGCAATTGCGTTCAAAAAGTTTCTTCGACACTTCTGCAATTTTTTCTGCAACTTTTTTGTCTTTGTCGCTTGTCAAATGGATAAATTTTTTCTCTTGCTCCTGTTGCATTTTAAATCAACTCCAAAAATTTTTTTCTTACTTCGACTGACAAAAAATTTTTTCCTGCAAAAAAAATCCTCCGTGTGGAGGAAAAAATTTTTAGCTTGCAACTTGCAATTTTTTTCTGCGAAGTCGATTTGCTTTCATTCGCGCAAATTCTTCAGTTGTAGTTTCAGGAATATCGCTTAAATCAATTTCAGCATCAGATTTTGGTGCATTTGATCTAATTTCTGCAATTTCTTCCGCACTCAACGGCGGAATTTTTTTAATAAAATTGCTCATAATATTCACACTCCTCTTTCTTAGTTGCATATCGAGCAGAAATTATTCTAATTCTTTCTCTGCGCTCAGTATAAATAACAACCAAAACTTTATCAACTTTTCCAATAATTTTAAATCTGTTCTCGTCGTCGCTGTGAAGTTCATCATAATCATCAAGATTATTTTCATCAAGAAAGACACGCGCCGCTGTTTTAAATTTAACTTTATGCTTTTTAAAATTTAATTCGGCTTTCTCGCTGTTCCATTCAAATTTTAAATCGCCAAGTTCAAACTCTATATTCACAACTTCAACTCCAAAAATTTTTTCATATTTTACCACAAAATTTTGCAAAAAAAAATCCTCCGCAGTGGAGGAAAATTTTTTGCAAATTTTTCAGACTACCAACACAACTGTATTTATTCCTGCATTGTTTTGGTAGTCTATTTTTTCCAAAATTTTTTCTATAATCCGCAAACTGATATTGTCTTCTTCAGGAAATTTTCCAATCGAATTTTGTAACTTTTCTTTCAGGTTAAAAGTCGAGGCGTTATCATAAATTCTGATACAAATTTCATCTTCTACCGTTACGCGAACATACGCATTATATTTTTTGTCCGCAGTAAAACCATACTGAATAATATTTGTTGCAATTTCTTCAATCGCTAAACCTGCAAAATATGCCTTGTTCTTCGGAAAATTTTTTTGTTTACAAAAATTTATAACCTCCATCGAAATAGTTGTAGCGTCGTCAATTGTCGCAAAATTTTTTTCATAAACAAATTTTTTGTCCACACCAAAATTTTTATCGAGTTTCATCCAATCTTCCAGCTTGAACGAAATTTTTTTGCTGTGAATAAAAACTGAAATTGCGATTATCGCCAAGCAAATTATTTCTGTTGCAGGAAATGACAACCAAACTGCATCAACGCCTAAAAATGGCACAGAAATTACTGCCAAAATCGCTATCAATAAATTTTCAAAAATCGGCATCGAACTGACAAGAAATTCGCTTTTCTTTTGGATTTGATAAATTTTCAAAAATATCCCGACCAATGCGTTCAAAACCAAAAAACTCGGAAATAAAAACAACATTCTTTCAGCGATTTCAAATGCTTCTTCGTTCTGCGAAAAAAATAAATTCGGTGCTACCGGCGAACTAATCATTATCAAAATCATTATTGCCACTGATGCCAGCAAAGTGTATTTCAGCGTAATTTTTGTGAGAATTAACAAAGATTCTTTGTCTCGACTGCCGAACCATAAACTTCCCAAAGCCAAAAAAGCATTTCCGCAACCGACCGGAATTGAACCTAAAACGCCGATTACTGCTCCTTGAACGTTCATGACTGCAACCGCCGACATTCCTATGTAATTCATCAGCGTGATATTTAGCAAATACGCCTTCGCAGTTAATCCGACGTTAAAAGTCAGCGAAGGTATTCCAAATCGCGCAGATTTTAATAATTTTGCGAATAAAAATTTTTTAAATTTCAGCTGAATCGGTTTGTTTTTGTGGAAAAAACTTTGCAACATCACTCCTGCAGACAAAAGATAGCTGAATGAAGATGCTAAACCTAAACCGAAAATTCCTAAGTCGAGTATCGAAATGAAAAAAATATCCAGAAAAAAATTTGAAATAATCATCAACGCGATAACTATTCGCGAAAGTTTTATGTCGTAATTAAATGCCAAAAACCACATCAACAGCGCACAATAAACTTGACCGATTATCCCGATTGAATAGCCTTTGATATATTCTTGCAATAATTTTGCAGTTTCGCCTTGTGCGCCGAGTATTTTTGCCAAAAAATTATTTTCTGCGAAACAAATAATCGATGCAATTAAAGCAATCGCGCCGAGAAATACAACTGCCGTTGCAAAAAGCGATTCCAAACTTTCTTTATCGCCTTTTCCGATAAATTTTCCGCAAATTATTTGCAAACCGATGATTATAATCCAAACCAAAGAAATTATCGTCAACATTGGGCTGAAAAATCCAACTGCTGCCATTGCCTCAACGCTTAAAAATTGTCCGATTACTACCGTGTCGATTGTTGAGTTCAATGAATTTACAACCGCGCCTAAAATTTCGACACTCATCAAGCTGAAAAATGATTGTTTTATTATTTGCGTTTTGTTGTTAAAAATATTTTCGATGATTACTTCCATAAAATCGCCTCCAAAAACTTTTGACATTATAGCACAAAAAAATCCTCCGCGAAGGAGAAAAAAATTTTAATTTTATTTGTCGAGCGAAACTTTTGCGTTGAAAGTAAAATTTTTGCCGTCAAAATCAATTTCAACGCTGTCGCCTGTATTGGCGATTATTTTTTACTCAATTCAGTTTCAAAAAAATCTCAACTTCGCAACGCTGAGATAATTTTTTTATTTTTTAAAAATGAACATATTTTCTTACAACAAAATCTGCAACAGAATTTTCTCCAATCGTTCCATTATTTTGATAATTTATTTTTTTGCCTTCTGTATCTGCCTCAAATGAGAGCATTACATCGTTATCATATCCATAGAGTTTACTATTGATGACATAAAGTCCAATGGAACCTGTTAATTTATTTTTGAATACATCAAAGCCATCAATAATAATGTGAAATTTATATCTCGCTATTTCAAAATCAAAATCTAAATCTGGGTAGTCATAATTTAATATTCTCTTTTTGTAAATTGAATTATTATATCTGTACTGCTCACGAGTTTCACTACCAAAAGCACTATAAATTATTTTTACCAAAACTTTGAAATCTACAACGCCTTTATCTTCATTTATCTCTCGTTCAATAATTTCCTTCTGATTATCACCATATAAAGTTGACACATCAATAAAATACATATTTTCCTGCTCATCTTCACCAACAAATGTCCAATTACCAAATTCATCACTGTGATTTCTAAAACGTAATGAAGATTCATATTCTCTAGTTGAATTAGCCTTACGTGATTTACCAACAGAAGCTAAAAAAGAAATCACAACAAAAATTCCAAGCAAAATCAAAATCCCAATAATCATATTCATCACCCCAGAAATTCCGAAAATTAAGATTAAAGCCACAAATGCCAAGATAAAATACAACATAAATCTATTACACCAACTTTTCTTCACAAAAATTTTCCTCTGTAATTATATCACAGAAAAAATTTTTTAGGTCACTTTCAAAGCGACAATGAAATTTTCTACATACAAAAAATTTTTTAAATTTATTTGTCGAGCGAAACTTTTGCATTGAAAGTAAATTTTTTGCCGTCAAAATCAATTTCAACGCTGTCGCCTTCCTTAATGTCGTTGGCGATTATTTTTTTACTCAATTCAGTTTCAACAGTATGCGTCAAAAGTCTGCGAAGTGGTCGCGCACCGAAATTTGGATCAAAACCTTGTTTCGCAAGAGCGTCGATAGATTTTTCAGTCCAAGTCAAAGTCACGTTAATTTGTTTTTCAAGTCTGTCGCTTAAATTTTTCAGCAAAATTTTTGCAATTTCTTTGACTTGATTTTCCGCCAGCGATTTGAAAACAACAATGTCGTCGATTCTGTTCAAAAATTCCGGTCGAAAATAATTTTTCAGCATATCTTTGATAACGCTCTCAGCCTCAGCAAAATCTTTGTTCGTGATGAAACCAATTTTCGCGCGTTTCAAAATTTCCTGCGAACCAAGATTTGAAGTCATAATGATTACAGTATTTTTAAAATTTACAACGCGCCCTTTACCGTCAGTCAGTCGTCCGTCGTCCAAAATTTGCAGCAAAACATTAAAAACATCGTGGTGAGCTTTTTCAACTTCGTCGAGCAAAATTACGCTGTAAGGTTTTCTGCGAACGGCTTCAGTAAGTTGTCCGCCTTCGTCATAGCCGACGTAACCGGGAGGCGCACCGATTAAACGCGCGACAGTATGTTTTTCCATAAACTCCGACATATCGACGCGAATAATACTTTTTTCGTCGTCGAAGAGTGCCTCCGCCAAGGTTTTTGCAAGTTCAGTTTTTCCTACGCCGGTCGGTCCCAAGAAAATAAATGAACCTATCGGACGATTTGGATCTTTAATTCCGGCTCGCGCACGCAAAATTGCTTCGCTGACAACTTTTACCGCTTCGTCCTGCCCGACAACGCGCTTGTGCAAAGTATCTTCCAAGTGCAAAAGTTTTTCGCGCTCGCCTGTCATCATTTTTGAAACAGGAATTCCTGTCCAACGACTGACAACTTTTGCAATATCTTCTTCGCCGACTTCTTCTTTCAAAAGTTTTTCGCCGTGATTTTGTTCAGCAATTTCTTTCTCGACATTTTTTAATTTATTTTGCAGTTCAGGAAGTTTGCCATATTTCAACTCAGAAAGTTTATTTAAATCGTACGCACGCTCAGCAGTTGCCATTTCATTATTTACGTCGTCAATTTCTTTTTTAATCGCTCGCACTCGCAAAATTGATTGCTTTTCGCCTTCCCATTTTTCGCGCAAATTTTTTTCTTCAGCTTGAAGTTTTGAAATTTCTTCCGCAATATTTTTTAATTTTTCCTGCGAATGTTCGTCGGTTTCTTTTTTAAGTGCCTGTTCTTCAATTTCAAGCTGCATAATTTTTCTGCGAATTTCATCAATCGGCGCAGGAAGTGATTCAATTTCTGTGCGAAGTTTCGCCGCCGCCTCATCAACCAAATCAATCGCCTTATCCGGCAAAAATCTGTCGGAAATATATCTGTCGGACAAAGTTGCCGCGCTTACAAGTGCCGCGTCGCGAATTCTTACGCCGTGATGAACTTCGTAACGCTCTTTCAGTCCGCGCAAAATTGAAATTGTATCTTCGACAGTCGGCTCGCCAACCATGACCGGCTGAAATCTTCTTTCAAGCGCGGTATCTTTTTCGATATATTTTCTGTATTCATTCAAAGTCGTCGCGCCAATGCAACGCAATTCTCCACGCGCCAACATCGGCTTTAACAAATTTCCTGCGTCCATTGAACCTTCGCTCGCGCCGGCTCCAACGACCGTGTGAACTTCGTCGATGAACAACAAAATTTGTCCGTCAGATTTTGAAATTTCAGCAAGAACAGATTTCAAACGCTCCTCAAATTCTCCGCGAAATTTTGCGCCGGCAATGAGTGCGCCCATGTCGAGCGAATACAAAGTTTTATTTTTTAAAGACTCCGGCACATCACCTCCAACAATTCTTCTTGCAAGACCTTCGACAATCGCAGTTTTTCCAACGCCGGGCTCGCCAATCAAAACAGGATTATTTTTTGTCCTGCGACTTAAAATTTCAATCGTCCTGCGAATTTCTTCGTCGCGACCAATCACAGGATCTAATTTTCCTGCGCGAGCGGCTTGAGTTAAATCGCGTCCAAATTTTTCCAGCGATTTATAATTTTCTTCAGGATTTTCGCTTGTGACATTTTGCTTGCGATTTTTTTTGATTGAGTTGTCGATTTTGTCTCGCGTCAATTTAAATTCTCGCGCAATGTTTTGAACTTCATTATTGCCGTCCGTGACCAATGCCAAAAGCAAATGCTCCGTGCTGATAAATTCGTCTTTCATTGACGCAGAATATTCTCGCGCCTTGCCAATAACTCGCGCCAAGTCCACGCCCATTGTCAAACGCTCTTGTCCTCTGACGCTCGGAATTTTATTCAGCTCCGCCTCAAGTCGAACTTTCAGCATTGGCAAATCTGTTTGACAATCTGCAAAAATCGTCGCCAAAAGTCCTTCAGGTTCTTTCGCCAACGCCGACATTAAATGCGTTGAATTAAATTCTTGGTGATATTTCATCGCTGCTAATTGTTGCGCCGCTTGAATTGCTTGTTGAGCTTTATTTGTAAATTTTTCGCCTGCCATTTTAAATCACTCCATCTATTTTCAAAAAATTATTTTCATTTCTAACGCGGCAGATAATATCAGTTAAAAGACAAAAAGTCAAGAAGTTTTTTCGACTTTTTGATTTTTGCTCAAAAATTTTTTAGGGGAATTCAGGTACAATTTTTTTGTAACTTTGCAGAGAAAATTTTCTGTGATATAATTTCGGAAATTTTTTTTTGCAAGTGAAATTTTGGAAAAAATATTTTTTTTAATCTGAGTCAACATTGGTTGTAAATTATCAGTTCGTGATAGACCGGAGAATTTTATGCAGATAAATGTAATTTTTTTGACGCTGATTGTTTCCTTCGCGGCGTTAATTTTTTTAAATGGTGCGACGCGAGTGAAAGAATCTGATTCGACTTCAAGATTAGTTGCGCTGAATTTGGCAAATGAACAGTTCGCAGAAATTGAATTTTTGGCGGCGACGGGAAATTTATCTGTAGGAAATTATAATTTTTTGGGCGCAGCGGAGGATTTAAAAAATTACGGCTTGTATACCGACGACGATTTGTCTAAAAAAATTCCTGTAGAATTTTCTGTTACTGCGAATGTCAAAAATTATTCCGGATACGAAAATTTGCGAAATGTTTCTGTTAAAGTCGAATGGACTTTTTCCGGAAAAGATTTTAAAATTGAACTTGAAAAAGTTGTCCGAGTGAATTGAAAGGAAGTTTGAATTATGAAAATTATTGTGACGGGCGGCGCGGGTTTTATCGGCGGCAATTTTGTTTACTATCTGCTGAAAAATTCCGACGACGAAGTTGTTTGCTATGATAAATTGACCTACGCCGGAAATTTGGAAACTTTAGCCGACGCGATGAAGTCGCCGAAATTTAAATTTGTTCGCGGCGACATTTCAAACCGCGAGGAAGTTTATAAACTTTTTGAGGAAGAAAATCCTGACATCATTGTGAATTTTGCGGCAGAAAGTCACGTTGACAGATCTATTGAGGACCCGGAACTTTTTTTGCGGACGAATATTATCGGAACTTCAATTTTGCTCGACGCTTGCAAAAAGTTCGGCATAAAACGCTATCACCAAGTTTCGACAGACGAAGTTTATGGAGATTTGCCGCTCGATCGTCCTGATTTATTTTTCACCGAAAAAACTAATCTTCACACTTCCAGTCCATACTCCGCGAGCAAAGCGTCAGCAGATTTACTCGTCCAAGCATACAGCAGAACTTATCAAATTCCCGCGACAATTTCACGTTGTTCAAATAATTATGGACCTTACCACTTTCCTGAAAAACTTATTCCGCTCATGATCATCAATGCGCTTAACGATAAAAAACTTCCTGTCTACGGCAAGGGAATAAATGTTCGTGACTGGCTCTACGTCGAAGATCATTGCAGTGCGATTGATTTAATTATTCGCAAGGGAAAAGTCGGAGAAATTTACAACGTCGGCGGACACAATGAAAAAACTAATCTCGAAGTCGTCAAAACAATTTTAAAAATTCTGGGCAAGAGCGAAGATTTGATCGAGTTCGTCACGGACAGAAAAGGTCACGATCAACGCTACGCGATCGATCCTACAAAAATTTCTACAGAATTGGGTTGGACTCCGCAAACAAAATTTGACGACGGCATCAAAAAAACTGTCGCTTGGTATCTGGAAAATAAATCGTGGTGGGAAAAAATTATCAGCGGCGAATACAAAAATTATTACGCAAAAATGTATGACAACAGATAAAAATTCTTTTTCGCGAAAAAAAAATTATCCCGACAAACGCCGGGATTTTTTTTCCGCAAAATTTTCTACAGCCGCGTGATCAAAATTTTTGCGACGCGTGCTCTGTCCATTTCCATAACTTCAAATTTTAAATTATTCCAAATTTTACTTTCGCCGACTTTTGGAATGTATCCGAACTGCGAGGTAACAAAGCCGCCCATCGTTTTGAAGTGATCTTTTTCTTCATCGGGCAAAGTTTCAAAATTAAATTGTCGCTTAAATTCGTCAATGTCTGAAAGTCCGTCCACAATCCAAGAATTATCTTTCTGCAACAAAAATTGTCTGTCTTTTGGCAACTCCGCATCTTTCAAGCCTACAATTTCCTTTGCAATATCGTCCGGCGTAACAAAGCCGACAACTCCGCCGTACTCGTCGTTAACAATGGCAACCGCATCGCCGCCGGTTTTAAATTTCTCAACCAAGCGAAAAGTTTCCATAGTTCGCGGAACAAAGAGCGGCTTTTTGATCAGCGCAGCTAAATCTAAATTTTCAAATTTGCCGCCGTCCAAAGTTGCGTCAAGCAAATCTTTCGCGTAAATCACTCCGCGAAATTCGTCAAGACTTCCCTCGCCGACAGGAAAAATATTTTGCTTATTTTCGCGGACAATTTTTAAATTCTGCTCCACGCCGTCCGACAAATCCAACCAGACCATGTGAACTCTGGGAGTCATCAAAGAATAGGCGTTCTGATCACTCAAGTGAAAAATTTTGTCGACCATCTCGCGCTCGCTTTCCTCAAAAGTTCCGTCCTCAGTTCCCTGTTCAATCAAATCTTTTACTTCGTCCTCCGTCACTGCGTCGGAAGTTTCTTCATTCATTCCGAAAAGCGTCATCAACATGGAAGTGATTGAGGAAAAAATTTTTTCAATCGGCGAAAATAAAATTACAATCAGTCTGAAATTTTTTTGATTGTTCAACAAAAATTCTTCCGGAGTTTGTCGCGCAGCACGAATCGGAAAATAATTTCCAAACAAAATCATAATAAACGCCGTGAAGATCAGCGCGATCAAGATTGAAATTATTTTTGCCTGTTCAAAAAAATTTATCTGCGAGAAAATCATTTCGGCGAGAGGAATAGCAAACAAGCCCGACAACATCGCCGCGAAATTTATTCCAATCTTCGCAACCGACAAAGCGGTTTCAGGTTCGTCCAAAAATTTTGTCGCGAGTTGTAATTTTTTTTCATCGTCCTGCGCGAGTTTTTCAATCTTGCCATGCAAACTTTCTGTCAGCGCGACTTCCATTAAAGAAAAATAGCCGCTCAATATCGTCAGCAAAATTATCGGCGCGAGCGACCAAAATATTTCTAACAAAATTTTTTCCTCCCATGTCAATCTTCATTAAGAACGTCAGAAACTTTTTTCACCAAATGCGGCGCAAACATATTTTTGTCGAGCATGTCTTGAAGCAAACCTTTAAAGTCGGGCGGCAAAATTTTTTTCAATTCGGCGACGGATTCGCTTTCAACTAAATCAAAAATTCGCGAAAAAAATTCGTCGCCGCCGTCTTGAACATCAGTTAATTTTAATAACTTTTCCTGCTCAAAATCCATCTCGGGCATTTCGTCAACTTCGCAAAGTTCAATTCCTGTCTGTTCGCAAAATTTTTCCAGAAAAATAAATGTGCGCTCGCTCCTCACGAAAATTTTTTTCGGCACACCGACTTTCAAAAAAGTTTTTGAAATATTTTCGGTAAATTTTTTGGACGTGGTCAAGTAATCGAAAGCGGGTTCAATGCTGAGCAAAAATTTTCTTTTTTTGTCGTAAGCCAAGAACAGAACAGAAAATTTTAATTCGCCTTCCTCGTCTTCTATCGGACTCGGCAGAATAAAAATTTCGCAACAATAATTTCTAATTTTTTTTGCGTCGAATAATTTTTTCGCGTCCTTATAATTTAAATTCGCCTCAGGATATTTTACGTAGCGGAAAGGAGGAAATCTTTCCATCGACCATTTAAAACTTTCTCCGTCCGCCTCGAGGAGCGGAAATTTTCTTCTGAACGGCGGCTGATCCAAAAATTCAATTTTGCGTGGCAATTTGCCAGGAAATTTTTTCCCGACTTCGATCGCCGCCTTCAATGTCTGCACTAAAATTTTTTCTTCCTCCGCATCCTCAATCACCGTCGACAAAGACAGCGGCCGAAATTTCAAAAATCTCGGGTGAGAAAATCTTGCGCGGAAATAAATTTTGTTTCGCTTGCTGAAACTTTTTTCTTCCGCAATTTCCTCGTCGCTCATGTCGAGTTTCGCATCAAAAATGCACTGCAAACAATTCTGCGACACTTGGAGCAAAAAGTCTTCATTCTCGGAAATTTCGTAAAAATTCATCTCGCTGTATCTGTGACTGTCAAAATTTTCTCTGCCGACAAAAACCGCCAGAGCAGTTCTCTCATATTCGTCAAAGTCCTGTGCAGAACAATAAGCAATTCTGCCGTCAGATAATTTCACTCCGAAAATTTGATCGCTGGACAGTTTTTCCCAAAGTTTCAGCTTGTAAAACTCCGACGCAAGTTTATAAAGTTCATCGCTCGCCATAAAAAAATTTTCCTTTCAATAAATCCCTAAATCCTAACCCCTAATTCCTAAATCCTAATTCCTAATTCCTATTACTCTCCTCGTTCGCCCAGTCGCCCAATGTTTACCAAAATTCCTATCGCCGCCATCGTGACTATCAAAGAAGTTCCTCCGTAACTTATGAAAGGCAGAGGTATTCCGACAACAGGAAACATTCCGCCGACCATCAATAAATTTGCTATCGCCTGTCCGACAACTAAAACCATTATTCCGACAGATAAAAATTGTCCATACTCGTCCTTCGCACGGGCGGCAATTCTTGCGGCGTAAACTGCAAGCGCGGCGAAAAGCAAAAATACAAAAATTGCTCCAAGAAATCCATTCTCCTGACAGAAAATTGCAAATGCAAAATCCGTGTGCGCCTCAGGCAGATAATCATATTTGCTCACGCCGACTCCCAAGCCCATTCCTGTAAGTTCACCTGAACCTATCGCCGAAAGTGATTGCACAGTTTGATAGCCGACGTTTTGAGCGTCCGACCATGGATCCCAAGTGACTTTTAATCTTTCAAGTCGATAAGGCTGGCGCAAAATTAACAAAATTATTCCGGCAACAACCACGCCGACCAGCCGCCAAAATTTTTTTATGTCCAATCCCGCGACGACCAACATTATTAAAGGTATTCCCAAAATCAGCGACGCAGTTCCCATGTCCGGCTCCTGCTCCGTCAAAACAAACATCAGCGCGACGATTGCCATTTGCGGCGTGAAAATATTTATTTCGCGTTTGGTTTTTACTTGAAGTGCGGCATAAGCGGCAGTCAACATTATCGCGACAAGTTTTGCAGGCTCTGCGGGTTGGAATTGCATGACGACCAACGGCAGCCAACGTCGCGCTCCGTTCACCATAGGACCGACCAGCAAAACTAAAATTAAACTTGCGACAGTAAAAACTAAAATGAAAGGCATCGCCTTCCGCCACTTGTGATAATCTATTCTGAAACAAATTAAAAAAACAACAAAGCCGACAATAATATTTATGATGTGGCGTTTCAAAAAAAAGTATGGCGTGTCAAATTCTGCCTCAGCCAAAATAAAACTTGAACTGAATACATTTATTGTGCCGAGAATCAAAAGCACAACCATAATTCCAATGACCGCTTCCATGTCGTTATTCCAAAATCTTTTTTTCTCAGTCGAAGAATTTATTTCTCCGCTACCTCGAGTGTTCGGCAAAAAATTTCACCTCTTTTGCATTTTTGTTTCAAGGGAATTTCGGCGACTTTATATTTTTTTCCTGCCTATGAAAATCATCAAGATTTTTTTAAATTGAGCAAATTATTTCGAAGTTTCAAAATCTTAAAAGCATTGCAAAACCATCCTTTTAAGATTTTTTTCCATGTTGCACAATCAAAAATAATTTACACTGTCTGTTGAAATATGGTAAGATAGGCAAAGCATAAAACAGTCAATAAAAAAATTATTTCAAGAGGAGGCTTACTGATGAGCGAAAAATTTGAACTTGGAAACTTGCGCGAAGTTTTGTCGAAGAACAATTATAAAATGACACCGCAGAGGACAGAAATTGTGCGTATCTTCTGCGAAAATTCAGATTCGCACCACCACCTCAGTGCAGAGGAACTTTATGATATTTTAATCGGCAAAGGTTTTGATTTTGGTTTGGCGACGGTTTATCGCAGCGTCGAACTTTTGAATTCTCTGGGAATTTTGTCGCGCGTAGATTTTGGTGACGGACGCGCACGCTATGAACTTAACACTGCTGGACCGCAGGAACATAATCATCATCATTTAATTTGTCTGAATTGCAAAAAAGTTATCGAGTTCGAGGAAGATTTGCTGGACGATTTGGAAAAAAGTATCGCGAAAAAATCCGACTTTCAGATTGTGAATCATGAAGTAAAATTTTTGGGTTACTGTTCGGAGTGCAGGAGCAAGTTATAAAATGAAGATAAATAATTTTCAACTTCACAGCGACGATGAAGTTATAAAAAAAATTGTTAAAGAAGTTCTGAGTGCCTTTCGCTTTGAATTTGCACACGGCGAAGATGCAGACTTCGACGAATTTGAAATCAAAAACAAAATTGAGGACGACAAAGTTAAAACTTATTTACTCGCCTCTTGTGGCGGCAGCGAAAAAATTTTCAAAGTCAGTGAAAAAATTCGTCCGGAAGAAAAGCGGAGCGGAGAAATTCATCGCCTTATCAAAAAAAATCTCTACAGAATTATTGTCGAAGATTTAAAGTTATTTCCTGTGCCTTACGGGATTATGCATGGCGTGAGACCGACAAAAATTATTCATCGCTGGATGCGCGACGGCTACGGCGTGACAAGTCACGGAATTATTGACCGCGATAAAATTGCGCGGCGACTTCGCAAAGATTATCTGGTCAGTTATGAGAAGGCGCAACTTTTGACTGAAGTCGCCATTCGACAAATTCCGATTCTGAAATCTGCAGACGAAAAATCTGTCGGCGTTTATGTCGGGATTCCTTTTTGCGTGACAAGATGTTTGTATTGTTCATTTCCTTCCAATGTTTTGCCGAGCGACGAAAAAGTTTCCGAGTTCATGGAAATTTTGACAAAGGACATTGATGCGGCGGCGAAGGAAATTAAACGCTACGGCTTTAAAGTTCAAACAATTTATGTCGGCGGCGGAACTCCGACTGCACTACCTGAAAAATTTTTTGCCGAAATGTTGGAAAAAGTTTTCGACAATTTTTATTCCGAAAATGTGGAGGAGTTTACCGTCGAGTGCGGACGACCCGACACAATTGCTGCTGAAAAAATTTCCGCGCTGAAAAAATTTAAAGTTACAAGAGTCAGTGTCAATCCTCAAACTATGCAACAAAAAACTTTGGACAGAATCGGGCGGCAACATTCTGTCGAACAAGTTTTAACTGCCTTCAATGAACTTCGAGCGGCAGGAAATTTCAAAATAAATATGGATTTAATTTTAGGTTTGCCGGGCGAAACTGTTGCCGACGTTCAAGACAGTTTGAAAAAAGTTTTGGAATTAGATCCCGACGACGTGACTTTGCATGCGTTGGCTCTGAAACGCGGATCGAAACTTCAAACTCAGTTGGCGGACGAAATTAACAGCATTGAAGATTTTGAATTGCCGAGCGACGAAGAAGTTATAAAAATGTCCGAGATTGCCGAAAAAATTTTGCGCGGAAAAAATTATCTGCCTTACTACCTTTACAGACAAGGTTACATTAGCGGACAGATCGAAAATATTGGCTGGTGCAAACGCGGTGCGGAAGGAATTTATAATATTCAGATCATGGACGAACGGCAGACAATTTTAGGCGTGGGCGCGGCGGCGAGTACAAAAGTTCCCGACAATGAAGAAATGCGTATGGCTTCGACTTTCCACGCAAAAGATTTGGCAACTTACCTGCGCGACGTGGAAAAATATATTGACAACAGATCAAAAACTTTGGCTGAAGTTCATAAACCTGTTGAGATGGAAAGTTCCAAAGATGAAAAGATGGAAAGTGATTTTGAAGTTGGAGAATTGCCGACCGTCACAAAAGTTTTGCAAGAAGTCGAGGAAAATAAAATTGAAACTTCTGCAGCCGAACAGTTTGAAAATAATTCTGAAATTGAATTGAAACCGATGTCCGACGCTGAAAAACTTTTGGAACTTGGAGAAAAAATTTCCGCGCCTGTCGAAGTCGAAATTACAGAAAAAGTTATCGACGAAAATTTGACAGTCACCGAAGTCGTCAAGAAAAAATCCAAGCGTCGCAGAAAAAAATCTGCAAAAAATTCTCCGCAACAAACTGAGTCTGAGGAGCAGTAAAAAAATTTTTTTCAGAAAGACAGACAAAATTTTTTATTCAGCCGCATTGATAAAAAAATCCTTGGTGAAAAATTCGTCAAGGATTTTTAAATTTCTTTCCAACACTGCGGATCAGCGTCATAAAAATTTCCTGTCGTACCTGTCGCAACGGCTGGGCAACCGCGACACCAAGCTAAAAGTTCACAGCGCGAACATTTTTTAAACTTGTCGAAGTCGCGGAACTTTTCCATTTCATCAAGCCAAATATCTGCAAGTTTATCTTCAAAAACATTTCCAACTTTGCTATCGGCAACTCTGCGGCAAGCTAAAACATTTCCGTTCGGCAAAATTGTCAGGTGCGAATTTCCGCAATTACAGCCGCCGTAAATAATATTTTTTTCTGCGTCGTCGGGAATTTTAAAAATTTTTTCTTCAAACTCAAACAAAGTCCAGAGATGATCTTTGCGATTGAAATAAGTTTCGCAACCCGCCGCCTCATAGTCGGAAAATTTTTTGTGACAAACTTTCAAAAAATTTCTGTACTCAAGCGGAGAAATTCCTACAGATTTTTCCGAACTTGTCGGGCAATACCGCGCAAAAGCAAAAATATCTGCCAAGCCTGCGACTGCGTCGATAATTTGCGGAACTTCAGAAATATTTTTTTTCGACACAGTTGTCATAATCGCCGAGCGAATCCCCGCGCTTTTTATCACAGGAATTTTTTCAAGCGTACAGTCGAATGAGCCCGGCTTTCTGAAAAAATCATGCGTCGCCTTCATGCCGTCGATGGACATTTGATATTTTTTGCAACCGAACGACTTTAATTTTTTACAAACATTTTCGTCGAGGTGAAAAGGATTTCCCATAATCGTGAAAGGAAAATTATTTTTTCGGAAAAGTTCGAGAAGTTGCCAAAAATTTTTGTGAAGAATCGGATCTCCACCTGTCAAATAAAAGTGCGGAGTGCGTCCAAAAGTTTCGCAGAAATCAAGACAGTTTGAAAAAGTTTTTTGAATTTCCTCCCAAGTCATGGAATCAATTTTTTTATTTTCACACTCAGAAAAAATATAACAATGTTTGCAACGCTGATCACATTCGTCAGTGATGTGCCATTGAAAAGCAAAAGTCGGTTTCATAAAAATCTCCCCAAAAAAAATTTGCGCGACACTTTTTTTGCATCGCGCAGGAAAAAAATCTTTTCAAAAATTATTTGTCGCCCGATCCGCAAGCCGAACCTTTTTTGTCGCCCGATCCGCAAGCTGCGCCTTTGTCGCCGGAGCCGCAAGCAGAATTTTTGTCGCCCGAGCCACAAGCCGAACCGTTAGAATTTTTTCCTTTTTGCCAGCCATAAATGTTTGAAAGCGCCATTTTTAAATTCCTCCATCAAAAAAAATTTTTTACGCTGTAATTATAAACAAATTCAAAAATTTTTACAAGACAGTTACTTTTTTATTATCTTGAAGGAATCAAAAAATTTTTTTATAATTCGCGCCGAGGTGTAAAAATGCTTAAGAAAAATGAATTGCCGGATTGTCCTGTGGCGACGGTTTTGCAAATTATAGGAAACAAGTGGAAGATTTATATTTTGCAGAAATTGTTTGAGCGTCCGCATCGATTTAATGAACTGCTGAAAAATATTCTTGGGATCAGTCACAGAGTTTTGGCAGAAAATTTGCGACAACTTGAAACGGACGGAATAATTTTGCGAAAGGTCACGGGAGATAAACAACCTCAGAAAGTAGAATATTTTTTATCTGAACTCGGAGAAAAATTGCGTCCATTGATTTTTGAAATTCAGGACTTTGGAATTTTTTATCTGCAACAAAAAAATTTTACAACTTCGGCGAATTGAAAATTTAAGTCGCGAAGTTTTTTTTATTCGTGTTCGCCGATGATTTTTTCCATCCAAATCATATCGTACCACCGATTAAATTTGTAACCGCATTTTGAAAATTTGCCGACAATTTTAAAACCAAGATGCCGGTGAAAATTCGCGCTGTTCTGATTTAAAAATTCATCTTCCACAGTGAGCCAACCGATGCAGGCATACAAATTTTTTATTCCAATGTCGCGCAAAATTTTTTCCAATTCTTCATAAAGTTTTCTCCCCGCACCTTGATGAAGTTCATCTTTGTCGAGATAAATTGTAAGTTCAGCAGAAAATTTGTAAGCGTCGCGCCCGACAAATTCATGAGCGTAAGCGTAGCCGATAATTTTTTCTCCGCGCTCGGCGACAAGGTAAGGAAATTTTTTCAAAGTTTTGCTTATCCTCGCTCGAAAATTTGCAAGCGTCGGAATTTTTATTTCAAAACTTATCGCGGTTTTCTCGACGTAGTAAGAATAAATTTCCAGAAGTCTTTCAGCGTCATCGACCGTCGCCGATCTGATTTTAAAAATTTTTTGCATTTTCTATCTCCGCAGGATTTACATAAATTGTTTTTTGGTTCGTGAAAATCACAAAGCCGGGTTTCGCGCCGGAAGGTTTTTTTACAAATTTGCAAAGAGTATAATCGACAGGAACTTTTGAGGAATCGGAGGCTTTTGAAAATTTTGCGGCAATCTCGGCGGCGTAAGTCAAAGTTTTTTCGCTCGGCTCGACTCCTCCCGATCGCAAAATTACATGCGAACCTGTAATATCTTTTGTGTGCAACCAAATATCTGTTGGTGCGGCGATTTTGAAAGTCAATCTGTCGTTCTGCGAATTATTTTTTCCAACTAAAATTTCTGTTCCGTCCTGCGCGAAAAATTTAAAAGGCTCGGGCTTTTTGCTCGACGCAGTTTTTTTTCTGCCTTCCTTCAAGTAACCGCCGCCGACAAGTTCAGATTTAATTTCATCAATCTCTGCCAAAGTTTCGCAGGAATTTAAAGAGTGTTCGACAGTTTCAAGATAAAAAATTTCTGAGCGACATTTTTCGATCTGTTCGGTGATAAAATTTTTTGCGCGTTTGAGTTTGTCATATTTTTTGTAAAGATTTTGGACATTTGCGGCGATTGTAATTTTTTTGTCTAGCGGAATAGAAATTTTTTCGTCTTCCTCGCTGTAAATGTTCGCGACAAAAATTTTTTCGTCCGCATGGTCTTGAAATTGATATCTGTAAGCCGACAGATTATCTGCCAGAATTTTAAAATCTTCCGCACTTTCGGCGGCGGCAAGTTCGCCTTCAAGCACAGAAATTTTATTTTTTGCGCGGCGAAGTTCATTGTGGACAAGTTTTGTAAATTTTTCTTTATCGGGCGGCGTGAAACTTTTCATAATTTCGTCCGCAGTGTCCAACATTTCCGACAGCGTGGGGAAAAATTTTTTCTCGCCCTGCAAATAATTCAGCTCGACGGCAGAAATTGCCAAAACTTTTCCTGCGTCCTCGACAAGACAAGGCGAAGGATTTTTTGCGCCGATCAAAATTTCTTCCAGAGAATTTTTTAAACTTGCAAAATCTTTGTCGTCAAGTTCGGAAATTTTTATTTCGCTCGGCAAACCTGCAGAAAAAATTACTTCCTTGACCGACTGCGGACCGAAACCTTGACAGACATTCATAACGGCTTTATCGATACGCAAATTTTTTTCCGACTTAATCGCCGACAAAATTTTTTCCAAGTCCGCAGAAAAAATATCCAGCTTATTTTGTTCGGGCGGCATTTGATAAATTTGATTCGGCAAAACAGTTCTGACGCGACTGGAATTTGTTCCGACTTTTTTCAGCGCGTCGATAATTTTATTTTCCGAGACCAAAATAATGTTGCTGTACTTTCCGATAAGTTCGGCGGCAAGTGTGACAGTTTGAATTTTTCCACCCGCGCCGATTGTGTCCACGTCGATAAAAATAATTCTGTCAAGTTCATGTTGCCTGACTTCCGCAATCCTTCCATTTTCAAAATTTTTTCTGAGTACCATGCAAAAAGTCGAAGGCTCAGGCAAATTTTCCGGCGCATTTTTTACAAAATAAATTGCAGGATTTTGCGGCGCGACAGAAATTTTCAGCAAAAAAGTTTGTCCCGGTTGTCGAACTGTGAGAGTAAAATTTACTTTATTTTGTTGAGTAATTTTATCTATTCGCCCACCGACTAATTTTTTTTCAAGTTCCTTCGTCAGCGGACGCATCGAAAAGCCATCTAAATTCATTCAATTAACCACCTTAAAAATTTTTGCCGTATCCGAGTAAAATCAAAAAATTTTCGACTTCAAAAATTTTCTGTGTGACAAAATTTTTTCCTGCAGAACTTTTGAAAACTTTTGCAAAAGTTATTGAAAGAGGAGCGATAAATCTATAAAATGTTACAAAAATTTTTTGGAGTTGAGTTTTTGAACTGCGGCTTAATCATTCCGACTTTGAACGCCGGAAAAAATTTTTCAAAACTTCTGGAACAAATTTCCGAACAAAATTTGTCGCTAAAAAAATTGGTCGTCGATTCGGAATCGGAGGACGGCACAGCGGAAGTTGCAAAAAGTTTTGGCTTTGAAGTTTTAAAAGTTGCGCGGAAAGATTTTCATCACGGAGCGACAAGACAATTTGCGCTGGAATATTTGCTGAAAAATTTTTCTGTCGATGTTGTAATTTTTTTGACACAAGATGTTTTTCTGCGCGACAAAAATTCACTGGCTGAACTGGTAAAAATTTTTGCTGAAGATTCAGAGGTCGGCTTGTGTTACGGCAGACAACTTCCACACGCAGATGCGACGACTGAAGCAAAAATTTTGCGCGAATTTAACTATCCTGCAGAAAGTCAGCTGAAAAGTTTCGACGACAGAAAAATTTTAGGCTTGAAGGCGGCAACAGCGTCAAATTCTTTCGCGGCTTATCGAGTCGAATATTTGCAAAAAGTCGGCGGCTTTCCTTCGCAAGTCATTTTGTGCGAAGATATGTTTGTTGCGGCGAAAATGTTGGTTGCAGGTTACAAAATTTTTTACAACGCAGACGCACAAGTTTATCACAGTCACAACTACAATTTTTTTCAAGAGTTCAGGAGATATTTTGACATTGGAGTTTTTCATTCGCGTGAAAGTTGGATTCGAGAAACTTTCGGCAGTGCGGAAGGTGCAGGAAAAAAATTTGTCTTGCTGAAATTAAAAACTTTGTGGAAGGAAAATATTTTTGAACTTGTCGGCGCAATTTTTCGTGATGGCGCAAAATTTTTTGGTTACAGGCTTGGACGGCTGGAAAAATTTTTGCCGAACTTTTTTTGCAGACTTTTATCAATGAACAAAAATTTTTGGAGGGCAACGTGACGTTGCATCCTGTTGACGCGATTTAACTTCTCGAAAAATTTCAACGTCACAACCGCGTTTAAATTATTAAAAATCTTGGAGGTAGTGAATTGAAAAATTTAATTATCATCGGCGTGGGCGGCTTTGCACGCGAAGTTTATTGGCACGCGCAAAATTCTCACGGCTTTGAAACTGAATGGCAAATTAAAGGATTTCTGGACGGCGACGTTAAACTTTCGGACGAAGATTATAAAAGACTTCCTGCAAATGTTCCTGTGCTCGGCGACGTGAATAGTTATGAAATTTGCGCGGACGATGTTTTTACCTGCGCGATTGGAACTCCACAAGTTCGCAAAAAGTTGATTGAAAAAATTTTGTCACGCGGCGGAGAATTTATAAATTTAATCAGCAAAGACAGTTACATTGTGCCGAGCGCGAAAATTGGTCGCGGAGTTATTTTTGCTCCAAAAACTGTTGTAAATGATTTGTCGGTGATTGAAGATTTTGTTGTGATTAACAGTTTATCAGGCACAGGTCACGACGCAAAAGTTGGAAAATATTCCTGCATAATGTCCAGCGTAAATATTACAGGCGGTACAAAAATTGGTGAGGAAGTTTTTATCGGCAGCAATTCAGTTTTCGCGCCGAAGTGTAAAATTGGCGACGGTGCATATATCGGCATGGGCAGCGTTGTTTTGAAAAAAGTCAAAGCAGGCGCAAAAGTTTTTGGAAATCCTGCGATTGAAATTTGAAAAAATTTTTTGGTGACATACAAACTTTGCTTTGATAAAATGAATTTAAAAATTGAGACTGGAGGATTGTCTATGAACTCTGAAACTTTTATCAAAAATCTTACTGAACTTATCGACACCGAAGAAATTTTGACTTTGGGAACAAAGTTGTCCGACGTTGAGGACTGGGATTCATTGAGTTTGGTTGCATTTCTTTCTTTCTGCAATTCTAAACTGAAACTTTCCGTGACTCCTGAAGAAGTCAAAGCCGCTCAAACCGTTGCAGACTTATTTAAAATTGCCGGTGGAAAATAATGTTGACTGAAATAAAAAATGTCGCGCTGGAAGTTGTAGGCGCATTTGTTTCAAAAAATCGTGTGCCGATTGAAAAAAGACTTGGTGACTTAATTCCTGAAAAAAGAATTGCGCGGCTGAAAAAACAAGTCGGCTTTGAAGCGTTCAGCGTTGTTGAAAAAAATATTTGCACTTCGGACTTGTGTTTTGCGGCGGCTGAAAAAATTTTCTCTGAAAAAAATATTTCGCGTCAAGAAATTGGCGCAGTAATTTTTGTCAGTCAAACGCCGGATTATTTTTTTCCTTCAACCGCGCACGTCTTGCAGGACAGATTAAAATTGCCGAGAAATGCGGCAGCTTTTGATGTCGGACTTGGTTGCAGTGGATTTGTCTATGGACTTTACATTGCGTCATCAATTTTGCAAAATCTTCCTGCAGAAAAAATTTTATTGCTCTGCGGAGATACTGCGACCAAAAATGTTTTTGCCGAAGATGTTTCAAGTCTGTCAGTTTTTGGCGACGCAGGAACGGCGGCAATTATTTCAAAAGCTGAAGGCGAAAAAATTTTTTTCAACCTGCAAAGTTTCGGCGAACTTTCGGACGGGATTATTTTGCGAAATGGAGCGTACAGAAATCCTGCACTTGTTGAAAACAATTCCTTGAATGTGCGTGAAAATTTTGCAGTCATGGACGGCGCGAAGGTTTTGGACTTTTCAATAAAATTTGTTCCACAAAATTTGTCGGACTTGGTGAACTTTGCAAAAATAAATCCTGCAGAAGTTGGAAATTTCTTCCTGCACCAAGCAAACAAAATGATCTTGCAGGACATTGCATTTAATTTAAATTTGCCTGTCGAAAAATTTCCTTTCAAGTCAGAGCGAATCGGCAATACTTCAAGTGCGTCAATTCCTGTAACTTTGGCGGAAATGGAGCGACGCGGAGAAAATTTTAAAACTTTGTCTGTAATGAGCGGTTTCGGCGTGGGAATGTCTATCGCCTCCACCGTCATAAATTTAAAAAATTTAGTTTGTATTCCAACAGGTGAAATGTGATGAATGATAAGTACAACTTTCAACAAAAAAATTTTGCAGTCATCGGTGCGTCGAGCGGAATTGGTCGGCAGTGCGCGATGGATTTGGTCGGACTCGGCGCAAATGTTTTAGCAGTCGGCAGAAATTTTGAAAGACTTCGTGCCTTGAAGGAAACTGATCCTGAAAAAATTTTTGTCTCTCAACTCGACGTGACAAAGGCGACGGCTGAGGACTGGGAGAGTACGATTGGAAATTTTGTGGAGATTTGTGGAAAACTTAACGGCGGAGTCTACACGGCAGGAATTTGGGGACTCACTCCGCTGAATGGTTTCGACGTTGAACTTGCACACAAAATTTTTGATACAAGTTTCTGGGGCGCGGTGAATTTTATGCAGACGGCGGCGAAGAAAAAATTTTCAAATTTACTGTCGTCATTTGTCCTGATGAGTTCGGTTGCGGCAAATCACCCAAGCAAAAGTTTATTCGCTTATTCTGCGGCAAAAGCGGCGGTTCAGGCGGCTGTTAAATCTTTCGCGAAGGAAATTATCAAAAATGGACACAGAATAAATTCAATCGCTCCTGCATTGGTTCAAACCGAAATGATGAATACCGATTTTGCAGTTATGGCTGCGGAGATGATTCCGAAACATACTCTTGGAATTTGCGAGGCAGAGGACGTTTCTGAAATGATTTTGTTTTTACTTTCTGAACGCGCGAAAAAAATTACAGGACATAATTTTTCTTTGGACGGCGGATATTTGTCAGGAGCACTTATTTAATTTTGAATTAGGATTTAGGAATGAGGAATGGAAATTTGTTGATTGAAAGAAATTTAATCGCGGAAACTTGCGAAGAATTTCGGCGGCAAGGAAAAAAAATTGTTTTCACCAACGGCTGTTTTGATATTCTTCATGTCGGGCACGTCCGCTATCTGACTGCTGCAAAAAGTTTCGGCGATATTTTAATTGTCGGATTGAATACTGATGAATCTGTCAGAAAATTGAAAGGCGATGCGCGACCTGTAAATAATGAACAAGATCGCGCAGAAGTTTTGCTCGGACTGAAGGCTGTCGATGAAGTTGTCTTTTTCGGAGAACAGACTGCTGAAAATTTAATTTCAGAAATTAAGCCTAATGTTTATGTTAAAGGCGGCGATTACACTTTGGAAACTTTGCCTGAGGCGAAAATTGTTCAAAGTTACGGCGGCAAGGTGGAATTTGTTCAGCTTGTTGCCGGGCGTTCGACCACGAATATTATAAAAAAATTATCTTCCGCTCATTAGAAAAAAATTTTTTACTTAAAATCTGACATTGATATTTGTCATGGAATGACTTGTCTACAAAAAAATTTTTCTTGTAATATCAAAGTTTGTTATGCTATCATAACGGCAAGGAGGTTGATTTAAGATGACAGTCAAGTATGAATCAAAAATTACTGCCGTCGGGAAAATGGCGCAGGAATTTTTGGACAACAACAGCAGTTTTATTTTGATGGACGAAGGAAAGCATCCTAACCTTGCAGATATGGTCGTCCAACACACAGTCGGCGAATTGAAGGAAGATATTGCTGAAGGCGACGTTATCAAAGTCGGCAGAACTGAAATGAAAGTTATCAAAGTCGGTAGCGATGTCAGCAAAAATGTTCGCGAAGAAGGTCACTGCACAGTTGTGGTGAATTCTGACGGAACCATGCCCGGGCAAGTTGTCGTCAAGTCAGACATTCCTCCGCGTCTTCGCATTGGAAATGATGTTGTTATTTATTCCAAGTAAATGTAGTAAAAAAATTGTTGAAATATTAACTGAACTTTTTCGGCAGTTTCACGCTTTGAAACGACGCTGAATAAATATAATTTTGGTTTTAATTGTGCTTTAGGATTTTAGCGTATCTTGCCAAACTTGCAGACAAAAAAGTTGCCTTTCCAAACTTCGGAAAGGCTTTTTAAATTCAGTTTTCAGGACTTTAAAATAAGTTTCGGTGTCTTTGGCGGGAGTTGTAATTTTTTTGTAAGTCCGATCCCCGATCTTGTCAGCAGGATAAGTAAACTTACACAAAATCGCGGACACGCTCATTCATGCTGCCGGTTCGATAACCTTGCAAGTCCAATGAAACATAATCGAAACCAAAATTTTTAAACTTTTTTGCAATATCATCGCGGATAGAAAAAATTTTTTCAAAATCTGTCGGCAAAATTTCGATCCGCGCCAAATTATCATGAATCCTAACTCGAAACTGCTTGAAATTTTTTTCGCGCAAAACTTCCTCCGCTTGTTCAATTCGCAAAAGTTTTTCAGGAGTAATTTTTTCTCCGTAAACAAATCTGGATGCCAGACAAGCAAACGACGGTTTATCCCAAGTCGGCAGATTTAAATTTTTCGACAGCTTACGAATTTCATTTTTGTAAAGTTTTGCCTCGCGCAAGGGACTTTTTATTTTCAGTTCATCAATAGCTTTCAATCCCGGGCGATAGTCGTCGTTGTCGTCCATGTTGGAACCTTCCGCGACGCAAGAAATTTTATTTTCGGCAGCAAGGTTTAAAATTTTTGTGAACAAATTTTTTTTGCAAATGTAACACCTGTCAGGAGGATTATTTTCAATATTTTCTACGCTCAAAATATTTTCTTGCAAGATAAACTGTTTAATTTTTTCGCGCTTGCAAAAATTTTTTGCGTCATCAATTTCATGCGCCGGAAAAAATTCTGAAGTTGCTGTTATCGCTATTGCATTATCTCCTAAAATATCGTGCGCCACTTTCAATAAAAAAGTTGAATCTACACCACTTGAAAATGCAATCGCCACACTTCCGCAGTTTTTCAAAATATTTTTCAAGTTTTCAAATTTTTCTTCAGCCGACATAAAAAAATTTCTCCTTCAAAAAATTTTAAAATTATCTCCGACACAAGAATAATTTTTGTTCGCCGAAAAGTCAAAATAAATTTTCAAAGTTTCCGCAACGCCACAAAATTTTTTTGAGGAATTTTATTTTTCTGCGCTCCGTGATAAAATGTCAAAAAAGTTTTGAGGAGGAAAAAAATTTTAATGCGTAAAAAGTGGATAATAAAAGAAGATGACAATGAATTTGTAAAAAATTTTTCTGAGGAACTCGGAGTGACTGAACTCACTGCAAAAATTTTAGTTCATCGCGGAATAACCGAAGTCGAGGAGGCGAAAATTTTTCTGAATCCTGAGGATGCGCCTTTTTACGATCCTTTCAAAATGTTGGGAATGGACGACGCAGTTGAAAGAATTATTGTCGCGATTGAGGGCGAAGAAAAAATTTGCGTCTATGGAGATTATGACGTAGACGGAATGAGTGCGTCGGCAATTTTAACTCGTGCGCTCCGCAAACTCGGCGCGGAAGTTGAAAATTATATTCCTGCGCGGTCGGAAGGTTACGGATTAAATATTCCTGCGCTGGAAAAAATTTCTGCGCGAGGCTCGACGCTTTTAATAACTGTTGACTGCGGTATCTCGAACGAAAAAGAAATTTCTGCAGTCGCCGACAAGTTAGACATAATTGTCACAGATCATCATTTGCCTGCGCCGGAAAAAGTTACTTCGGCGATCGCAGTCATAGATCCGAATCAATTTGAGTGCGACTATCCTGAAAAAAATTTGTGCGGTGCAGGAGTCGCCTTCAAACTTTCGCAAGCTCTTTTTCAGGAAATGCGGGGACAAAATTTTCAAACTTACACAACCGACATTGAACTTGCCGCACTCGCAACTGTCGCCGACTTAGTTCCGCTGACCGGAGAAAACAGAAAAATTGTTCGGCTTGGCTTGAAAGAAATGTTGCGGACAAAAAATTTAGGTTTGAAAAGTTTAATCGAAGTCGCCGACCTTGCCGACAAAAAAATTTCTGCAGGACACATCGCCTTTCAACTTGCGCCGCGCTTAAATTCTATCGGACGACTTGAATCGGCGACGGAAGGGTTAAAACTTTTGCTGACAGAGGACAAAAATCAAGCAAAAGTTTTATCCGCGAAATTGAATGAAACAAATCAGTTAAGAAAAGATATTGAAGCTGAAATGTTGGCGGAGGCGGAGGAAAAAGTTTCAAAACTTCGCGAAGAGCGTGAAGGAAATTTATTTTCGCTCGTGATTGACGGAGAAAATTGGAACGGCGGCGTTATCGGATTGACTGCCTCAAAACTGGTAGAGCGTTACAATTTGCCGACAATAATTTTGTCTATCGTCGGAGAAGATGCTCGCGGCTCCTGCAGAAGTATTCCCGCCTTGCACATGAAAACCGCGCTTGATTCGATGGGAGAAATTTTTGAGCAGTACGGCGGACATTCTCAGGCGGCAGGATTTTCTATCAAGACAAAAAAAATTCCCGAACTCAAAAAGCGTTTCGATGATTATATCAGGCGACATTTGCGCGACGAAGATTTTTTGCCGCTGTTGTTTGTTGACGCACTGATAGAACCTTCACGCTTGACTTTGGACGACGCGAAAGAGTTTGAAAAGTTTGAGCCCTACGGCTTGGGAAATCCCAGACCTGTTTTGGCTTGCAAAAATATTCGCGTCGCTCAGGCAAAAAAAATCGGCAGAGATTTGAATCATTTAAAGTTTTTGATTCAAGGCGAAGAAAAAAATATTCGCGCTGTCGCTTGGGACAGGGGAAATTTTTCTACACTGATTGAAAAAGAATCTGTCGACCTTGCCTACGAACCCGAGATAAATGAATGGCAAGAAACTTTCAGCGTTCAGTGCTTAATAAATTATCTTGAACCTGCCGAAGTTGAAGGAGGATTTCCCGATCGCGAAAAGTTGGCTGACGTTTACAAATTTTTAAAAGTTCTTCAAAGTAAATCGAACGAATTTGAAATTTGTGACTTCACGGAGAAATTTAACTCGGCGACGGGAAAAAATTTTCCGCTCTACACAATTTTTAGCGCGATTGAAATTTTTCAGGAACTCGGCTTTTTGAAAATCAACTCGGAGGAAAAAATTTTTGAACTGCCGACTTTCGGAAAAAAATTGAATTTAAAAAATTCGCGCACCTTTCGGCTTGGTCAGCAAGGTGAATAAAAAAATTCCACTGCAATTCTGAAGACATTTGCATTGCAGTAGAGTATTTCAATTTTATTAAAATCGGAGGAGGAATTTTTATGAACATCACACGCAGAAATTTAATTAAATTTGCAGGAGTTGCGGCAGTCGGAGCGGCTGTCGGAAAATTTAGTTTCGGTGACAGCGAAGTTCAAGCAGAGAACATTTCCAAAAAAATTATTCAAGCACCTGTTGTCGGTTGCAAAAATGTCACGGGAACAAAATTCAGCGGCGAGACTTCAAAAGTTTATTTCACAAAAAATATTGACGCTGAACATCTGATTCAACTTTATCAGAAAATAAATTCAAATATTTCAGGAAAAATTGCAATTAAACTTCACAGCGGAGAACCTCACGGGCCGAATATTTTGCCGCGCGATATGGTTCAAAAATTTCAAGCGCAAATTCCAAATTCCACAATTATTGAAGCAAATGTTGCTTACGGCAGTGTGCGTTCAAATACTGAAGGACACAGAAAAACTTTGCAGACAAACGGCTGGACTTTTTCCCCTGTCGATATTATTGACGAAGATGGCGACGTAAATTTTCCTGTGAATGGCGGTTTTCATTTGAAAGAAGTTGCGATGGGAAAAAATCTTGCAAATTATGATTCGCTGATCGTTTTGACGCATTTTAAAGGACACACAATGGGCGGCTTTGGCGGAAGTTTAAAAAATATTGCGATCGGTTGCGCGAGCGGAAAAGTTGGCAAGAAACAAGTTCACGGCGTTCAGGATTACGGAAAATGGGTTCGAGATGATTTATTTATGGAACTCATGGCAGACAGCGGAAAAGCAATTTGCGATCATTTCGGAAAAAAAATTACTTTCTTAAATGTCATGCGCAGAATGAGCGTTGATTGTGATTGCATGGGAACTTCAGCCGCCGACCCGACAATGGCAGATATTGGAATTTTGGCATCGACAGATATTTTGGCGATTGATCAGGCTTGCTGCGATTTAGTTTATTCCGCGCCGGACGGAAAAGATTTGCGCGAAAGAATTGAAAGCCGTCACGGTTTAAGACAACTTTCCGCGATGGCTGAAAAACGCATGGGAAATTTGCAATATGAATTGATTTCGATAGATAATCTCGGAAAATAAAAATTAGAAGCTGTATTCACAGCTTCAGGAAATAAAATTTAGTTTTCACTGATCCTTTATCCCAGAAACTTGTGAATACAAGTTCTAAAAATTTGCTTAAGTCGAAAAAAGTAAATTTCGATATACTAGGCGTAAGTTTTAGAGACACAAACTTGACAAGAAAGAAACAAAAATTTTTTCAGGGCAGTTGATAAAATTGCAGAAGGGAATCCAAAATCTTGTGACAGGGAACGTCGCGGACTCTGACCCTCAGTAAAAAGTTTTACATTGAAAAGGAGAAGTGATTTACCATGATGCGTTCCTTGTTTTCCGGAGTTTCCGGTTTGAAGTCTCACCAGACACGAATGGATGTTATCGGCAACAACATCTCAAATATCAACACAGTAGGTTTTAAATCCAGTCGCACAACCTTCGCTGATATGCTTTCACAGACTTCAAAAGGTGCGTCCAGTCCTTCCAGTAATGTCGGCGGTACTAACCCGACACAAATCGGTCTCGGAGCTGCGGTAGCCAGCGTTGACTTAATTACAAATGACGGCTCACCGCAAGCCACAGGAAAAAATACTGACGTTGCGCTTTCCGGTAACGGAATGTTTGTTATGAAACGCGGAGACAGTTATTACTACACTCGTGATGGCGCATTTGAATTTGATAATGATGGTAACTACGTTCTCCCCGGTAGCGGTCTTTATGTTCAAGGCTGGAATGCAGTTGAAGGTTCGCTGAATACAAACGCTGATCCTTCCAACATAGTTGTTCCTGCGGGCAGAGCGATGGCGGCAACGGCTACCACTTCGGTAGATTTCAGCGGAAACTTAAATGCATCTTCACCTACAATTAAAAGTATAACTTACACCGTTGGAGGTAGCGGGACAGATGAAACTTTGGTTGTTAATCAGTACAAAATTTCTGAAATGACTTATGACGCTGTTTGGTCGGCAACTGCTGTCACAAGCGGCACTAGTACCTATAAAATTGGTGACACAGGTTCTAATAACAAACTCACAGGCGCAGTCACAACTATAAAATTGACATTGAGCAATGGAAATACTATCGACATTACAGGTGGAAGCACCGAGTACAAAATTGGCGACTACTATACCAGTGGCGATTCAACTACCGCAATAACGAGTATTCAATGTGTGTACACTGCTAAAAAGCAGGCTCTTCCATCAGGAACCAGTGAGGTTACGCTCGGGGATACGATTACCGATACCAACATAGTTGCCAGTGGTTCCAGTGCCATCATAACCGGCGCACATTTCAAACTCTACGACTCGACATTTGATCCTGACCCAACGAATCCGACTATATTGGAAGATGATGAGGAAGTCACTTGGGACGGTACGGCAAGCGGCAAGAAAACTTATAAGGTAGGCGACCTGTACGGCACGGAGTCTGTCAATGTCGACGGAACCAATGTAATTGCCGCGATTTTAAATCTTAGCGACGGATCGACCCAGAAAGTTACCAGCGGTTTTTACGAAGTCGGGCACTCGATTCCTGTTACTACCACCGTTACAATTTACGACTCGGAAGGAAAAACTCACGCAGTTACCATGCTTATTGATAAAGATCCCTTGAGTTCAGACAGTAGCGCAAATGCGACCGCCCAATCTCTTGGAAATGATAATCGCTGGAGAATTTATCTTTCCCCTGCGACAGGGAAAAAAGGTCCGGCAACTTTGTATTCAAGGACTGAAACTGACGGCTCAAAAACCGATGGACATTTCAATCAGACAGAATCAAATTCGGAAGGAACAGTTTCCTATATTTATTTCAACAGCGATGGCTCTTACAATGCGTCGGCTACCAGCGGCGGCACAATGCTTTTAGAATATTCGAACGGCAATGGTGCTGCGTCCACAACTTCAGCTGTGAACTTTACCGGCTTAACGCAGTATTCCGGAAACAGCACAGCATATCCTACAGCCGACGGAAATAGTTTCGGCGTTTTGCAAAGTATCTCTATCGACAATTCAGGAGTTTTGACAGGAACTTACACCAACGGCGTTTTGAGGTTTGAGGCACAGTTGGCAGTCGCTCAATTTATCAACTCTGCAGGTTTGACTAAGGTTGGAACGAGTTTGTATCAAGAATCCAATAACTCGGGTACGGCAAACATTAAAACTGTCACTGACTTGGGCTTGACGGTTACGCCTTCCGCTTTGGAAATGTCTAATGTTGACTTGGCATCTGAATTGGCAGATATGATTGTCACTCAGCGCGGTTTCCAATCCAATTCAAAAATAATCACGGTCGGCGATGAAATGCTGGAAACTCTTATCAACATGAAGAGATAATTTTAAATATAACCTAGCGAGAAAACCACTACTTCTGTAAATGATGGGGTTTCTCGCCTTTTTTTGTTAGCAAAAAATTTTTATTATTACACCGAACTGTCGTAACGACAAATATGTTTCTAAAAAAATTTATCTTTACTCGAAGAAATATTACTCCGGCGATTAAAAATAACCAAAAAATCTTTAAGTCTTTTCAAGCTCCGTATATGCTCGTGATTTAATTTTTA
>CALEPR010000129.1 GCA_937910665.1 uncultured Selenomonadales bacterium
GAAAATTTTATCGGCAACTTTGTGATCGCTGCAGAGAAAATTGCCGACAAAATTGTGAAGGTCAATCGAAATCTTGAAAAAAGTTATTTGGAAATTTTTGACAGATATTTCACGGCAAAAAAATTATCGTTCGCGAAGAAGATTTAAAAAAATTTTTTCGGTGGACGATATTTTTTTTGAAAATTTTTTTGCGGAAGTGATTTTTATGAAGGAAACTGTACTCAGACTTGAAGAAAATTTTATCGGCAACTTTGTGATCGCTGCAGAGAAAATTGCCGACAAAATTGAAAAGGTCAATCGAAATCTTGAAAAAAGTTATTTGGAAATTTTGGAGGACGCAAAAAATAATTCTGTTGACAAAGAAAATATGACTTTGGAAGAATACAAAAATTTTGTCACGGAAAAAATTTTGCAAACGTCTCGACATTTTTCGCGCTTCAAAGATGATATTTCGGTTGTTTTGACCGACAAAACTTTTGCCGCCATGAAAAATAATTCCGAGTATGAAAGTTGGGTTCTGAATCGCCTGAAAGATGAATTGAATTTTCCCGACTATCTTTGTTTTTATCCCGGCAATTTCGGCAGGAGCGAAACTTTTCAGTTCGGCGAAACTCAGGAAGATTATCGCGGCTATTCAATCGGAAAATTTTCTGCAAGAAAAAATTTCCAATCGCAAGAAAAAAGTTATTGGGAGTTGCGTCTGGAAAAATTAAAAAAGCGTCTTGAGGCGGAGCAGGAATATTTTCTCGAACGCCAACAACTCATCAAGGCGAACGAACAGACAGCGGAGCGGCGAGCGATTGAAAATTCTGCAATAGGACTTGACGACGAAACAAAAACTCAACTGCCGATTACAGGAGTGCCGGCAAATATTTTGCTTGATTTGCTGACTTGAAAAAAAATTTTTAAAACCAAAACAAAAAAGCGCATTCAAAATTTGATTGCGCCTTTTTGTTTGTTAATAATTTTTTGATCTATATTTTTATGCGAGAACTTTTGCCAAACGCATATACATCGGATCGAGAGTTTTTTTGTTATTGACAGCGTCATGAAGATTGATCGAAACGACATGACCGCGATTGAAACCGAAAACAATATCCGACAAGCCGGAAATAATTGCAAGTGCGGCGTGTTCGCCAAGCTGACTTGCTTTGACGCGGTCGATAACGGAAGGAGATCCTCCGCGCTGAATGTGACCGAGTTTTGAAACTCTGGTATCAAGTCCTGTCTTTTCTGCGACAATAGGACCAATTTCAGCCGCCTTACCTGCGCCCTCTGCAACGACCATCAAAATATATCGTTTGCCTTTTGCGTATTCTTCTTTCATATTTTCGCAAATTGCATCCAAGTCGAAAGGTTCTTCAGGAACTAAAATATATTCCGCGCCGCCGGAAATTCCCGCGACCATAGCGAGCCAACCGCTGTTGCGTCCCATAACTTCCAAAACAATAATTCTGCGGTGAGCAGAAGCAGTGTCGCGAAGTTTATTCATCGCGTCAATAATTGTGTTAGCCGCAGTGTCGCAACCGATCGTGTAGTCGCTGCCCCAAACGTCGTTGTCAATAGTTCCCGGCAGTCCGACAATCGGGATTCCTGTTTCCTTGCTCAAAGTCGATGCTCCGCGCAGACTTCCATCGCCGCCGACAACAACCAAACCTTGAATACCGCGATCGACAAGATTTTTATATCCCAACATTCTGCCTTCAGGAGTTTGAAAACGTTTGCAACGTGCAGTGCCGAGAAAAGTTCCGCCGCGCTGAATAATGTCGCTAACGTCCTTTGATACCATTTCAAACATTTCTTCGTCAAGCAAACCATGATAGCCGCCGCGAATACCCCAAACTTTAACGCCTTGATGCAAAGCCGTACGCGTCACGGCACGAACTGCCGCATTCATTCCCGGACTGTCTCCACCGCTTGTCATAACTGCTATACTTTTGAGCATATCGAAATCCTCCCTCTTGCCTTCGTCACAAATTTTTACAGCGACCTTTCTTTCCATTCGCAGAAATTTTCTACATAATATCATAAATTCGTCAATTTGCAAATAAGTTTTCCAATAAGCGTCTGCCGATTTATGCGCAAGAACCGAGAAAAATTTCGCTGAAAGAAAAATTAAACTAAAAAAAACTAAGAACCCATACCTAGCTGCTTAAACGGTTAATACAGTTTCTAAATACAATGTTAAGCGAAAATTTGACGACAGTTATTGATGGCAGGAGCGAATGACTGTGAAGTCTGAAGTTTGAAAAAAATTTTTCGCGTAAACTGTTTTGCTATTTCCTAAAAGTAATTGGCAAGATTTTTTTTACCAAAAAAGGAAATTTGCAAGCGGCAGGGAATATAAAGGCAACGGAGGGAAAGGCAGTGAGTAGCGCAGAGTTAAATGAATTTGTTGAAAAGGTACGCGAGCGTTCGGATATTGTGTCAGTAGTTTCAAGGTATGTTCAGCTCAACTTGAAAGGTGGAAAGTATTGGGCGTGTTGTCCGTTCCACGACGAAAAAACTGCGTCGTTCTCGGTCACGCCGGATAAAGGTCTTTTTTATTGTTTCGGCTGTCACGAGGGCGGAAATCTTTTCAACTTCATTTCAAAAATTGAAAATATCAGCTACTTCGATGCGGTGAAACTTCAAGCCGAGCGAGTCGGTGTTCCTTTGCCTTCGCGAAAAAAAACTCCGCGCGAATTGGAGCAGGAGAACGAAGAAAAAATTTTGCGGAAGATTGTCGAGCAGGCAAAAAATTTTTATCGAGATTTTTTGATTGAGACGGCGGAGGGCGAAACAGGCAGGAAATATTTAAATTCGCGTGGAATAACTATCGACGTGATAGAAAAATTTCAACTTGGTTACGCTCCAAACTCTTGGGAAAGTCTGGCAAAAAATTTTTTGCGGCGCGGTTTTACTGAAAAGCAACTTGTTTCTGCAGGACTTGTTTCGGAAAGGAAAGGCAGCGGCGTTTATGACAGGATGCGCGGGCGTGTGATAATTCCAATCGCAGATATTTTTGGACATGTTGTAGGTTTTGGCGGAAGGATTTTAAATTCCGAAGATGAAAAAAATTCTCCGAAATATCTGAACAGCCCTGAAACAATTTTGTTCAACAAGCGCAATTTGCTTTTCGGACTGGACAAGGCGCACGATTCCATAAGCAAAAAAAATTGTGCGATAGTTGTCGAAGGTTACATGGACGCAATCTCATTGGTCAGCGCAGGTGTTGAAAATGTTGTTGCGACTCTTGGAACTTCCTTCACTGTCGAACACGCGAAATTGATTCTGCGATATGCGCGGAAAATAATTTTTTGCTATGACAGCGACGATGCCGGGCAAAAGGCGACAGTCAGAGCCTTGCCGATTGTTCGCGAGGCGGGCGCAGAAGTTTTTGTAATCACTGTGCCGGACGGCAAAGATCCCGACGACTTCATACGCAAGCACGGAAAAAAAGATTTTGACAAGTTGATAAAAAATGCGCTCGGTCTTGTCGAATACAGAATGAATTTTGTTCTAAAGACAACGGAACATTCGACGCTTGGAGGAAAAATTGACGCACTGAGAAAAATTTTGCCTGTCGTCGTCAACGTAAAAAGTTCTACAAGGCGGAGCGAGTACAGTAAAAAAATTTCCCGCGAGCTTGTCTTGGATGAAAGCGTAGTTTTGCAGGAGTGGCAGAAATTTTCTAACCAATCTGCAGACGAAGTTTCAAAATTGCCGCAGAAAAAGTTTCAAGTCAAAACTCCTGCAAAAAATAAATTCGACTCGGCGAAAATAGCGGCAGGCGAAGTGATTTTGAGAATGGCTTGGCATGAATGTGATTTACTTGGTTATGTGTTGTCGCTTGTGCCGAAGGAAGTTTTTCCAAAAGTTCACAGGGAAATTATCGACTACCTTGAAAAATGTTTTGCCGAAGACCGACGACCAAATGATGTCACGGCGGCGGCAGAGTTAAGCGAGACGGCAAATACAGAGCTTTCACGCATAATCTTGAGCGGTTCGGATTCTCCCCGTGACAATGAACTTTCAGCCTTTGAAGATTCTGTAAAAACGCTTCGACTGGCTTATATGAAAGAGGTTTATGCGCGAAAATTAAGGGAAACCGAAAATTATATAGATAGCGGAAATCCCGAGTACGCAAAATTATTTCGGGAGTCGCTGAAATTAAAAAATGAAATGGATGAATTACGGTTTGCGATTTAAAAATTTAAATCTAATGAAAAGGGGGCTGCAATATGGCTGGAGATAATAAAACCGCATCACATAAGACAACGGGCGGCGATAATCGCAGCTCTCAAATTGTTGCAATGCTTTTCGATAAGGCCTCAAAGAATGGCGGGAAATTACCTCAAAGCGATCTCTTGGAGGCGACTCAAGGATTGGACTCGGTGCCCGACAAAGCTGCCGCCGAGTGGGATTACATTTATGAAGAATTGACAAACAAAGGCGTTGAATTCGTCGATGACACGGATATGGAAGATTCTTCGATAGATGATCAGACAGAAAATTCCGACTCAAAATCTGAATCGGCGACGCAGAAAGAAGTTGTTGACGATATCGATCTTGCGGCGGACGGGCTCAGCATTGATGATCCTGTCAGAATGTATTTGAAGGAAATTGGACGCGTTCCCCTCTTGACGGCGCAGGAAGAAGTTGCTCTTGCAAAAAGAATGGAAGCCGGCGACGAGGACGCACAAAAAGAATTGGCAGAGGCAAATTTGCGTTTGGTCGTCAGCATCGCAAAAAGATATGTCGGTCGCGGAATGTTGTTTTTGGATCTGATTCAGGAAGGTAATTTAGGCTTAATAAAAGCTGTCGAAAAATTTGACTACAACAAAGGCTACAAATTTTCAACCTACGCAACTTGGTGGATTAGGCAAGCAATAACTCGCGCGATTGCGGATCAGGCGCGAACGATAAGAATACCTGTTCACATGGTGGAGACAATTAACAAACTGATTCGAGTTTCCAGACAACTTTTGCAAAAGCATGGACGCGAACCGACTATCGAGGAAATTGCCGAAGAAATGGAAGTCAGCGTCGAGCGTGTTCGCGAAATTATGAAAATCGCGCAGGAACCTGTCTCGCTTGAAACTCCGATTGGCGAGGAAGAAGATTCGCACTTAGGCGACTTCATCGAAGATCACGATGCGCCCGCTCCGGCAGACGCAGCATCATTTATGCTCTTGAAGGAACAACTCGCTGAAGTTTTGAGTACTTTAACAGATCGTGAGAAAAAAGTTTTGAAGTTGCGTTTTGGACTTGAGGACGGAAAAGCAAGAACGCTTGAGGAAGTCGGAAAGAGTTTTAATGTCACTCGCGAAAGAATCAGACAGATTGAAGCGAAGGCTTTGAGAAAACTCAGACATCCCAGCCGCAGCAAAAAATTGAAAGACTTTTTGGACTGAAATATTTTTGTCGATGACGATCACGGCAGCATAATGAATTTAATTTTGATCTGTCGCTCGCAACTTTTTAGAAAAATAAAAAAATTTTCCCCCCCGAAATGGGGGATAATTTTTAGAATGGAGAAATTGGAAACTGTGAATACAAGTTCGACAGTAAGTAGGCGAGAGAGCAAAAATGTGATAAAATTTTTTCCTGCATTTTTGAAATGAGTAGAAAGTTTGAAAGTTTGTCGGCAAAAAATATTGTCGAATTTTTTCATGGAAAATTATCTTTACGATAATCGAGAGGAAAATTTTTTTAAAGGAAGGATTTAATGGAAAATCAAAAACCGAAACAAAAGCGTTCATTTAAATTTGTCATAAGATTTATTCTTTTCATCATTTCACTTATATTTGTATTTTTCGCGTCATTTTTTATTACGCTTTACATAAATTCTTCCACGCCGAAAGAAAATATTTCTGCGGGTGTGGATTTGGTTACCGACTTGACTGAGAGCGGCAAAAAAAATTCTGCGTCAACTTCGAGTGCCACAGAAAAATTTTCTGAACCTGTAAAAAATTCTCCGTCCGCAAGTTCTTCGACTGAAAAAATTTCAGGCAACAAAAAAAATTCTTCCTCGACTTCAAAGCGCGAGTTAGGATTTTTTCAGCGTTGGGACAGATTAAATAACATTGAAAAAGCCGTGAACGAAAAAGTTTATAAAAATTCCGACTATGTTTTTCTTTCCAACATTCCAAAAGACTTACAGAAGGCGATTATTGCGGTCGAGGACGCGCGATTTTATACTCACGACGGTTATGACCTGAAAGGTATCACGCGCGCCGCAGTGGACAATTTGGAGGCAGGAGCGATTGAGGAAGGCGGCTCGACGATCACTCAACAACTTGCAAAAAATCTTTTCCTGAACAATGAGCAATCTTTTTTGCGGAAGGCAGAGGAACTTTTGCTTGCCGGAGAAATTGAAAAACATTACTCGAAAGATAAAATTTTGGAATTTTATTTGAACACAATTTATTTTGGCTCCGGCTACTATGGAATTTCTGCCGCCGCTCAAGGATATTTCGGAAAAGAGCCGAAAGAGTTGACTCTCGCCGAATCCGCTATGTTAGCCGGTTTGCCGAATGCTCCTTCGCTATATTCGCCGTACGTCAATTTCAAGCTGGCGAAAAAAAGACAGTTGAAAGTTATCGACGCTATGCTTCGCGAAAAAGTTATCAGCTCGACGCAAGCGGAGGACGCGAGGATTGAGGAAATTATTTTGGTGCGCGAGTAAAATTTTTTTTATTGAAAGTTTAAAATCTGTCGATTAAAATTCAAGCAGAAAAGATTTTTTGGGAAAGGAGTTGGCTGAAATGAAAAAATTTTTTAAATGGTTGCTTTTAATAGTCATTCCTTTCGGCTGGCTTCTTTACATTTTGCTGAACAAAAAGTGGCGAAGATTTTTTGTCTGGAAAGTAACAAAATTTTTTCGCTCACTCAAACAGTCGCATGGAGTGACAGTTTTTCTTTAGACAAATAAAATTTTATAAAAAAATTATCCTGCCAATTTCCTGACAGGATTTTTTTATAAAAATTTTTTCAAAAAACTAAAATCTTAAACCTTGTACTCACAAGTTTCGGGGAGAAGAGAGGGATTAGTTGTTAGTTTTTTTCTAACCACTAATTCCCAGCCCCTTAACCCTATTCTCTGAAGCTGTGAATACAGTTTCTTAAACTTTGAATCTGTCTACTTGTTCCATGAGGCGTTTTGCATTTTCCTCCGCCTCATTTATTTTGTTCATGATGTCGCCGGCATTTTCAGCCATCGAGGAAACTTTTTCTGCAATGTTTGTGTTGCCTTCCGCGCTTTCATGCGATGCTTTTGCAATGTCGTCAATCGCCTGAGCCATTGTCTGAATTGAAAGGGCAAGATTATTTGCGCGTTCATTGGTATCGCGTGCCCAGCCTTTGACGTACTCGGCATCTTTTTTGTACTGTCCGGCAGTCTCTGCCATTTCTTGATAATCTTTTCCGACTGTGCCGTCCATGAATTGCAAAATGTCAAATGCGCCTTTTGAAAGTTCCTCGACAGATTTTGTAACTTGTCCGGTAAGTTTTTTTATGTTGTCCGCTGAAGTCGCAGTTTGTTCGGCAAGTTTTCTGACTTCCTCAGCAACGACGGCAAAACCTCTGCCGTGTTCGCCGGCTCGCGCCGCCTCAATCGCCGCATTGAGTGCAAGCAAGTTTGTTTGGTCTGCAATATTTACAATTTCGCCTGTGAACTTTTCAATGTCGCCGACGACCTGCGCGGATTTAATTGCATCTTCAAGAGCACGTTTTGTCTGTCCATAAACTTCCTGAGCCGCCTGCATTGACTGCGTTGTATTTTGCTGGAGCTGAGTTGCGCGTTCGTCAATTTCATTTGCGTAATTTTCACTTGTCTGTGACTGTTCGGCAGTGTTTTGAATTTCAAGATTTATCTGGTCACTAAGATTTTGCATATTGGAAGTTGTCGCGGCAGTTTCTTCCGTCGCCGCCGCCATTTCCTCCGTCGTGGCTGACATATCTTGAGTGCTTTCGTCCAACTTGGAAACAAGTTCCTGAACCTGCGAAGACATTTCAACAGTATGCGCCGCCTCTTGACGAACATTTTTCATAATGTCGCGGAGGGAATTTTGCATTTGACTGAGAGCATGGGCGACCGTTCCAACTTCGTCGGTGCGGCGAGTAAGTGTGTCGGGAATTGAGTGTGTTAAATCTCCCTGCGCGATTGTGTTCAATTCTTCGATGGCGTGACCGAGAGGATTGGAAATGTCATGCGAAATTAAAACAGCCGCACCAATTCCGAAAATCAAACCGAGCAAAAGTATTCCCGCAAAAATTTTAATCGACAAGTCATAGGCTTCATTATTTTTTTCAAACAAAATTTTTCCTTGAAAAACATTTCCCGGCGTGACTGCATTCAAGTCGTTCGCGATGCTTTTTACAATCATCAAATTTTTGTAAATTTTAACTTTGTTCTCCGGCGTGTCCGGCAAACCTTTAATCGCGTTCACTGCGCTGACTGCGTTGCCTAAATTTGTTTCAAGACTCTGGAGAATTTCGAGCGACTTATCGTTATGAACAATTTCTTTCAGCTTGGCAACGTCTCCACCAATTCTTTCCAATCTGTCAGTAATATCCGAGCGCAAAATATCTTTGTCCAAAGTCTGCGAGCCGAGCAAAATGTAGGAAATGTCAACGTCGATGTTTCTGAAGTGTCCGTTCGCGTCGTTCAGAAATTGTGTCGCCATCAAATTGGATTGATACATTTCATCCAATGATTCTTGCGCTTTGCTGTTAAAATAAACTCCCACCGCAGCGACGACACAAACAATCGCTATCATAACAACCGACAGGCATAAAATTTTCAGCCTGACAGATAATTTTTCCAACATTGATTCTTCCTCCTCACTTCGCAAACTGCGACAAATTTTCTTTGGTAATGGAAACAAAAGGCACAGTTACATTTGCAAGACTTCCGCCGCTCACGGCAGTCGCCGCGAGATCCGCTGCACCTTCTGCCTGTTTCTGTGCGTCCTGTTTTATGGTCTGAACCATTTCTCCTGCAGCGATTGCTTTCAGCGCATCGTCAACTGCATCTACTCCTGAAACTTTGCACTCCTGAAGTTTTCCTGCCGATTTGAGAGCCAAGATCGCGCCGAGTGCCATCTGATCATTTCCACAAACTATCGCGTCGATTTTTGGAAACAGAGTCAGCCAGAGCGCAGTAATTTTCATGCCTTCAGTTTTTGACCAGTCGCCGTCCTGCATATCGAGAAGAGTTATGTCGGGGCGTTTGTCCAAGCAGGAGGCTTTAAATCCTTCCCAGCGTTTCACTGCGCTGGAATTGGTATTTGTCCCTTCGATGTATGCAACGGTCGCTCCTTGCGGCAAATTCTTCGCCATATAGTCGCCTTGAAGTTTTCCTGCCTCCAAGTCGTCGGACATAACGTCGAAATGTTCTCCGCCATTTACGCCGCGATTGACTGTTATAACTTTTATTCCTTCTTCGTTAGCCTTTTCGACTTCGGTAGCCATAATATCGCCGTCGGTGGCGAGGAGAACAATGGTTTTAGTTCCGTTCGCCATGACTTCACGAATCTGATCGACTTGTAAATTTGCGTCGCCTTTCGCGTCGTAATAGGTGACGTTCAAGCCTTTACTTTGCGCTGCCTTTTCAAATGCCTCTCCGATAAGTTTTCCGCCGAAAGTGTCTGCTCTGTCGAAACAAAGATAAGCAACGCTGTCGCTGCCGCCGCCCCCGCCGCAGCCTGTCATCAAACTTGCCGAGAAGAAAATTCCGGCAAGCACTCCAAAATATTTCTTCGATAATTTCATAAACTCTTCTCCCTCCAAAAAAAATTTCTTCTATCTTATCACAAGAAAAATTTTTTCTCAATTTCAACAAGCAAAAAAATTCGGCAGTAGCAAAATTTTTTTTCGCAACCGCTCTATAAAAAATTATTTGTCGATTTTAAAAATTTTTTCTAATCTCTTGCAAAATTTTCGCGCAATTCAAGGACGCTTGCAAAGGCATTATGTCGCTCTCAATTTTTTTATTCGCCAGACAGTTTGAAAAATGTTTTATCTCGCCAAAAAAGTCATCGACTTCGTAAGGAACAGTAATTTTTTGCGGGGGCTCATTCGCTTTAAAAATTGTCAACGACTGAGGTCGGTGAAGTTCGTCAACAATAATTTTTCCGCTCTCGCCGATTAAAATTGCTTGACGCGATTTTTTTCTGTCAAAGGCACATTCCAATTTTCCAATCTTGCCTGAAAAATTTAATTCCGCATCGACATAGAAATCAATTTCATCGCGAATTTCTGCAGAAATTATTTTTGCGTCGGCGACTTCGCCCAAAAAATCTTCCAACCAACTCGCGCAATAAATTCCAACGTCCAAAAGTGCGCCGCCTTGCCCTTTCTGACTGTGATAAGTTTTTCCGGTCAAATTCATTTCGTTGCAAAGAGAAGTTTCCACGCTCAAAATTTTTCCGATAACATTATCTGCGAGCAAAGATTTTAATTTTTTATACAGAGGTTGAAATCTCGGTTTCATCGCCTCCATGAATAAAATTTTTTTCGAGCGACTGACGGCTGCAATTTCCTGCATTTCTTCAAAATTTAAAGTCGCAGGTTTTTCGCACAGAACAGCTTTGCCGAAATTCATCGCGCGAATTGCAAAATCTTTGTGCAGGGCGTGCGGCAGAGCAAGATAAACCGCCTGAATATTTTCATCAGACAAAAGTTGATCGTGATCTGAATAACTTTTTGCGGCAGAAAATTTTTTTGCGAAATCTTCAGCCTTTTCTTGGCTACGCGAACTCACCGCAAAAAGTTTGCTGTTTGGCTCGCGCTTTAAACTTTCGGCAAAACGCCCGGCAATATTTCCCAGTCCGATAATTCCCCAGTTAATCATAATTTTTATTCTTCTCCTTCAAACTATTTTTTTTTGCAATTTCAAAATTTGTTTGTCCTCAATTTTATTCAAACTCACTCGGAAGAATTTTCAGAAATATTTTTTTCCTGCAAAATGTCCTCGCCTTCATCTTCATAAATTGGAAAAGTCAGCGCGAATCCAATTCCGAAAGCTATCAGCGATGCAATTATGCCGTCATACATTCCGCTGAGATCATTTGTCGCAGGATTTATGAAAGTAGGATACTCAAAAATTCCCATCGCGCCGAAGACGTACGCCTTGATTCCAAAAAACGCCACAACCGCTCCGCCGATCGCCGCACCTATGCAAGAGATGAAAAAATATTTTTGTCGCGGAAGCGTCACGCCGTAAATCGCCGGCTCGGTTATTCCAAAAATTCCCGTGATGAAAGCCGGCAAAGCAATTCCTTTCAACTTTTTATTTTTGGTGCGAATTAAAATTGCAAGAACAACTCCGATCTGCGCGAAGGACGCAGTAAATATTACAACTAAGACAGGATCATTTCCAAGCGTCGCAAAATTATTCAACATAATAGGAACAAAACTCCAATGTATTCCGAAGATAACTAAAATTTGCCACAGCGAACCCATAAAAAGTCCCGCGATCATCGGACTGATATTAAAAATCGTAACGGATATTGCTCCCATCGCTTGACCCAACCAAGTTGCTACAGGTCCGACTATCAATAAAGTTGCAGGAATTGTCAGCAACATTGTGCAGAAAGAAACGCCGAAACTTTTGAAAACCGGCGGCATAATTCTTGCAAAAAATCTTTCCACCTTCGACGCGAACCAAGTCGCCAAAATTATTGGAATAACGGTAGACGCATAGTTAGTCAAAATTACAGGTATTCCTAAAAATTCTATATGCACAGGCGAAGCGAAAACTGTTCCTTCAAAAAGTTTGTAAAGAACTTCGCCCGAGCGAATTTCCGACAAACTCGGATAAACCAACGCCGCCCCGATCGCCATCGCGGTAAATTCATTGTCCATTTTAAATTTTTTCGCCGCGCTGTAAGCTAAAAACATTGGCATAAAATAAAAAAATGCATCGCTTACCACGTTCAAAATTTTGTAAGTGCCGCCGTTCGTCTGCAAAATTTCAAACGCCACCAAAAGCGCAAGCAATCCTTTCATCATTCCGCTCGCCGCCAAAACTCCAAGCACCGGCGTAAAAATTCCTGAAACAGTATCGACAAACATATCAAGAGGACGGCGCGATTTATCTTTGTCGTTAAATCCTATGCCGTCGACTGTATGAACTCCCTGATATTCCAAAATTTCCTTGAAAACTTCTTCAACGTCCGTCCCGATGACAACCTGATACTGTCCGCCGTTCTGAACTACAGTCAAAACTTTGTCGAGAGATTTTAATTTGTCTGTGTCCGCAATATCTTCGTCCTTCAGCCTGAAACGAAGTCGAGTGATACAACATTCCAAAGAAATAACATTTTCCTTGCCGCCGATATTTTTTATAATTTCCTCAGCCAGCTTTTCATATTTCCGCGCCATAAAAAAATTCCTCCGCTCCCAATTTAATTTTAAAAAATTTTTCAATCCTCATTCAGAAATTTTTGTGAAGTAAATGAAAAATTCAACCTCGCAATTCAAAATTTCATCGTCGACCTCAACAGAAATATTTGCAACCGTCACAAATCTTTTGCCGTCCGAAATTTCGCGCAAAAAATTTAGCAAGTCGATATAACTCGATTCAAATTGAACTTTGATTGACTGCCTGAAAAATTTTTCGGAAAAATTTTTATCGACTTCCAAAGTCAACGGCTCAAAAGTTTGCAGCGAATTTACAGAAATATTATTTTTGTCAGCCGCGCGGTAGATTTCGTTCGTGAAATTTTCTTGATCGGGTTCGGCGGGCAAAAATTCCCGCACAGTCAAAAAATTTTCCTCGTTCAAGTTTAAAAAATCTTCCAAGTCGTCATAACGCGCCGAAAAGTTTGACAAAATTTTTTCCTCAGCCTGAAGTTTTTTTGTTTCCATTTGCAATTTTAAAATTTCACTCTGCCAGGAAGTATAGATTGAGTGTAAAAAAATTGTCGCGAAGGTTAGGACTAAAAAAAATATTCCGAGCAGAAAAAATTTTTTTTGTTTCATCGCTTTCACCTGAAAAAATTTTTTCACGCAAAAAAAATTTCGCTACAAATTTGTAACGAAGAATTTTTATCTTACTGAAAAATTATTTTTCAAAACCAATTTTTTGCAACCAAGCGGAAACTTTTGCATCAGTTTCAGCGGGATCATTTTGAGCGATCGTTCCGTGAATTTCAAAACCTTGCAAAATTTTTGCGCTCGGGCAAGCCAAAGTAAATTGTTGGTCGGTCGAAGAAAGTCCGCTGCCGCCGTGAGTGCAGAAAGGCACAATATTTTTTCCTGAAAAGTCATAGCTTTCCAAGAAAGTATAAATTATCATCGGAGCGTCGCCGTACCAAATCGGATAGCCTAAAAAAATTGTGTCGTACTGTGAAAAATTTTCCACTGCACCAACAATTTTCGGACGAGCTTTAGTTGCTTTTTCTCGACTGGAAATTTTTTTACATTCTTCATAGTCGGCAGGATAATTTTTCACAGGTTTAATTTCAAAAATATCTGCGCCGACCTTCGCGGCAATAATTTCAGCAACCTTCGCCGTGTTGCCTTTCTCGACATTTCCAACGCCGAACTCATTTCCGATGCGCGAAAAGTATGCAACTAAAATTTTTCCCTGTGCATCAGCAACATTCCCTCCGCAAAGAAAAGTCGCTCCAAAAATTATCAAAATCGCAAACAAAATTTTTTTCACCAAAAAGCACCTCCAACAAATTTTTCCAAACAAAATTTTTTTCACCAAAAAACACCTCCAACAAATTTTTCAAAATATTTTTTCAACGCGAAGATAAATTTTCCTGCAATTTGTCTGTCTGATTCTTGACAGCAAAGTTTAATTGTTATATATTATCCAAAATGAAAAAAGACTGAAAGATTTTTTTAAGTCAGGCAACGGGAGATTATTTCTATGAAAAAGTTTTTAATTTTCTTACTGCTGGTCATCGTTTCGATTTCAGGATTTGCCGCTTGGATGTGGAACAGCGATCCCGACGGTATTCCTGTTTTGAAGTACAAGCGCATCAATGATGTGGATCAAAACGAAAACACTTTAAGCGTAGAACAATTTGAAATGCAGATGAAGTTTCTTGTCGACGAAGGTTATTCGGTAATTTCTCCTGCTGAACTTTTGGATGCTTGGGCGGGAAAAATTTCGTTGCCAAAAAATCCTGTCGTCCTAACTTTCGACGACGGACATGTTGACGCTTACAAAAATGTTTTTCCGATTCTGCAAAAATATAATTTGAAGGCAACTTTTTTCGTGGTGACTGATAATATAAATCTTTATCCAGACTGTTTGACTTGGCAACAGGCGCGAGAGATGCAAGACAGCGGACTTGTCGAATTTGGGAGTCGAACTCTCAGCAACAAAGACTTAACAAAAATTTATTCTCGCGACAAACTCTGGGATCAGATTTACGGCTCGAAGCAGGCTATTGAATGGTATTTGAAAAAACCTGCGAACTTCATTGTCTATCCTGAGGGGAAATATGATTTGGACACAGAGGACATGAGCAAGGAGGTCGGTTACAGGGCGGCGTTTATCAATGGCTACGGATTGACGCACAAGGATGACAAAAATAATTTTGTGCTGGAAAGAGTTCCTATTCTCGGCGCAAATTCGCACACGCTTTTAAGATTTCAACTTCGATTGAAAGGTGCGGCACTTTTCTCTCCACTTTACAAAATTAAAAAAAGATTGTCCGACGATGGCAATCCTGAAGTTGCAGATTTAATTCCGGTACCTTGAGTTGAGGGAGTTTGAAAATGAATTTAGCAGATTTAACGACAGAAAAAAGAAATCCTGCCAGCGCGAATATTGACAAAGTTTCTACGCTGGAAATGGTTCAAATTATAAATAACGAGGATAAAAAAGTTGCCTTTGCGGTTGAAAGAGTTTTGCCTGAAATTGCAGCGGCGATCGATTTAATTTCTGAAAAACTTTCCGACGGCGGCAGACTTTTTTATCTTGGTGCGGGAACTTCGGGACGGCTCGGAGTTTTGGATGCTTCGGAATGTCCTCCAACTTTTGGAACAGATTTGACGACAGTTCAGGGAATTATTGCTGGAGGAAATGCCGCTCTTGTCGGTGCGGTCGAAGGCGCGGAAGATGATGAACAGCTTGCTATTGAAAATTTGACTGAAAAAAAAATTTGCAGAAAAGATGTTTTGGTCGGAATAGCAACTTCGGGACGCACGCCTTATGTTTTGTCGGGAATAAATTTTGCAAAAAAAATTGGCGCGATAACCGTCGGAATTTCCTGTGTCGAAAATTCTGCGCTGGCGAAAATTGTCGATATTCCAATCAATCCTGTTACCGGCGCAGAAGTTGTGACAGGTTCGACGCGACTGAAAGCCGGCACCGCGACAAAAATGATTTTAAATATGCTGACGACGGGCGCGATGATTAAACTTGGAAAAATTTTGGGAAATTTGATGGTTGACGTTCGAGCTACAAACGAAAAACTTCGCGACAGGGCGAAAAGAATTGTAATGATTGCGACAGATTGCTCCGAAGATGAAGCGATTGATGCGCTGAAGAAAAATAATTTTGAGGTTAAAGGCGCGATAACTTTTGCGATGAGTTTGAAAAAAAGTTGAGGGATTTTTATGCGGAATGGAATTTCGGTTTATGCCGGGTTGAATTGCGAACTTGAAGAAAATATTTCGCTTATCTCGGCGGCGGCGAATTTAGGTTTGTCGCGCTTGTTCACTTCCGCACAAATTCCTGAGGCGACGGACGACGAAAAATTTTTTGACGACTTCGCCATAATTTTGGCTGCCGCGATTGAAAATAATTTTGAAATTATTCTCGATGTCAGTCCCGAAACTTTTTCCGACTTTCAACTTGAAAATTTGACACTGCGACTTGACGACGGTTTTTCTATTCCCGAAATTGCCGAGCTCAGTCGCGCAGGAAAAATTCAACTCAATGCCTCGACAGTCGCTCTTGAAGATTTAAAATATTTGCAGACTGCCGCCGCGAATTTTGGAAACATTTCAGCTTTGCACAATTTTTATCCTCACCTTTGCACAGGTTTGGATACTTATTTTTTTGAAACGCAAAATAAAAATCTTCACGACTTTGGAATTGAAGTGGGCGCATTTGTTCCAAGCCGCGAAGGTCGCCGCCGTCCTCCTCTTTTTGAAGGTTTGCCGACGTTGGAGGACTGCAGAAATTTTTCGACAGATTTATCCGCAAGATTTTTGGCTGCGCTCGGCGCAGATTTTATAATTATCGGCGACGGACTTCCAACTGTCGAGGAGCGCGAGGCGGTTGCAAAAATTTCAGGCGACGAAATTATTTTGCAGACAAATTTGTTCACAGACGATGCGGCGACGATTGAACTTTTAAGTCATAAATTTACGCGCCGCCCCGACGTTTCAAAGTCAGTTATTCGCGCAGTCGAAGGCAGACAAATTCTAAAAAGTTTCGGCGGAAATATTTTTCCGAACAATTCGCCGACTGAAAGAACTTTCGGAGATATAACTGTCGATAATTCAGACTTCGGCAGGTATGAAGGCGAAGTTCAAATTGTGGAAGATGTTTTGCCTGCAGATTCGCGAGTTAATGTCGTTGCCGCAGTTGTCGAGGAAGAAAATTTTTTGACAAGATACATCAGACCCGGTCAGAAATTTTCTTTCAGGTTTGTTTAAGAACTTGTGTTCACAAGTTTCAGGATTAAGGGCGAAGGTTTAAGGGATAAGGGGAAACTAAAATCTTTGAACTAAATTCTATTTCTTGAAGCTGTGACTACAGTTTCTAAAAATTTTTTTCAGGAAAATGGAGGGGGTACTTTGCGGAATGAGATTTAAAATTTTTTTACCGACGGCATTATTTATAATTTTTATCTGCGCCAATGTTTTCGCATCGCCTAAGCTCTCCGTGAATGACGAAGGCGACGACGTTTTGACTTTGCAGAAAAAACTTTATCTTATCGGCTACACTATCACCGAGTTCGACGGAATTTTTGGAAATGAAACCGAGCGAGCAGTTTCTGCCTTCCAGAAAGATAATAATATCACTGTAACCGGCGTTGTCACAAATGCAACGTGGCGTGCGTTGAAAAATGCAAAGACAGTCGCCGGCAGAAGTCTGGATAACATCGAAGGCAAGACGGCGAAAGTCAGGACGCTTTTCACGCCGAATGCGGGCGACAAGATTGTTCGGAATGGAAAAACTTTTGTCAGCATTTCAGAAAGTTCTGTGATTGTTTCAACGGCGAAAAAATATTTGGGAACTCCTTACGTTTTCGGCGGCACAACTCCTTCGGGCTTTGACTGTTCAGGTTTTGTTCAATATGTTTTCAGGCAGCTCGGTTATGAATTTCCGCGCCTTGCCGACGAACAATATTTGCTTGGACATTCGGCAAAAATTTCTCAGCTTGACGTGGGCGACTTGGTTTTTTTTGAAACTTACATGGAAGGAGTTTCGCACTGCGGAATTTATGTCGGCGACAGAAAATTTTTGCATGTTTCCTCAAGTCGCGGAGTGAAAGTCGATTCTCTTGACAACGACTATTGGAGTCCGAGATTTATCGGGGCGAGAAAAATTATTGCGTAAAAAAAATTTCCTCTGCCGAATATGCGGAGGAATTTTTTTATTTGCAAAATTTTTTTCTCGGTGATTTTGGTTAAAGGTTAAGGGGCTGGGAATTAGTGGTAGTGGACAGAAAAAAAACTAACGACTAATCCCTAATCCCTTATCGCTTATCCCTAATTTTAATATTCGTTCGGTTTCTTGAGCGGCTTGCCGAAAATTAAATGATCCAACAGACCGATTAACTGACTGATTTCAGGTTTTGAAATTTGTCCGCTCGCGCCGAGTGATTCGCCTTTCAGACGCATTTCTTCATTTATCAGCGAGGAGAACAGAACGAAAGGAACTTCATGAAGTCTTTCGTTGTCGCGGACAAGTTTTAACATTCTGTGACCGTCCATCTTCGGCATCTCAACGTCGGAAACGATAACGCCGACATGATTTTCGATAGGACCATCTTTAGCCGCCAAGTTTCTGAGATATTCCCAAGCGTCCTGACCATTGCTGAAGTCGCGAACAAATCTGTAGCCGCTGTCATGCAAAGTTGTAACAAGCAGGTCGCGCAACATCGCGGAGTCTTCAGCCACGACGACGTGAACGTCTGCGCGGAGTGATTTTGTATCAGTCGTCGCCTCTTCGACTGTCGTGAGTTTTGCGTTAATTTCAGGATTTATTTCAGCAATGATAGTTTCAAAATCCAAAAGCAAAACAATTCTGTCAGACATTTTCACGATACCGACAACGCGAGATTGATCTCCGACTTCGGGAGAAGGTTCCATGTCTTTCCAAGAAATTCTGTGGATTCTTGAAACATTTTCAACAAGAAAAGCGATTCCATAATTGTTAATGTCTGTGACGATAACATTTTTTGCTTCGCCGGAACTTTGGACGTTAAGACAGCGAGGAAGATTTACCAGCGGAATTGCCTTGCCGCGCAGTGTAAAAAGTCCGTCAATGTAAGGATGCGCCTGAGGCATCGCAGTTACCGGCGCACGCTGAATAACTTCGCGAACTTTTGCGACGTTTATTCCGTAGTGAACATTTCCAATGCTGAACTCTACTATTTCAAATTCGTTGGTACCAGATTCCAACAAAATGCCTTTTTTATCTCCGGCAGTTTCTGCTCCCGTGCGAGCTTTATCATTAGCCATTAAATTCGCCTCCATAAGTTAAGCTCCATATTTCCTCTAAAACTTCGCCATAATTTTTTTTTATCCTTCACGACCAAAAAATTTTTACGATCTGAAAATTATCAAGCCGCCTTTCTTTTCAAAACCGGTGTCCCAGAGCAAATCAAAATTCAGCCACTTTCCATAGCCGTAGGAAACAGCTTTAACAAACCAGTCGCCATTTACAACTTCGTAACCTGTAAGCAAAAACCAATGCCAAACATAATCATCAAGCAGAGGATTTTTGTGATTCAAAGTCAAGCAGGGAACAGGATAACCGTTGTCAATCTGATATTTTAAAATTAAATGCGTCGATTCAAAATTTGCGTCGCCCTCCCAGCCGAGAATTTTTAATTTTTTTTCTCCGCGATCCTCCAAAAATTTTCCAAAGCCGTCGATATAAATTGACAGCTTATCAATTCCCGACCAGCGCGGATGGAGATAAGGTTTCATTTCGTCAGTAAATTTTATGTAGTCCGCCTTCAAAATTTTTTGCTTGTCGAAGGGGTAAAGATTTTTTAAACCTTTGTAGAGTTCAAAATAAATTGAACAGTCGCACGCCGTGACAGCCGCACATCCTCCGATTCGCATCATATATTCCGGCAACCATTCCTGTTGCCCGCCCAGAGAATTTCCAATATAAAAGTATGGCAACTCGACTTTCATTTAAAATTTCAAAATCCTTTCAGTCCAAAAATTTTTTCCTGCGACATTATATACTTCAAAAAAATTTTTTGTAAAGAAATTTTATCGCCGAAAAAATTCTCAACAAATTTTTATGCTCTATCAATTCTTGAAATTTTGTTGTAAAATATTTCAAACGTCGAAGGAGGTTTAAATAAATTTGCAAAACAAAACAAAGGCGACGGCAACTTTAATCACAAGCGCAATTTTTGCGGCGGGAACTTTACCGGGATTTTCTCCGCTGACAAATTTTGCGGCGGCAAGTCAACTCGGAAATTTTTTCCTCAACCTTTTCAATCACGGTTTTATTGCGGCGACAATCGGCGGAATGGCTGACTGGTTCGCAGTGACCGCACTGTTCAGAAAACCTCTGGGCATTGGTTTCCACACGGAAATTTTAAGGCGCAGTCGCGGAAAAGTTGCCGACGCGATTATTGAGTTTGTCGAAAAAGATTTGCTCGCTCCGCAAAATATAATGGACTTGGTTAAGGACGAGGACACCGCCAAGTTGCTGACAGATTATTTTGAACAACATCAAGGTCGCGAAAAAATTAAATCTCTAGCCAATGAAATTTTTAAAGAACTTTTTGCGAACACCGACAGCGCGGAAATTTCAAAAGCCGTCGCGCCGATTTTGGAAGGAGAATTGAATAATCTTGATGCGCGGAAAATTATCGACGCGACTGTTAAAGTCGTCACGAACGAAAGGAACGGCAGAAAAATTTTAACCACGCTTTTGGAAACCGGCAGAAAAATTCTTCGCTCCGAGCACATGCAGGAAACAATTTTGCAAAAAATTACTGAACTGCGCGAGGCTTACGAAGGCGATTCGACAGGACGCGCTTTAGTTTTGTCCACGCTGAATTTAACTGATGAAAAAATTTTGACAATCTTGAATGAGAGCGTCGAGCAAAAAATTTCCGACACTATTTCAATTTTAAATATTCGCGGAATGGTCGATACAAAAACTGCGGACGCGGCAAAAAATTTGTTGAATAATTTTTCAAACTTTGTAAAAACTTCCGCCGCGAATTTTGACGCAAAAACTTTTCACGCCGAGTTTCAAAAACTTTTCAGCGAAAAATTTGATGCGGCGAAGTACTTTGAAACTTGGATCAACGTCAACGTCAAAGGCGAAATTGATCCGGCGATTATCGAAAAAATTCAAAGACAGAAAGCCGCCAATCCTCAACACAGTCGCGTCGTGAAAATTGAAAAACAAAATCCAATTTGGCAGGCGGCAATTTTTGACTTGATTGACAGCAAGATCGATGAATTTATAAAAAGTCCAATCTTGCAGGGAAAGTTTGACAAGTTCACAAAAAATTTTATCGAAAAAATGTTGTCGGAGTATCACGGACAAATTCCAAACTTGATTCGCGAAAGGTTGGATAAATTCAGCGACGACGAACTTACTGAATTTGTGGAGGAAAAAGTTTCCGACGACTTGCAGATGATTCGGATTAACGGCTCGGTTTGCGGCGGACTTGTCGGAATGATTTTATATATCGTTTCCTTCGTAATCAATTATTACATTGGTTAAAATTTTTGAAGTTGAAAAAAATTTTTGCTTGTGGTAGTATTTAGGTGTCTGAAAGACATTGGGATTGGGATTAACATTAAAACACCAAACAAAGACTCCCTCAAGCGAAGGTGGTGTATCGCTGAGGGAGTTTTTTGTAGCATAAAAAAATTAAAATTGTAAAAAATTGAGGTGAACAAATTGGAACAAAGCAAATTAGAAAGATGGAATAACGCCGATTCAACTTTGGCTTGTGCGGCGGCATGTTTTTTAATGGCGGTCGGATTCAAAATTGTTTACGCCGATTCAATTTTGGCTGAAGGATTTTTATTTGTCACGGAGGCGGCGATGGTCGGCGGAATTGCGGACTGGTTTGCAGTTACCGCACTTTTCAAAAAACCGCTCGGATTTCCTTTCCACACTGCACTGCTTCCAAACAGGCGCGAAGATTTTGTAAGAGCGTCGGTGCAAATGGTTCAGAAAGAATTTTTTTCGCGTCGGACGATTTTTAAAAAAGTCGGCAACTTGCATTTGCTGCCGCGACTTGTCGAATATCTGGAAAAGTTTGAGACAAAAAAATTTTTGCTCGGCGAAATTTTTAACGCAATAAAAAAATATTTTTCCACGCTGGACAAAGACAACTTGTCAAAAATGTTTTCAAACAAAATTCGGCGCGAACTTGAAAATATTCCTGCAAAAACTTTGATTGACAGCGGCGGAGACTGGATTAAAAAAAATGACAAGGACAGAGAATTTTTTGTCGGCTTGATGAAAAAAATTCGCGAGGAGGCGGCGAAGTCCGAAACGCGAACAAAATTGCAAAATGTTCTTGAAGATTATGCGCGGGAAAAAATGCAGTCGGCAGGATTTTTTTCACTTCTGGCGGCGGGGCTGGCGCAAATGTTGGACTTGGTAAATTTTTCAGAGGCGGCTGAAATTATGCAGACGCAACTTTTAAAATTCATCGACGAACTGATAAAAGATACTCCACTCCAACGCAAAACTTTAAATGAATGTCGCTTGAAAATTTCCGAGCTGACTTCGACTTCAGAATTTTGCGGTTTGGTCGAGCGGGTTCAGGTAGATTTAATTTCTGCCTTGCCGCTTGAAAATGCAATCGGCGGTACGCTGACAAATTTTGAAACGCAGATTCAAACGGCTGACTTTGAAAAAATTCTTGCTGAAAAAAATTCCGAGCTTTCCGAAAAAAATTTTGGAACTTTGCTTGTTCAACTTTTAAATCGCGAATACAACAAACTGATAGAATTTTTGACAATCGACGGAGAAATTAAAAATCTTGCTAACCAATTTATTTATGAACTGACTGCGCGAACTGCGCTTTATGCTCAGCCGCTTGTCGGAGTGATTGCAAAATCCGCATTGGATAAAATGTCTGCCGATCAACTTAACGAAATGGTTTACGGCAAAGCGGAGGACGAATTTGTCTGGATTAGAATGAACGGTTCCATTGTCGGCTCACTTGTCGGGCTTGCGATTTTTATTCTGATTAAGTCGGCAGGTTTTTGAACTTGCAAAGCGACTTGCGAAGTGTTAGACTGAAAAAAATTTTGGAAGGGAATTATCGAAATGAAAAAGTCTTACAAGATTGATGTCGATTGTGCAAACTGCGCGAGTCAAATGGAAGCTGAGGCGAAAAAAACTGACGGCGTGAAAGATGCTTCGGTAAATTTTATGACTCTGAAAATGCAGGTCGAGTTCGAGGATGGCAGAGATCCAAAAGAAGTTATGGAACGCGTCCGCGAAAATTGCAAAAAAGTTGAAGACGACTGCGAAATTTTTTTGAAATGAAATCCTTTGAACTAAATCCTATTTCCTGAAGCTGTAAATACAGTTTCTGAAATTATTTGAAGGGGTTGATTAAAATGACTGAGCAAGAAGTTCTTAACAATCAATTCAAGACAAAAATTGAGATTCAGGATGAAAAATTTAATATGTTCATGAATGAAATGCGCGACAGAGATAATCAGCGACACGCAGAGATGTCTGAGATTCGACAAAGTTTGCAAAGTATTCAGACCAGTGGACGAAATCAAACTATTGTAACTTTCTTGGGAATTGCGGCGATGGTTATCGCTGTCTTGTCGAAGTAAAAATTTTTTTGTCCGGAGGAAATATTTCTTTGAATAAAAAGCAGAAAAAAAATTTGATCCGCATAATCTCTGCCGCTGTCTTGATGATTGTCCTGAATTTTATTCCTGTCGAAGGCGCAGCGAGATTTTTTTTGTATATGCTGCCTTACTTGATTGTCGGCTATGATATTTTGCTGAAGGCGGCGCATGGAATAAAAAATCTTCGTCCCTTTGATGAAAATTTTTTAATGGCGGTCGCGACGCTCGGAGCTATCGCGCTTGGAATTTATTCTGACGGAGACTACACCGAAGCGGTTGCGGTCATGCTTTTCTATCAGATTGGTGAATGGTTTCAATCTTACGCCATTAACAGAAGTCGAAAAAATATTTCCGACTTGATGGACATTCGCCCGGACTATGCGAACATTGAGAGTGCGGGAAAAATTGAAAGAGTTGATCCCGATGAAGTTGAAATTGGCACGACGATAATTGTTCAGCCCGGCGAAAAAATTCCTATCGACGGCGTGATTATTGAAGGCGGTTCAACTTTAAACACTTCCGCACTGACAGGTGAAAGTTTGCCGCGAAATGTTCAGGTCGGCGATGAAGTCATTAGCGGCTGTGTGAACTTGAATGGCGTTTTGAAAATTCGCGCAACAAAAAATTTTGAAAATTCCACTGCGTCGAAAATTTTGGACTTGGTGGAAAATGCAAGTTCCAGAAAATCAAAGTCGGAAAATTTTATCACAAAGTTCGCAAGGATTTATACTCCTGCCGTCGTCATTGGCGCAGTGGCTTTGGCTGTAATTCCTTCGCTTGCAACAAAAGATTTTGCAACTTGGATTTATCGCGCACTGATTTTTTTGGTGATAAGTTGTCCCTGCGCTTTGGTGATTAGTATTCCGCTGACTTTTTTTGCGGGACTGGGAGGAGCGAGCCGCGAGGGAATTTTAATTAAAGGCTCAAACTTTTTGGAAACTTTGTCGGAAGTAAAAACTGTCGTCATGGACAAGACAGGAACTTTGACGCGCGGAGTTTTTGATGTCGATGCCGTTCACTCAGACAAAATTGCTCCCGAACAACTTTTGCATTTCACGGCGCACGTCGAAAAATATTCCACGCATCCAATCGCGGCGACTTTGCGAAAGGCTTATCCTCATTCAGATGACGACTGCAAAGTTGAGGAAGTCGAAGAACTCGCCGGACTTGGAATTAAAGCTGTCGTGAACGGAAAAATTATGCATGTCGGAAACGAAAAGTTGATGGAAAAAATTGGTGCCGCTTGGCATCCTTGTCACCGAGTCGGAACGATTATTCATGTTGCCATTGACGGCGAATATGCAGGACACGTTATCGTTGCTGATATGTTGAAACCGAACAGCAGGAAGGCGATTGAAAAACTTTTTGAAGTCGGCGTGAAAAGAATTGTAATGTTGACAGGCGACATTAAAAAAGTTGCCGAGAGAGTTGCAAATGAACTCAGTTTGAAAGAATTTTACAGCGAACTTTTGCCCGCGCAGAAAGTTGAGCATCTTGAAAAAATTTTGTCTGAAAAAAATTCCGGCAAAGTTGCTTTCGTCGGCGACGGAATAAATGACGCACCGGTTTTGGCTCGCGCGGATATTGGAATCGCGATGGGCGCACTTGGTTCGGATGCGGCGATTGAGGCGGCTGACGTTGTTTTGATGGACGATGATCCGCTGAAAATTTCAAAGGCGATTGAACTTTCAAAAAAATGTTTGCTGATTGTCAAGGAAAATATTTATTTTGCTATCGGCGTGAAAATTTTGTGTTTGGCACTCGGAGCTATTGGAATTGCAAATATGTGGTTTGCAATTTTTGCGGACGTGGGAGTTATGGTTATTGCAGTTTTGAATGCGCTGAGAGTTTTGCTCCGCTGAAATATCTCAGAAAAAAATTTAAGAACTTGTACACACAAGTTCCGAAGATAAGCGATAAGGGAGCGATTAGTTGTTAGTGATTAGTGTTGGTTGTTAGTTTTTTTTTCTATCCATTAACCACTATTTCTATTTCCTGAAGCTGTGAATACAGATTCTAAAAAAAAATTTTTAGCAGGTGACATTGTTATGACAGAAAAAAATTTGCTGAAACTTTTGCGCGGCTACAAAGTCGGAGAAATTTCTGAATCGGACACGCTCGCGCAGTTAAAAAATTTGTCGCTCGAGGCGATAGAAAATCTTGAAGGATTCGCGGAAGTGGATCATGCTCGAGAACTCAGACAAGGTTTTCCGGAAGTAATTTTCGCGGCGGGCAAGACGAAGGAACAACTTCGCGAAATTTTTAAATCGCTCTACAAAAAAAGCTCGGGAAATTTAATTGCGACCCGCGCGACTTCCGAGCAGTACAATTTTTTAATTGAGGAAATTCCCGACGCAAAATTTGACGAAATTTCAAAAATGATTTATCTCGACCGCGACAAAAATATTTCCCGCAATCCCGACAAAAAAATTTTAATTCTCTCTGCCGGAACAAGTGATATGCCTGTCGCGGAGGAAGCGAGACTGACTGCCTATCTTTGGGGCAACACGGTTCAAACTTTTTATGACTGCGGAGTTGCCGGGATTCACAGACTTTTTTCGCATATTCAGGAAATTGAAACCGCAAATGTTATAATCGTCGTCGCGGGAATGGAAGGCGCACTTGCCAGCGTCGTCGGCGGACTTACTGACAAACCTGTTATCGCCGTTCCGACAAGCGTAGGTTACGGAGCATCTTTTCATGGACTTGCCGCACTCCTCGCGATGTTGAACAGTTGTGCGGCGGGAATTTCTGTCGTAAACATTGACAACGGTTTTGGCGCGGGAGTTTTGGCGAGCAAGATAAATAAATTAAATTTTTAGGGAGCGTCGATAAAAAATTTTTAACGACAACTCCCTATCAAAAAAATAATTGCGAACAAATAAAAACTGAAAATAATTTTAAAAACAGCTGCTCTGAGCAACAAGGAGAGAATAAGCCCAAGATCGAGCCGTTTCAATCGAGCCATACAAACTTTCGCCGCCACTCGCAACCCATTCGATATAATCAGAAATAATTTTCCAAGCTTCGTAGTAACAATCAAACAATTCCCTGCCGGTCATCTTAGCTTCCTCCTTTACAAAAGTTTTGTTTTATTTATCGAAATATCGAAACTGAAAATTAAATGAAAGTTAAAAATTTTAAAGAAAATATTAGAAACTGTCTTCACAAGTTCTAAAAAATGCTCAACTTAATTTTTCAATTTTCCAAATTTTCTGTCCGTAAAATTATTTGACATATTTGCCGACAATATATAAAATAACTTTTGTATACATCGAGATACAAAAAAATTTTTGTTGTGTTATGGAAAAAATTTTGTTCGGTATAAATCGCGGAGTTGCAGAGCAAAAAATTTTTTGCCGGTCAGCAAAGCGGGAATGATTTTGAAAGATGTTTTTGGAAGATAAAAAATTTTGAAATTAACTTTTGTTTTTTGTGGAAACAAATAAAAACCTCCTGCTGTTCAGCGCGATTTTATATTGATTTTTTAATCGACACGACGAAGTAAAATAATTTTTTGTGACGGAAGGTCAGGGGGTGAATGTTATTGCTACTACAATCGCAGCAGCAGTTATTGCAATGATTTTGGGCGCGGTCGGAGGATATGTTGCGCGGAAAAAAACTGCGGAGGAAAAAATTGGCTCGGCAGAGGAAGAAGCGCGGCGCATTGTCGAGGAAGCGCGGGAAAAAGGCAACGCAGAAAAAAAAGAAGCCGTCCTTGAGGCAAAGGAAGAAATTCATCGCATGCGTCAAGAATTGGACAAAGACACAAAGGAAAGGCGCGGCGAATTGGCGCGGCAGGAAAAACGCGTTGTTCAGAAGGAAGAAAATCTTGACAGAAAAATTGATTCTCTCGAAAAGAAAGAATTGATGCTCAACAAAAAAGAAACTAAGTTGAATGAATCTCAAGCAAAACTTGACGCGATGCAGGAACGCGAGGATGCCGAACTTGAAAGAATTGCATCGCTTTCAAAGGACGAGGCGCGAAATATTTTGATGAGCGAAGTCGAGGAAGATTTAAAACATGACAAGGCGATCAGAATTAAAGAATATGAATCTCAAATCAAAGATGAAGCCGATAAAAAAGCGCGCGACATTTTGAGCATAGCAATTCAAAGATCTGCGGCGGATCATGTCGCTGAAACTACTGTGTCAGTTGTGAATTTGCCGAGCGATGACATGAAAGGAAGAATTATCGGTCGCGAAGGAAGAAATATTCGCACACTGGAAACTTTGACAGGAATTGATTTAATAATCGACGATACGCCTGAGGCAGTTTTGCTTTCCGGTTTCGATCCTGTGAAGCGTGAAATTGCGCGAGTGGCACTTGAAAGACTTATTTCGGACGGCAGAATACATCCTGCGCGAATTGAAGAAATGGTTGATAAAGCTCAACGCGAAGTTGAAAGCAGAATGAAGGAAACCGGTGAACAGGCAACTTTTAAAGTCGGCGTTCATGGAATCCATCCCGAACTTGTAAAACTTCTCGGCAGGCTGAAGTATCGAACAAGTTACGGACAAAATGTTTTGAATCACTCAATCGAAGTCGCGACGTTGGCAGGAATTATGGCGAGCGAACTCGGCGTTGATGTCAATCTTGCAAAACGTGCGGGACTTCTCCACGACATTGGAAAAGCGGTCGATCATGAAGTCGAAGGTCCGCACGTCACCATAGGTGCAGACTTGGCAAAACGCTATCGCGAAAATAAAAATGTCATCAATGCGATCGCGGCTCATCACGGCGACGTTGAACCTCAAACAGTCGAAGCAGTTTTGGTTGCGGCGGCTGACGCAGTTTCGGCGGCAAGACCCGGAGCGCGACGCGAAAGTTTGGAAATGTATCTGAAGCGTTTAAAAATGTTGGAGGAGATTGCCGAATCATTTGAAGGCGTTGAAAGATGTTTTGCAATTCAAGCCGGTCGAGAAATTAGAATCATGGTCAAGCCTGACAGAATTGACGACTTGGAGGCGGTGACTTTGGCACATGAAGTTGTCAAACGCATTGAAAAAGAATTGGAATATCCCGGGCAGATTAAAGCAACTGTAATTCGTGAAACCAGAGTTGTCGATTATGCAAAATAAATTTTTAAACAGATAAAACTAAAAAATTTTTTTCTCACTTGTTAGGTACTGAATTTAATATTTTTCAAAAAAAAATAGAAACGGACTTTCTTCAAGTGAACTGGAGGATCATGCAAGAAAAAATTTTCTCCTGCATGGTCATTTTTTCTTTGTAAAAAATTTTCGCAAGTTTTAACAAAGAAATATGGCGACACAGAATTTTATTTCAACGAGTAGAGTTTCAAAAAAAATATTTTTTTGACTAACGATAGTTTATCAACTTTTTAAAAGTTTGCAGGAAAATTTTTTTGTTGGCAGAAAATAGCAAATTAGTTTATTTAAAAATTTTGCAATAAGTTGGGAGAAAAATGCTTTACAATTTTTTGATGATGTTCAGTCGATTGGTTCGACTTTTGCCTTACGACTTACTTTTGTTTCTGGGAAAAATTTTAGGCAACTTGTACTATCTGTTGATAAAAAAACAGCGCGAGCGAGCCGTCGCCCAGATGATGCCCGCCTTGCAAATTTCTGAGGCAGAAGCGCGGAAACTTGTCAGAAAATCTTTCGTGAACTTGGCAAGAAATGTTCTGGATATTTTTTATATGCCGAACTTAAATGAAAAAAATTTTTCCAACTACATAAAAATAGATCACCTCGAGAGAATGAAAGATGCTCTTGCCGAAGGTCACGGCGTTGTAGTTTTGACCGGACACATTGGAACTTGGGAATGGCTGTCGGCGGCATTTACTTTGAATGGTCTGCCGGTAACTGCGATTGCAAAACTTCAGCCGAACCAAGAATATTCCAGAGTGCTTGACGATCTCAGAGCGACAATAAATGTAGAAATTTTTAATCGCGGCACGAGTGAACTTTTATCTGCGGGTCGCGCCTTGAAGAAAGGAAAAATTTTAGGTTTTCTTGCTGACCAAGACGGCGGACCGGGCGGAGCATTTATAAATTTTTTGGGAAAGATTGCCTCCACTCCAATGGGGCCTGCAGTCTTCTCAAAAAAATTTCACTCGCCTGTTCTTCCTGCTTTCATAATTCGACAAGAGGACGGCAGACATTTGGTAAAAATTTTTGAAGTTATGCATTTCGAGGACACGGGCAACACGGACGAAGATTTATTTCGGTTCACTGAAAAAATGACAAGAATTTTGGAGCAAGTCATTCGCGAAAATCCTACGCAGTGGCTTTGGTTTCAAAAGCGTTGGAATACTCCGCCTGAAATGAAAAAGGAAAATAAGCATCACACAGTTTGATTTAATTGGGAGCGAGGAGCTAGGAAATTCCTCATTTCTCCTTCCTCATTCCTAATTGAATAAAGGGGCGAGGTAATGGATAGAAGGTTAAAAATTTTGTCGGCAGTAGGCGTGATTTTATTTTTGTGCCTAATTATCTGGACGATTCGCACAACGCCAAAAGCTCCGCCGCAGATAGAAAAAATTGATCCGCCAAAAATTATGGAATACGAAGGCAATACCATTGTCGAGGAGAAAGATGGCGTTAAAATCTGGGAACTCACCACAGAAAAGATTTTCATTAACTCCACAACACAAATTGCCAGGTTTGAAAAAGTTAGCGGAAAATTTTATCAGGAAGACGGCAAAGTTTTGGAACTCACAGCGAACAAGGGAACTTACAATCAAAAGACAAAAAATATTCACATTGAAGGCGACGTCGAACTTCTGGACGGCGACGGCGGCAAACTTACCAGCAAAAAACTTGATTGGAACGATGCAAAAGAAATTTTAATTGCCAGAGAAGATGTAAAAATTACTAAGGACGATATGCAAGCCTTCGGAGACCGCGCTGAAAGCAAGGACGGCTTTAAACATTTTTTCTTGAAAGGTCATGCGCGGGTACTTAAAGGAATTAGGAATGATGAGTTAGGAAAGAGGAATGAGGAATGAAATTTAAAAATTTTTTTGCCGCAATTATCGGATTGAGTTTGATAACTTCGGCGACAGTTGCGGCAGAAAATTTAAATCAATCTGCAGAAAAAGTTGACGACCGACAATCTGAAGTCAATGCGGACGAAATTGAATATGATTCTGAAAATGGAATTGCAAAGGCTAAAGGAAATGTTCAAGCTAAGTCAGAAAAAGATAAAGTCCCTTCCGAACTCAACGCCGACAATGTTGAGTACAATATGAATACCGGAATTGTTCAAGCGACAGGAAATGTTTTACTCAAACATGGCACAGGCAGGGCGACAGGCGCAAGGGCGATGTACAACGTGAATACTATGGAGGCTTATCTTACAGAAAATGTAATTGTTGAGCGCGACGGAATAAAAGTTACTTGCGACAATCTTCGCAGCAACGGAAAAGGACATATGCAGGCGGACGGAAATGTTCACGGCACACAAATTATCGCGCCGAATGAAAAATATCCTAACGGCGACACCAGAACTTTTACAGGCGAACACGTCGACTATTATCCCGACAACAAAAAACATTTCGTAATTCCAACCGGCGGACTTATCACGATGAACGACGGAACGTTTACCGCCGATCACATGGAAGGCTGGCTCGATACCGAGCACTACATTGGAACAGGAAATGCTCACGCTGTCAGTCCTCCGCGAAAAATGGAAGCCGGCGCAGATAAGGCAGATTATTTCGGCAAGGACAGCGGAAAATTAGTTTTGACAGGCAACGCTTGGGTAATTCAGGAAAACAATACAGTTCGCGGAAACAGATTGACGGTTTACATGGCAGACGACAAAAAATTGAAAGTTCAACCTTGAAGGGAGAGGAAAGGGCAAAGAGCTGAGGGTAAAGAAATTCTTATCCCTTGCCACTTTTCCCTTAACACTTAAAATGTATATCGAAGCAAAAAAGTTAGTGAAGTCTTTTAAAAAGCGAGTGGTAGTGAATGAAGTTTCACTGAAGGTCGAGAAGGGCGAAATTGTCGGCTTACTCGGTCCAAACGGCGCAGGAAAGACAACTTCATTTTACATGATAGTCGGACTGGAAAAACCGGACAGAGGCGAAGTTTTTATTTCCGACGTGAATGTTTCCCACCTGCCAATTTATCGACGCGCACAACTTGGAATAGGTTACTTGACACAGGAAGCATCTATTTTCAGAAAGCTGACGGTCACAGAAAATATTATGGCAATTTTGGAAACGACGCGAAAGACAAAAGCCGAATCGCAAAAAAGACTTGACGGACTTCTGGAAGAATTTAATATTCGACACGTCCGCGACAGAAAAGGCACTGAACTTTCTGGCGGCGAGCGTCGGCGTGTGGAAATTGCAAGATGTTTGGCCCTCGAGCCGCAATTTATTTTGCTGGACGAACCTTTTGCCGGAGTCGATCCTCTCGCCGTCGCCGATATTCAGGAAATTATAAAATATCTTCGTGAGCGCGGCATGGGAATTTTAATTACGGATCACAATGTCCGCGAAACTTTGAATATTGTTGACCGAGCATATATTTTGAATGAAGGAAAAATTTTATTGGAAGGAAATTCCGAAGAAATTGCCGAAAGTCCGATTGCAAAAAAATTCTATCTCGGAGAAAATTTCAAGTTGTAGAAAATTTTTTTGGTGGAAGTTTCAAGTTGTAGGAAATTTTTTTGTGGAAGTTTTAAGTTGTAGAAAATTTTTTGGTGAAGTTTCAAGTTGTAGAAAAATTTTTTTTGGTGAAGTTTTAAGTTGTAGAAAATTTTTTTGGTGAAGTTTTTAGTTGTAGAAAATTTTTTTGGTGAAGTTTTAAGTTGTAGGAAAAATTTTTTTGGTGGAAGTTTCAAGTTGTAGGAAAAATTTTTTTGGTGGAAGTTTCAAGTTGTAGAAAATTTTTTTGTGGAAGTTTTAAGTTGTAGAAAAATTTTTTGTGGAAGTTTTAAGTTGTAGAAAAATTTTTTTTGGTGAGGTTTTGAAGTGAAAATAATTTTTTCAGGCGGCGGCACGGGAGGACATATTTACCCTGCGTTGACATTGATCGATGCAGTCAAAAAAAAATTGCCGAACGCCGAAGTTTTGTATGTTGGCACTGAGCAAGGTTTGGAGTCGGATATTGTTCCGAAGGCAGGAATAAATTTTGTCGCGCTTGACCTCGAAGGAGGATTTGAGCGGCGTTTTACTTTGGAAAATATCAAACGTGCAGCCAACGCAATTTTGAGCGTCAAGAAGGCAAAAAAAATTGTCGAAGATTTTCGACCTGATGTTGCCGTAGGAACCGGAGGATATGTTTGCGGACCGATTTTGCTTGCCGCAAGTTTGATGAAAGTTCCCGCCTTGATTCAGGAGCAAAATGCAGTTGCGGGGATCACGAATAAAATTTTGTCAAAGTTCGCGACAAAAATTGCTGTCGGTTCCGAACTCGCTCTGAAAAATTTTCCTGCCGAAAAAACAATTTACACCGGCAATCCCATTCGCGCAGAAGTTTTGCAGGCAAAAAAATCTGACGGCTTGAAAGAATTTAATTTTTCTTCCGACTTGCCGATTATTTTAATCTCGGGAGGAAGTCGCGGAGCGCGGAGCATAAATCTTGCTATGGTCGATGTACTTCTTAACGCTGAAAAAAATTTTAACGCACAATTTCTCCACGTCACCGGCAAAGGCGAATTTGGTTCCGTCACAAAAAAACTTTCGGACGCGAATTTTAATTTCGACAATCCTAAAATAAAAATTGTCCCCTACCTCTACAATATGCCTCAAGCGATGGCGATGGCTGACCTTGCAATTTTTCGCGCAGGAGCGACGGGAATTGCCGAACTCACTGCTCGGGGAATTCCTGCCATTTTAATTCCATATCCCTTCGCGGCAGAAAATCACCAAGAATTTAATGCAAGGGCATTGGTCGAAGTCGGAGCGGCGAAAATGATTTTGAACAAGGATTTGACTTCGGAAATTTTATCCGCGCAGATCGAGGAACTTCTGAATAATCCCGGCGAATTGGAAAAAATGTCGGAAGCAAGTTTGTCGCTCGGCAAACCTCAAGCGGCAGACGAAATTGCAAATTTAATTTTGGACTTGGCGAAATGAAAAATCAAAACGGCTTTATAACTTTAGAAATAATTTTGGCGACGGCGATAATTTCTTTGTTGGCTTTTGTCGCTGTGCCGAAAATTGATAAAATTATGGACAAAATTCTTCTTGACTATGAAATGAAAAATTTTATCGGCGAAGTTAATTCTGTCAGGTCAATGAATCGTTCCTCAACTTTCAATCCGACAATTTTTTATGAAAAAGTAAGTCAGCCGACTACTGAAATTATGTTGGAAATAAATAAAACTGCCGGAACTTGGCGACTTTGGAGCGACGCAAAAAGACTTGGCGAAACGCGTCGACTTCCTTCCGGAATGAAAATAAATTATTCTCCCGACTCCATCAAACGCATAAGATTTAATTCAAATGGAGTTTACAGCGGCGACAGCGGAACTGTTACTTTGACTTCTCGGCGCGGAAAAAAAGCTATGATTATTTTTGACAGCGTTGGACGTTGGCGCGGTGAAAAAATTTCCGATTAAAAAATTTGCAGATATTCAAAATTGAGTGTCTGATTTTTTTGTGTACAATCAAGAAAAAATTTTGGAGTGTCAAACAAAATCTTTTGTCTTGCTTTCCCGATGACAAACTTTTGCTTGATGTTATTCTTGCCTAAAATTTATGAAACGCCCGTGA